>CANRAW010000003.1 GCA_947628715.1 uncultured Clostridia bacterium
TAAGCCATTTTTTTCTTTTAGGAGGGGTAGTTTATACCCAAAAAGTTATCCACATTTGTTCTATTTTTGCTAGGGATTTTCCTTCATTTTACGTTTCTTTTTCATCTTTTTAATGCCAATCTCCTACCAGTTTTTATAGTATACCCACTTCATTTCATAATGTCTTTTCTTGGTAATTGTTGGTATCATTTTTTCCCTTTTTGTAATTTTATAAGTTTACATTTTTTCTAGTTTGCATAATTTTTTATTTGATCAATTCCTTATTTTTACCATTTCACATCTTATTTTATCTGTGAAACATTTTCCATATTTTTCTTTTACATCTTCTAACTTTTCATTTCTTGTATTAGCTTTTTTTATTTTATTTTTATATATAATATATTATTTTTCATTATTTAATTTAATACATTTATAATATTTTAATCTATTTTTCTTTTTTATTATTATTTTATTAATTTAAGTTTTTTATATTAAATTAACTTAAAAAATATTTTTATATAAAATAGTTTAATATAATTTTAAATTAAAATTTTTTCATTATTTAATTTATTTTTTTTTATGAATATTTTTTCTAATACTAAATTATTATTAATAAAATTATTTTTTATATTTTTGTTTTTTATAATTTTTATTACTTGTCATTTTGTATATCATTATTTTATAAAATTATATTTTTTATTTTTATAAAAAATTTTTATATATAGTTTTATTCTTTATAAATTTGTCTTTTTGTTTAGTGTATATTAAATAAAAATTTTTATCTATATATTTTTGTCTTTTTGTATATTTCATTTAAACATTTTTAAATGAAATATACAAACTTGCTTCACGATATATACATTTTGCTTCGCAAATATGAACAGACCAATGTAACTTAACCTCGCTTTACGAAAAAATCTTTCGTTTTTCTTGCAATAAAAAAAGTATAAAACTAAATTTGTTTTATACTCTAGTCATTTTGGCGTAGGTGAGAGGATTTGAACCTCCGCGGCCCTAAACGAACCCTACAAGTTTAGCAAACCGTTACTTCAACCCTATTTTCCCGCCATTTTTCAATGTTTTTTACTTATTATGATCAAAAATCCCTTTATTATTCCTTTATAAACTAATTAACTTTAATATTCTTTATTCATATATAATACTAAATATTAATAAGAAGTATAGCATATATTATATTCTATTTCAAGTTGTTAAACTACTTTTTGTGTTTGCATTTTCTTTAATATATTTGTTCTATTCACATTTACTTTTTTTGCATAACTATTAATTTTTGATTTATCAAAATGTGCATACCATTCTCTTGTTACTGCTATATTAGAATGACCTAATAATATTTGCATATATTCAAGAGGGACATCATTTAATAGTCCTGCATAGCAAAAGCCGTGTCTTAAACAATGACTTGTTATTTGATCCCAATTATCTATTTTTAGATCTTTCATTACCTTTTTTACTCTATCGTTTGTATCATTTCTTCCGTATGGTGTATATGTGCTAGTAGTAAATACTGGATCTGTTTCTTTAAATGTTATGCCTAATCTTTTTGCTAGTGCTTTCTGCATTTCTTTATGTAACATCAATATTGCCATAAATTCTTTTGAAACTTTTATACTTCTATCACTAGAAGAAGATTTTAAACTAGAATATCTCCTCTTTCTACCTAATGAGATAATATGATTATTTTCATCAAGTTTAAATTGTTTAACAGAACTATAACTATTGGAAAATTTTACTTCGCATTCTTTTTCGTCTATATCTGTCCAGATAAAGCCTCTTATTTCTGCTGCTCTGCCTCCTGTCATTAATTGTGCTAAAACATCTATATACCATATTTTGATACAATGTTTTATTACTTTTTCTATATCTTTTTCCTTTATTACTTGTTTTTTTATCTTTGCTGTTTCTCTTGGAAAATTAATTGTTTCATCTTGAAAAGGGTTTATTTCAATTATTCCGTCTTTCTTTGCATATCTCATCATATTATATAAGTGATTTCTTACTTGTACGGCAGTTGTATGTGATACTTCCTTGTTAAATTCTAATATAGCATTTTCCATATATTCAAATGTTAGATCTGCTACTTTCAATTCCTTAATATTTCCGTTTTCTAATTTTAATTTTCCTATTCTATTTTTTATATGATCACACTTCTGAACATAGTCCTCAAATGTGCTATCCTTAACTAATTGCCCTTTCATTCCTCTTCTTCTATGGTTCCATAGCCAATAATCTATATAGTCATTAACTGTTATATTTCTATCAATTTGATATTTACTATTTTTAGATCCAAATATATTTTCTCTTTGTAATGTAATTTCGTTTGTATGTTTATTAATATCGATTCCAATTACATCATCATCTAAGATCCCTAATACTCTTAAACTAGCCTTTATATCGTTAATTTCTGTTTCCGTTGTCCTAGTAAAAGATTTTTCAATATAACTGCCATCTCTTTTATATACTCTATATCTTCCCTCATATTTTCCATTCTTTCGTTGTAGTCCACCTGTTCCTCGTTTTTGACGAGATCTTGTTTTACTCATTTTACATCTACCTCTTTTTATTCTGCATAAAATTGTTTATATATTATATTAATTTTTTAAATAAATCACGTTACGTTTTTTAAAATACCTAATATCTAATAATTTTATGATTATCCATATATTCCAGCATTTTTACTTTATTTATTAATATCTTCCTTCCTACTCGTGTATATTTAAAGTCTTTTGCGTGTACTATTTTACTCATTGTTCGAGGATCAATGCCAAGTATTTCTGCTGCCTCTTTCATTGTTACAAATTCTTTCTTACTCATTTTTACAACCCTTCCTATTAAGTAAACTGCTTGTATTTAGGATTGTTACTATAATTGATATAAGATTATATACTTTGTTTATTACAATATTTATTATTCTACAACATTTACTCTTTTTATTTATACATATTTACTAAACTTTTTCTTTGCTCTGCTAGACTTCTTTTTGCATATATTTTAACTGTTTCCAAAGAAGTATGCCCTAGTAGATCTGCTAATGTAAATATATCATTATTATTTTGTTTTAAATATTCTTTTGCAAATAGATGTCGCATACTATGAGCGTGTGCTTTTTTCTTATTCACTCTTGCTTGTCCTGATATATATTGTAATTCTTGCCATATATAACTTTTGCTTAATGCCTTATCTTTATTTCTGCCGTGGAATATTATTCCTTTTGTTATACCTTTTTCCTTACAATATTTTTTCAGATTCTTGCATAAAGCCTTATTTATAATTATTGTTCTGATCTTCTTCTTGTTATATACCTGCTCCGTTCCCTTCTTAACTGCCTCAACAGTTATATATTTTAATTCTTCAATTCTTATGCCTGTTTCTGCTAGTGTTCTAATAATAAGTAGCATTTTATTTTTATTTAATCTTTTTGCAAATCGTATTACTCTCTCATAATCTACATTTGACATTGCATTTTCTAAATTCGTTTTTCTTTGTACTCTAATTAATTTTAAAGTATATTTTTGCAAATCTACAAATTTCAGAAACTTATTAATAATAATTAACTTATTATTTATTGTTGCTGGTTTATAATTTGCCTCTAAATAACTTTTATACTTAATTAAATTATCTTTCGTAATTTCTTCTATATCTTGTATTTTAAACATATCAATATATGCTATGATGTTCTTTTTATATTTATCTTTTGTTCCTTGCTCCAACTCTTCCTGATCTAACTGCACCATAAATTGCTGTATCTTATCTTCAAATTTCATAATTTTACACCTCTTTTAATAAAAGTATTTTTACATCAAAAATTGCTATAACCGTTGATATATCTATTATATAATGCTCTTGTAAAAACTGCACGGAATATATTATTCTAGTTACTAATTAATTATTATGCCTTTTTTTAGATCTTAAAAAAGCATTGATTTTTCAATAGTTTGCTCGTTTTCTAGTTATAATATATATATGCAAATTTTAGAGGTGTTTTTCAAAAGTATTTTTAAACTATTTTTTACTGCTTAAAATAAACATTATTAATTTGTTTCATCATTAAACTATAAAAACCTTCTAGCATTTCAAATTTACTATTATCTGGAATAGTTATTGGGTTTACTTTAATAGTATTTAATCTTTCTATATATCCTTTGAATGTATTACGGGAATATCTATCTTCCATTTTTCCAATTCCTATATTATGAATCCCACATATAAACTTAGATAACTTGATCTTCCAAGATTCCTTATAATCTGACTCACTTATTTTTTTTATTGCAAGTTCTAATTTATAATAATCTCCTTTGTATAAATATGCTGTTATTTCTTTCACATAATATTTATACATTGTATCCTTATCCCAATAGTTATCTATTGTTCTTTCTTGTATTTTTACATTACTATCTTTCTTATTTGCTTTTTTGCTTGATTTATAATGTGATTTTAGAGTTCCTTTTTTATTTTGTAATTCTAATCTAAAAATATTTTTATAAGTTTTTAATTCTTCGTTTACTTTTTCATTTAATTCATTTATCTGGAATTGCATTTTTTCTATATCTCCTTTATTTTTCTTTTTAATTTTCTTTCCTTTTTTTATACCTTTATCTATAATACATTTTTCTTTCCAATAAAAATTTATTGTTCTTCCAGAACTTGTTTCTAAATATAAACCTGTATTATAGTCTTTTTTCTTTCTCATTGCTCTAAATTTAAACTTATGCTTTTTTAATAATTGTATATATGTTTTCATTTTATTATTTACATTTACATTTTTATTATCACTATCTCCATTTGTTGTAAAATTAGCTGTTTGTACATTTATATCTACCATATAATCAAACCTTGTTATTTTTATATCATACATAAGATCTTTTGTTTTCAGTATATCATTTAAAGAATTATTAATATTTTCTTTAAAAGCGTCTTTATCTTTTATTGTTACATCTTTTTTATTTAATACTTTGCTTGTTGTAGTTTTTAAAAATAAATTATGAAAGGTTTGATAATATGTATAATCTACATCTTTATACTTAAAATTATCTGTTTTTATATTTTCATCAAATCCATCTTTTACATTTATACCTAATGTATGCCTTAAATATCCTATATCTATACTCTTAACATTTTCTACAACCATATTAATGCTATCTATCATATTATCTTCTCCTATATAGTTTTTCAGGGGGATAAGATCTTTAACAAGTACATTCTTCTAAATTCATTTTATACATATCTTCATACCATTTTTTTGCTCTTCATCCCCCGATATTTATATATAATAAAATTGTGTTGTACTTTTAACTCAACTTACTTTTTTTCATAACATCAACAACTCTTATCTTATTTCTGGTTAAAGGATCTGTTCTCTCAACTGTTTTTCTAGATTTATTTTCCATATATCCTTCTTCTTGTAAATACTTCCATAGACTTAATGCTGTTAAAGGAAAATTATTGCCATTAATTGCATACAATTTACAAACTTCTCCATAAATTATGCTTTCAAAAAAATAATAGCGATCTTTTTCTTTATTTAAGTATCCTGCTAGTTTTCCATTATTATTAGTTAAAGGCACACCTGTTTTATAATCTAATAAATATATTTTATTTGTACTTATCAATTCATCTATTGCGTCATAAAACATATTTATAGGGTTACTTACTTCTATTTCCTCTTGTTGATTATTACAAATAGAAAACAAGATATTGTATCCTTCATCTAGCAATTTATGCTGATCTTCTTCTGATAGAATATTATTACATTTCATAAATTCTAAAAAAAATTCATAACCTATATACATTATATTAATTGACTCGTTTGTCCTACCGTGCACTTCGTTATTCTGTTTCTTCTGTAATTCTAACATAATGTTTTTTGCTTTTTGTTTAATATATTGTTCATTAGTTATAACCCAACTTATAAATAACATCATAGAATATGCTAATTTTTCTCTATTAATTTGCAAGTTAGTTAATTTTTCGAGGTTTATACTATCCTTTTTTACTGGAATAATAATAGTCCTTGCTAACCTACTCATTGGAATATTAGGGATTATTTCTCCTGTTGCTATACACGTTCCTCTCGCAGTATATGGATTTCTTAACCCTTTTCCGTCTGTTTTCATACGACCTCTCCCAACTCTATCTGCATACATAGCCGTTATTTTTTCAAATACTGTTATTTTCGTTTTTGCACCTGTTTCAGGGTTTAGATCATCAATTACATTTAATGTATCTTTTAAAATAAATGCTTTCTTTTCTAGGTTATTCAATGTATCTCTAAAACTAGATGGAAAATTATTGCGTTGAAAATTATTTCCAAAATGTGAAAGCATTAATGCAGCTACTGTACTTTTCCTACTTCCACTTTTACCCATTAAATATAATATGTAATCTGCATATATTCCTTCTTCTTGTAATATAGAAACCAAAACACTTAAATATGTAGTAGCAATTAATGGTACTGTAATATTTTTTTCTGCTAAATCTAATATAGATAATGCTGTTTTAAGTGTTTCAACAGTTTCAAAATTTTTTTGTGTAAAACAATATTGTTCTAGTTTATCATTTGTTAACTCTGCTTTAATATCCGTCATCGTGCCTTGTTTTCCAATTGCACCACCTTGATACAAATAAATTAATTGATCTCCAATTTTTTCAAAGCCAGTATGTTGATACCTTTCTTCTTTCTTAGATGTTTCATTTACTAAAATTTGTGTTATTTGTCTAAGATATATATTGTTATTTCCATTTATAATTGCTTGTCCTTCCCATTCTGATCCTATTATAAATTTAAAAGAAAAATATTCTTCCTTAGTAATTTCTATTTCAGGTAGTAATTGCTTTGTGTTTAAAACAATTCCACTTAAAATATATCTAAATTCTATATCCGCTCCATTTGTTATTGTTATTTTTTTTACTACATACGGAATAAAATTTGAAATTGTTTTTGCTTTACCACTATCATTTACTATCATTAATTTATCGCTACCAATAATAAAACCATTCTTAAATAAGATGTTTTCAATTTTTTTATACCTTTCTTCTTTACTATCATAAGTATCAACTTTATTTTCTACTACAACCTTTTCTTGCTCTTTATTTGGGTTTATATCAAATAAAAATCTTTCCTTTTCTTCTTGTGTACCAACTGTATTAGTTTCTGCCATTTTCTTTTCCTCCTCTATCATATTCATATTATTTTTTTCTTCATATCCATTATTGTCTAATGGAATATATTTTAAATTAAATGATGTTATTTCTTTTTCTTGTAAATTTTTCTGTAAATAGTTATATAATTGTATGTATTGTTTTCCTATTACTGGTCTTTTGATGTATTCTATTGTTTTCAATGTTGTTTCAATTTGTTCTAATTTTTCTAATGATAATTCTTCACTATTTTTCATATTTTTACCTAACTTTCTTCATATTTAATCATTTACAGTTTTTCTAATTTTTTATATAATGTTTCAATTTGTTTTTCATAATCTTTTTTTATATCATTTATCTTTTGCAAAAATTCATTATGTTGTACTTGTATAACTTCTATACAATTTTTTGATCTATCCAAACCTATTTGATCAGCATTATGTTTTATAAGTTCTTCTAACCATTTTCTCCTTCTTAACATATTATTTTTTTCTTTTTGTAATACTTCTATTTGTTTTTTTAATATATTAATTTGACTTAAATACACATTATATTCAAGTGATTTTCCTGCTATTGATACGTCATCGCTACTATAATATTTGTTTATAATTAAATACCTATTAATTTTTGTAACATAATTATCTTGATATTCTTGGGGTGTCATTAAAGGGGATCGTATTAATTCTTTATTTATTATTCCTTTTAAGTATTCTTTTTCCTCAGCAGTTATTTCTATTACGTTATAGGATAAATCAGTCTTTCTTAAAATAATTGTATATCTTAGATCATAGGCAACCTTAATTATTGTTTTTATATCTTCGCATAATATATCTGCTTTTTCTTTTGGTAAAATTATGCTATTATTAGTTCTGACAATATCCTCAATTTCATAAAGTAATTTTTTTAGTTTTTCTGGCAATTTCAGCATACTTATTCTCCTTTCAAAAAGAATTTTATATATTACTTGATTTTTTCGTAATTTATCTTTATAATAAATATAGATACACTAAAAACTCGCAATTATATTGTGAGTGTGTATTCCTTAGTTGCAAAAGCTGATCGAACGCCAATTCAAAACTGCTTTTGCAATTTTTTTATTTACTTACATATTCCTCAAATTGCTTTTCAATTTGTAATTTTTTTATATTAATTTCTTCCAATTCTTTTATTATTTTTTCTTGTGTTTCTGGATCTGGTACATCTATCTCCAAGTTTCCTAACATTGCATTTGTTAGTCGATTAGGTCTTAATTTTTCTGCTTGTTCATTTATTGAATTTTTTATTGTAGTAGTGTTTAAAATCCAAAATAAAAATTGGGGATCTACTATATGTGTAATCGGTCTTACTATTTCTACATCATTATTATAAATATATTTTAAATTATCATTTCCAACCCAATTTACAAATTTAGGTGTATGATCTCGTCTTTTCATAGGAAAGATTATATCTCCTTTTTGAACTACTACTTTATTATTAATATCAGGTAAATTACTATTTGAAAAATTTGCTTTTACATCAATAGTATCATCTAGTAATAAATTATCTTTATATTCCTTTACATCGTTGTAAGATAGCATAGGATAAATTAAAATTTCATTATTAGTATTTGCTCCTCTAAATATATCCGCAATTCCCCAAAGCCTCATTCTTGCCATCTTTTCCACCACCTTCTATATTATCTTTATATTAGCATAACATTTATTTTTGCATTTGTCAATACTATTTTATATATTTGTTGTATATTTTTATATATCAAAAGTTTATTATAAACTTTTTTACGCAAGATAATAACTCTAAAATGTATTAGAGTTTTATATTTTTTGCTTTTATGTTTTGTTTAAGAGATCTGTATAATTAAAACTTGAATAATCTTAATTTTCATACTATAATTGAACAAATATATTAATGAGGTAAAGAAATGGGAAAATTAAAAAATGGAATAATAGGTTTTGCAATTGGCGATACATTAGGTGTACCTGTTGAATTTAAGTCAAGAGAAGAATTAACGAGAAATCCTATTACGGATATGAAAGCAGGTGGTACATATAATATGCCTATTGGAACTTGGTCAGATGATACGTCAATGACATTAGCAACAATGCACTCTATAATAGAAACAGGTACAATTGACACAAATAATATGGCAGACAAGTTCTTAAAATGGTTTAGAAATGCAGAATATACAGCAAATAACGAAACTTTTGACATTGGAAGAACAACATTACAAGCACTTGCTAAATATGAACTTAAATTAAATAATGCAAGTAATTGTGGTGGATCTAGTGAATATGATAATGGAAATGGTAGTTTAATGAGAGTTTTGCCAATTGCGTTTTATATTTATTATAAGAAGATTAAAGATACAAATGTAATTTATAATCTAGTGAAAGAAACTTCAAGTATCACTCATTCACACGAAATAAGTATTTTGGGCTGTTATATTTATGTGATCTATACATTATTGCTTTTAGAAGGAAAAAGCAAAACAGAAGCATATAAATATATACAAAAAGCAGATTATAATAATTTTAGTGATTATTCTATTAGCAAATATAAAAGAGTGCTACAAGACAATATAGCAAAATTAGCAGAAGATAATATTTCTAGTAATGGATACATCGTAAGGACCCTAGAAGCAGTAATGTGGCTATTTCTTAATTCTAATGACTATAACAATACAATACTTAAAGCAGTTAATCTTGGAGAAGATACAGATACAATTTCAGCAATTACAGGTGGATTACTTGGTATATATTATGGTGCTGATAGTATTAAGGAAAGTTGGAAACAAAAAATAAAAAAATATGATTATATTATTCGACTTTGCGATGATTTTGATAGAACAATAATAGCAGAAGAAGAGTAGATCTAGGTCTACTCTTTTTTGTAATATATTGTTAATGATTATAGACAAGATATAAAACTTTAAGAGTTCTACCTTTTATATTTTGTTTTAAACCTGTTAATATCTCATACATTATAGTTTTATTCATTACTTTATAACTTTTGTTATTTCTATATTTATGCTTAAATTAATGCTATTTTAGGTATGCTTATGATCTACGATTTTATATTTAATACTTCCTTATAATTAGGTCTTTTATCAAATGCGATTTCTCCATTTTCTAATTTTTGCCATATTTCAGCACTTACTTTTAGTTCTCCTTTTATGATTTTTTGTAAAACACCAATTGGAGATGTTGGATCAATAGTTCCTGTAAATAATTTTATATCCTTCTCATAAAATTCAAATGTAAATAGCCCTTTTATTTCTTCATCAAAAACGGAAATTAAAGCATAACTATTTTTAAAATACTTTTGTCCTTCT
This sequence comes from uncultured Clostridia bacterium, assembly GCA_947628715.1. GTDB lineage: Bacteria > Bacillota > Clostridia > TANB77 > CAG-508 > JAAWPK01. The sequence goes on from CANRAW010000003.1 coordinate 10,466, forward strand.
ATTCTTCGAGGCAAATATCTAACGACAAAAATTCTATCCTTGATTAATTTTTCTGATGATGACATACTATCTATTACAGTTACTAGATCTCCAATTTTAAACTTTGTACCTGCTCCATTTTCAAAATCGGTAACATACATAGTCGTACTTCCCAATAAAAGCCTCTGCTTTTTCTTGTATGTAAAATCTGTCCTTTCTAATTCTCCCTTATAATTGTAATAATGTATTTTGTGCGTAGGTTTAATATTTTGTTTTAAATAATCATCATCTAAATATTTATCATTTTCAAATTGTTCTGCATATTGTAAATCTTCTATTTCTGTAATCCTAAAAATATAATCTGTTCTTTCAATACTAAACAATTCCTCTACTGTAATATTTTTTTTACCTTCTACATAATAACCTGTTTCATATTGATCTCTCATCATTTTTTCAAGATAATATTTTCCTTCTTGTATTGCCATATCTAAATTGCTATATACTTCGCTTTTGTATTGAGGTTCTTCCAAAGCAAAATATACTTCTAATTCCAAGTGATATATTTTCATTAGTTCTACATCTCCTCATCATTTAATTTTGCATAATTAGGCATTTTTATATTTTCGTTCATTTTTTTATATTTTGGAAACCAACTCGGAGAATTTTCGTTATAATCAAAATTCTGCTCATTCCATAATCTGCAACCTCTTTGCCAATTATTTTCTCCTAATTTGTTCTTTGCATTTAAAAAAGAAATTAAATTGTTTAGTTCTTTTTGTGTTAATTTTCTAGGTATTGGTTTCATATATTCGGATCTTTCAAATAGTATTGCAAACTCTTCGCCTGTATTTAATCTATAACAAAAATGAGGTGTCCTTTCTTGTGCTGATTTTATATAGCAAGTTGCACCCTCTAAATATTCTTCCCTATCTTTTACATTTGAAAAAGTTGCTCTATCTATATACTCTATAAAGTTTCTATAATATGGCTTGTATAAGTTTTTAGGTGTTTTTTGTTTATTATATTTGTTCCATAATTTCACAACTAAATCCCAATATGTCATATCTTCCTCTATATCTCTTTGATCTATTGAAAAATACTTATCTCCTACATAAAGAGTTGCTATTGATATGGTATTCTTTTTATTTTTTCGCTGTTGCCTAAAAAATTGTTTATTTAATTTTTTTGTGTAGTATTCATTTCTTTGCAAATCTTCAATACTGATTATTGTATTTAAAAATTCCTCTAAATCAGTTCTATCTGATAGTTTAATATTTTCAAAACTATCAACAAAAGTAGGAGATAGAAGGCTCAATGTAACTTCGTATTTTTTATTGATATAATTAAAATGAGGGACAGAGTAGGCACTACAATTTTTACAAACTGTTACTATTGCTTTTTTATTTGTTATTCCTAATAAAATTCTTTCATCTGTAATATAACAAGACATATTTATTGTTTCACTTCCTATTCAATTTTAAATTTGTATTTAAAAATACAATGTATTATACAATATCACATATCTTGAATTGGGGGCTATGTGATATTGTATATTTTTATTATAATATGTTTTTCAAATTTTTGAACGGGTTTTTAGGTATTAAAAAAGTTCACTATTTTAGTGAACTTCGCTATAATTATATTATTAATTTAATTTTCTTTTATTAAATCTTTTAATGCTTTACCTACTTTAAATACTGGCTCATTACAAGCAGGTATAATAATCTCCTTCTTATAAAAAGGTTGATAACCTTTTCTTTCTGCCCTTCTTACAACTTCAAATGATCCAAAATCTACAAGTTTAACTGTACCACCATTTATTAATTCTTCTGTAATAACATCTAGTATTGCTTGTAATTGTTTTTTTGCCTCTGCATAATCTATATTAAGTTTTTTAGATATATTATTAATCACATCAAGTTCATTCATTACATCTTTTCTCCTTTGAATAACTATTTTTTTATCTTCTTTGCTACTACTACAAATCTTCCGTTCTCCTGAGAATAATCACAAGTAGATAAAGTTAATAATTGTTCTCCTAATCTTGCCGTTTTCCCTGTATCATATAAAGAGGCTAATTTACAATTATCTACATATTCTGTATATTCTGTTATGCTTTCTGCATTTACAAAATAATAATATCTAAATACATTTGTTTCATCTTGATAGTAAACTCTTGAATTAAACGCAGATATTATTTCATATTCGCTGTCATCTTCTACTGTTGTAAATCTTATTGTAGGATGTTCTTTATAAAAAGACTCGTCTTTGTATTTTACTAAATCTTCAAACATTAAGCCTTTTTTATTCCTATGTCCATATATTAATAAATTTTCACTAGGTTTTGTAAAGTCGTAGTCTTTATCCAAAAATAATGATCCACCTGCCACTTTCTCTTTTTTATAACTATGTGTTAGGTAATAATCATTATCTTTGGCTTGACATACTGGATAACTTATTTTAGTTCCATCTATTTCTAACCACCCTATAACTTCCTCGTTTTCTTTTTTTAATTCTTCTACTTTTAACATTCTTTCTGTCTTTTCAGGTGTTATTTTTTCTTTTGGAATATCAATTACATCTATAACTTTTGATATTTCCTCTTGCTCTTTATTATCTTTATTTTCAGTTGCTTTTGTTTTTAAAATTAATACAACACTACAAATTATAATAATGCTCAATAATATAAATATTAATTTTTTATAACTATTTTTATTTTCTCTATGTTTTGCCATTTCTTATCTTCCTTTATTATTAGAGGGCAGATCTCTTAAAATTTCTCTGCCCTCTTTTTTTTAATATTTTTTCATATTCTTATATAAAAATACTGATGATATAATGCTTATTACTAATAGCATTACTGCTATATTTTGTACTCCTGTTGCTGGCAAAATTCCAGCTATTGTAGTATCGTCTTCTCCTGTCTTTGGTGTTTCGTCTAAATTATGGTTTGTATTATTTGCGCTATTAGTAGTTCCAGTATTATTATTATTTGTATTAGTATTTGTATTTGTGTTTGTGTTAGGATCTGATATTTTTTCCTCTACTGCTACCATAAATGGAGAAAGTTCTTCTACAACAATACTAACTTTTCCATCTTTAACTGTTTCTCTAAAATATTCAAAATCTTTATTTTGTTTTTGATGTACTATATAAACATATTTTCCGTTATATTGAGTACCTACATTAAATGTTAGTGTTATTGCTCCTTCTATTTCTCCACCTACTGCGTGTAATTCTGTTAATATTAAATGTGTAAGAGTATTGACATTATATTTACTTTTTAATGTGTTTATTCCTGTACTTGTAATAGTTGCATATAATTCCGTATCTTGTTTTATTTCATCTGCTTTTACAGTTACTCCTGTTGGTAAAACTCCGTCAAAATCAATTTTAACTTCTGAATCATCATTTACTTTAACACTTGTACGAGCTGTACCTGACACTCTAATTTTAAATTCGTATTTATGAGGTAATTCAAATTCTGAATTATATACCTCACAACTCAATATTGTTGTTTGTGGTTTTGAAAATAATAATTTTTCTAATTCCTCATCAATTTTAGTTCTATATATGCCTTTTTTATTATATTCATCACTTTCATCTTTATAAAATTCAAAATTAACTTTTTTATTAGTTCCTTCAACAGTACCTGTTATATTTTTTTCATTATTATATGGTATTGTTATGTAGATATATGTGTTTAGATAATTCATATTAGTCATTGCGTCTTCAAACCAGTCGTCCCATCCACCTGCTCTAGGTATATAACGATTTCCACTAACTGCATAAGCCTCATTCCAATTATCATCTTCATCTAATGTTCCTGATTTAACTTTAAATTTTTCTAACTGATAATTTTTATTTTCATCAGCAATAACTGACGAATATTCAGCGAAATGACCATATATGTTAGATACATCATTTACGAAATAACTTATATAACATTTTTTTGTTTTGTTACCCGTTGTAGTGTATTCAAGAGAAGTATTTGGTAAATCTTCATAAAACTTTATTACTTCATCAAGACTTTTAAATACTTTTGCTACTTGTAGATCTAGTTCTATATATTTTTTACCTTCTATTTCTGTTATTGAATATTGCTTATTACTTTTATCTTTTACTGCTTTTACATCATTTGGGATTTCAATTTTAACTTTTTGATTAAGAGTATTTATATTATTATTTTTTAAATAATTTTGAATTTCTTTAAATTTTTGCAAACTATAATTATTTTCATTTAGATTTATATAAATACCATAATCATAATTAACTTCTTTTTCATTTTCATAAACAGGATAATCAGTATATTGTTCCGCAGTTACTTCTCCTATCCAGTCAATATCATTATTGATTTTCTCTATATTGATATTTGTACTTTCTGCTCTTACAGTATTTGGAATAAATAAACATATTGCTAACAATGTTATTGCTAATAATACCAATATTTTCAAACTATTTTTTACTTTCATTCTCTTTTCACCTCCTTATCTTTTGTAAGTATAATGCAAACCTTACATCTAAAATTCGACATTATCTGCTTGTAATAATATCATAAAAAATTTTATTTTACAAGTGGTACTTCTATTTATTTTTTAAGTATAAATTGTCCTTCTATAATTAATACTTATAAATATTAAAATATATACAAGAGGTGTTTGTAGTATGGATAATTTAAGAAAATTAAGAGAGAAAAAACATCTATCACAAGTTAGACTTTCAATAGAACTTGAAGTTTCGCAAGAGTTAATATCTCAATATGAACTTGGAAAGTCTAGACCTAATATAGATAACTTAATTAAATTAGCTGATTATTTTAAATGTAGCACAGACTATCTTTTGGAAAGAACTAATAACCCTAATATAGCAGGAGATCTGCCTGAAAGTATTATAGAAAGTAAAGAGATTATAGAAAAATATAGTGCTTTATCAAAAGAGGATAAAAAGCACTTTACGGATTTCTTAGAATATTTATCTAACAAAAAATGAAGGTGTTAGTTTTTATTTGTATCTAAACCTTCTATTGTTAATTTTGTTGCTAATGAATAAGCATAAACAAAGACTTGTTTATATGTTTCTTCATTTTTCTCTGTTTCTAAATGATTAATTTTATCTAATAAGTTTCTTTGCTCATCTGTCAAAGTCTTATTCAAACTATCTTCTAAATCTGATAATTGCTTAGATAGTTTATATTTTTTAGATGTCATAGTATAAATATCGTCCATAAAAGTATCATATAATTTTAGGATAGTTTTTTTATTATTTACATTCATATTTTTTAGTCCTTTCAAGATCATTTTATTCTTATATTATAACTTAATTTTATCATTTTGGAACTATAATTAAAAATCTACTTAAAATTAATAGTAGATTTTTAATTATATTATACTTTAACAATATTTTATTTCCTTCAAAATCATAGCAAATTTCAATTTATTTATTTTAATCATATTAATTTATCCGTTTTCATTTTTTCTTGTTTAAAAGCGATTTTTAAAGTTTAAGGTTTTATTTCCTTTTAGGTAATATCTTCTTGTTTTCAACCTTTTGTAATCTCTTTCGTATTTGTAAAATTGATCCTCATAATATTTATTGCTCCTTCTTTATATTAATTTCTATTGCTTTTTCTATTCCTAGTTTATCTACATCATTTAAAAATTTTTCATTTCTAATATTTTGCTTTAAAAAATTAATGTATCTTTGATGTTTTGCTAATGAAAATATTTTTTTACATTCACTAATTTGTTTTTTACTTAATGAAATTGTTTCTCCATTATGCTGTCCTGTTACAATAAAAGTTCCTGCAATAACGTCATATTTTATAATTCTATTTAGTGGTAATCCTGTCATTTTGCCTTCATCATTAATTACAAGATCTATATTATGCTTTAACTCAATAATATCTATTCTTCCTTCTACTATATGCTGTAAATTTTTTAATGTATGTTCAATTTTTACTTGCTTTGGTTCTTTATTTGGCTCTACTATTAATACTCTGATCTTACTCATTTTTTTGCTCCTTTTCATACAACTACATTTACTTTTCCGTCTTTAATTTTAATTCCAATTTCTTTAATTTCTGTTTCTTTTTTTAAAACTATTGCACAGTCAAATGCTAATTTTAAATCTCTTTTTTCATTTTCCCATTCTTGCTCTTTTTCACTTACATATAAGAAAAACAATATATCTCTGCTTTCTGTTTTTTGATGTATAATATGATATATTTTTACATTCTTTTTTAATTCAAATTGCTTGATCAATTGTAATTGCTCATCATTTGCTTTTAATAAATCTCCTTGAATTTCTGATGTATATATAATATCTTGTTTTGAAAAATTTTCTATTACATCTTGTTTTAATTTTAAAATTTTCATACGTTCAATAGCCTCTTGTTTCATCTTAATTATATTTTCTAATTCTTCCATTTTCTAATCATCTCCTAGAAACACATCATCTTCATTTACTATATATTGTTTTTTAGTTTCAATTTCTTCTATTAAGTAAGTTTCATCATCTGTATTTACTTTTAAAATCTTTCCATATTGCACATATTTTCCTATTGCAAAAGGTTTTATTTGTCCTTCTTTAAATAACATTTTTTATTTATCCTTCCATTGTTATATTATTTATTACATTTACTAACCCATCACTAATACCTAAAAAAGATCTATTTTTTGCCTCTTTTTGAATTGCTGTTTGTATTTGCTTATATGTATAATTACTATATAATTCTCTTTCTAGATCATCTATTAGTCTAAGTATAATTGTTGCTTTTCTCAAATTTATACCTTCTTTCTATTTAATTTCAATATTTAATCATCTTTTTTAACAGTTAAAAACTTTATTATATCTTCTGTAATTCTATAATATCTCTCTATTTTGCTTATAACACTACTATCTGCTTCAAATTCAAATAGAACATAATATCCTTCTTTATATTTTTGAATTTCATAAGCAAATTTTCTCTTTCCTAATTCTTCTACTTTTGTAATAGATCCATTATTAGTATTTATTATTTCTTTTATTTTTTCTATTATTGTTTTTATTTCTTGATCTTCTGCTTTTGGTGTTACTATAATTATACTTTCATATTTGTTCATTATTTTTCATTTCCTTTCTATTATTTCAAATTTATCTTCTCCGATTATTAAACCTAGTGAACTACCATTTTCCCATATCATATGAATTGTGCCAATATCATCTACAAAGTCTACAATTCCTATTGTTCCGTCTGGTACAGGCTGTGGATCGTTGTGCATTTTTATAAGTTGTATCTTAGTTCCTTTTTTGTATTTTGATCTTATTTTTTCAATATCTTCATCAGTAATTTTTTTCATATTATTTTTTAATATAGAAATAGTATCTTGTAATTGTTTACCTTTATTTATAAAATTTTCTACCTCTTTGTTAAGTTCTTTTCCTAAGCAATAAGCATATACAAAACCTTTTAAAGCATAATCTGTTGAATATTCTGTTTGTATATAATCGTATATTTCAAATATTCTTTTTTGTTCTTCTGTAAATGTTTCTTTTAATCCATTTTCAGCCTCAACAAGTTCATTTGACAAAAATAAGTGTGTGTTTGTTACTTTATAAGCCAAACTAATAAAATTAGTAAATATACTTTCTAATATATTTATATTAGGATCTTTTTCTTGCTCCTTCTGAAAATAATTATTAAATGTTGTTATATATTTTTCTACTAACTTTTCATCATCTTTTGCTTTGTTTAGTAATTTTTTTAGTTCTTCTTTACTTTTCATATTTTTACTTCTCACTTTCTTTGATTGCTTTCCTTATTCTATGACTATTGAAAACATTTCTGCAATAATAAGTGCTACATAATTAATCTTGATCCTTGTTTTGCTTTTATTTTTCATAAATATTATTTAACAATCCAATAATTATATATAGACTTGTGTTCACAATTCCAAGTATCATAAACATTTTTATCCTTAATAACAGTTAAATGTCTTGCAACTTTTACAATATATACTTGATCCTCTTTTGCTAATTCATTGCAAAATTCTTTTATTGTATATCTTGTGTTATCTTCTCTTTTAGGCATTGCCTGTTTTTCATAACCTAAGTATTTCAAATATTCTTCCCAATTTTTATGATCATTTATTATTAATGCTCTTTCAATTCCAAGTGCTGAAAGTTCACTATATACATCTTGCCATTCTTTACCTGTTGCAAATGATATTGCTCTGATTACACAGTCGCCTGTTCTTCTTTTTTTTGGATTATTATTGAAAAATATATATCCCATTATTACTACCTCTTATCTTCTTAAACATTAAAAGTTAGATGTTGCCAATAACTTAATCGTAAATGTACTGCTCTAACTTTTTTTTACATTCACAACATAAGTCATCTATTGTAACATCTAACTTATTACTAACAATATCTATGCAATTTTTACAGCCTTTTGTTGCAATTATTTTTGCAATATTAGCAGACTTAATATACTGTAATCTTAATTTTACTTGTTTCTTTATATTAGGATATTTTTTCATTAGTTTATTATAATTTTTTATAATGTATGAATACCTTTCTTCCGTAAGCCCTGTCAAATTTCTAGCCCTAGGATCTAACATATTATATTTACCTTGTTGTCTTACTACTTCATAACGTAATAAATCATCTTTGATCCTATTTTTTTTGCTTATAAATAATATCTTTTTGTTCTGATCTTTTATTTTTTCTTTTTTTAAACACATATTAACACCCCCTTTTAATCTAGAATTATCGATATTAATTATATAATCAAATTTCTTTTAATTCACTCTGTTAGGGGATTTTTAAATTATGTAACGGGTTTATTTTTTCATAATTTCAAATGCTTTTTGTAAGTTAATTTTTGATTTTTCAAGAACAATATTAATATAATTGTAGTCATCTCTATTTAGTTCAGTCGTAAATTCTGTCTGATTAATAAAATTATTTATTATCTTATTTATGGCATAAACATTCTCTATCAGTTTACTATCAAAAATAGTTTCTTTGATCTCAATTATTTTTACCATTAATAGACCTCTTTCATTATAATTATTCTAATAATATTTTACTTTTTATGTACTAATTTTAAAAAAATGTCATTTTTGTCATTTTCTTATTTTAATAAATTTTTTCAAATTTATATGCTATAAAAATAAAAATGTCATTTTTGTCATTTTTTTAATTATATGCTTTAAAAAAATCCCTTTATTTTCCCTTTATAAGATCCTGTTATATGTATTTTAATGCACTTTTTTGTATTTCTTAATATAATATATAGAAGTTTTAAATATAAAAAAAAGATATAGAATTATATTTTTTCTATATCCTTTTTTTGGCGTAGGTGGAGGGATTTGAACCCTCGCAGCCCTTACGAACTCTAATGGTTTAGCAAACCATCCCCTTCAACCACTTGGGTACACCTACATATTAAATTTTATATATTTTTTAAATAATGTAAAGGGGTTTTATCCTTCTATTTATATTTATCCTACAAGTTTAGCAAACTCGCCCCTTCAACCACTTGGGTACACCTACATATTTAATTTTTTATCTTTAAGCATTTTTGCTTTAGATACTTTCCTATTATAATATATTTTTTCTGTTAAGTCAACATTTTTTATAAACTTACCAAAATTTTCTGAAATTCTTATATATATGGCGGAGAGTGTGGGATTTGAACCCACGATAGGATATTGTCCTACACCAATTTTCGAGACTGGCACCTTAAACCGAACTCAGACAACTCTCCATATTACTTATTTACATTAATTTGTTTTGCAAATATACCAAAAGTTCAATTTAACTTAACCTTATTGCTTCGGAAAAATCTTGCATTTTTTCCTATACAATAAACAAAGAACGGCAATTCTCCGTTCTTTATTATGGCGCAGAGGGTGGGATTCGAACCCACGGTAGGCTATTAACCTACGGCAATTTTCAAGACTGCTGCCATAAACCAACTCGACCACCTCTGCATGTATTTTGTTTCAACAAACAATATATATATTAACATATTTATTTTATGATGTCAATATTTTTTTCAAACTTCTTTATGTTAATATTTACCTTTTTCACACCATATAGTCTCTATTTAAAACAAAAAGTGAAAATACCACTTTTTGTTTTTCATATTCGACTTTATGAATTCATTGCTCTTTTTATTGCTTCACTTTCTTCTGGAGTTATATTGTATATTGACTGTCCATTTTCTACAGGTTTTGCATATATATTAGACATTTCTCTAGAATATATACCGATTTAATACTACTCCATCATTTCTTTCATCTAACAAAGCAAGTGTAAAACTTAAATCACTGCCAACATCTTTATACGCATTATATCTATATACTCCAACTTTTTGTATGCAATTTTTTATATCTGTATCTATCTTTTCACAAAATTGTTCGAGTTCTTCATTTTTTGCTATCGTCTTATTGATTTTTTCAATATGCTTGTCTAATATTTCTTGCATATTTTCTCCATTACCGAGTTTTTTCATAAATTTTTTATATTTTTTATTTATTCTACTTAGTTTTATGAGAGTTGTTATATACAAAACAAACATAATAACTATTGCACCTAATAATATTATTAAAAACGAATCCGTTTTTATAAATTCAAAAAAGTTATCCAACTTCTACACTTCCTTTGTTTTATTCTTTTATTAATTCTAGTAATCTCTCTAAGTCGTCATTTGACTTATATTCTATTACTATTTTACCTTTTCTTTGACCTGCTTGTAAACATACTTTTGTACCGAAGAAACTTTGGAAGGAATCCTCTATATCTCTATATATAGCCTCATATTTACTATCTTTTTTCTTCATTTTCTTTTTTACTTGAGTCTTTTCTTCTACCTCTCTTACGTTAGAACCTTTTTCTATTATTCTGTTTGCCATCTCAAGTTGCTTGTCTCCATCTTCTATTGCAAGTAAAGCTCTGCAGTGTCCTTCTGTTAGTTTTCCCTCTTTTGCAAGTTCTAATACCCTATTATCTAAATTTAAAATTCTTACTGTATTCGCAATTGCACTTCTGCTTTTTCCTAAAATTTCTGAAACTTGTTGTTGTGTTAATGAATATTCGTCCATTAAAAGCTTTATACCACTTGCTTTTTCAACAGCATTTAAGTCTTCCCTTTGAATATTTTCAATTAATGCGATTTCTTTATTTTTTCTGACATCATTATCTCTTACTATAGCTTGTATATCTTTTAATCCAGCTTTTTTACAAGCTCTCCATCTTCTTTCTCCTGCAATAATTTCATAATATCCTTCTTTTTTTGCAACTACTATAGGCTGTATTAATCCATATCTTTTTATAGAATCTGCAAGTTCTCCTAGTGATTCATCTTCGAAATATTTTCTAGGTTGCTCACGATTTGGTTCAACCTCATTTATTGATAAATTAATTATTTTTTCACCATCTTGAATTTCTTCTTCTGGTAAAACAGTATTTGTAAATAACGCATCTAGCCCTTTTCCTAATCCTGTTTTCTTTGCCATTTCCCCCATTCCTTTCTTCTTACGATATCTAACTTTTATTCTTCCTTCATGTGCTTAGCTTTATTTTCTTCTTCATTTTTCTTTAAAAGTTCTTTTGCAAGTTTTTCATAACATTTAGCCCCTTTTGATTTTGGGTCATACATAGTTATAGGCATTCCATAACTTGGTGCTTCACTTAGTTTAATATTTCTTGGAATTATTGTCTTATATACTCTATCTTCAAAGTATCTTTTAACTTCCTTTACTACTTGATTTGATAAATTCGTTCTTACATCGTACATTGTAAGAAGTGCTCCCTCGATTTCAATAGATTTATTCAAATGTCTTTTTACCAAATTAACAGTATTTATAAGTTGACCAAGTCCTTCTAGTGCATAATATTCGCACTGAACTGGTATTAAAACACTATCTGATGCAGTAAAAGCATTAAGAGTAATTAATCCTAATGAAGGTGGGCAGTCAATTATTATGTAATCAAACTTTTCTTTTACCTCGTCTATTCTTTCTTTTAGTCTATGTTCTCTAGACATTAATGAAACAAGCTCAACCTCAGCTCCTGCAAGGTTTATATTAGAAGGACATACTTTTAAATTTTTTATTTTTGTATCTTTTAAAGTCGATTCTATGCTTTCCTCATTAATTATTACATCATATATTGACTTTTCAATTTCTTTGCTAATGCCAAGTCCACTTGTTGCATTTCCCTGTGGGTCTGCATCCATTAATAGAACCTTTTTTCCTTTTTTAGCAAGCACTGTGCTTAAGTTTATAGAAGTTGTTGTTTTACCAACTCCCCCTTTTTGGTTCGCTATTGAAATAACTTTTCCCAACTGTCTGATACCTCCTTTTCATTTGTCTTTTTGATATTGCTATATTACCCGAGTGTAACATCTTTGCTTTAAATATGCACATTACAGGCTAATCGATATATTATTGCTTTAGAAAATTTCGACTTATTTTTCTAAAGCAAAAACAAAAATCGACATACTAATAATATAAAATTATTATTAATATGTCAATGTTTTTTTTGTAAATTTTTTTACTTTCTTCTCATTTGTTCTAAATATATTAATAGAACTGAAATATCGGCTGGAGATACCCCTGAAATTCTAGATGCCTGACCAACTGAAGATGGTTTATGTTTATTTAATTTTTGTCTAGCCTCTAAGCTAAGCCCCTTTATTTCTTCATAATTTATATCCTCTTTTAGTTCTTTTTGTTCTAATTTTTTAAACTTTTCAACCTGTTCTTCCTGCATCTTTATATATCCTTCATATTTAAGTTGAATTTCTACTTCTTTTATGACATCTTTTGGTAAATTATTATTTCTTTCCTCATCAATTTCTGCTAAATCGTTATATGATAATTCTGTTCTTTTAAGCAATTCTACTAGCTTTACTCCTGTTTCAATAGGTGATGTTTCACGAGAAACTAAAAAGTTATTGACCTTTTCACTAGGCTTAATTGTAGTATTTCTTATTCTTTCAATTTCATTTTGTATCATTTCTTTTTTCAATGTAAATTTATCATATCTTTCTTTTGAAATAAGTCCGAACTTTATATCCTTTTTCTGTTAGTCTTAAATCAGCATTATCTTGTCTTAATAATAGTCTATATTCCGCACGTGAAGTCATCATTCTATATGGTTCATTTGTTCCTTTTGTAACTATATCATCAATAAGAACTCCAATATACGCATCAGATCTATCTAATATTAGTGGCTTTTCTCCCTTTAGCTTTAATCCAGCATTTATTCCTGCAATTATTCCTTGAGCTGCAGCTTCTTCATAGCCAGAAGTTCCATTTATTTGCCCAGCAAAAAACATACCTGAGATATTTTTTAGTTCTAGTGAAAGTTTCAATTGAGATGGTTCTATGCAATCATATTCAATTGCATACGCTGGTCTTGTAAATTCAACATGTTCTAGCCCTGGTATCGTTCTATACATTTCAATTTGTACGTCTTCTGGAAGTGATGAGCTCATTCCTTGTACATACATTTCTTCAGTATCGAGGCCCATAGGCTCTATAAATATTTGATGTCTTGGTTTATCACTAAATCTTACAACTTTATCTTCAATTGATGGACAATATCTTGGTCCTGTCCCTTCGATTTTTCCTGCATATAAAGGTGAACGATGTAAATTTTTTCTAATTATTTCATGCGTTTTTTCATTTGTATATGTTAAATAGCATGGTACTTGATTGATTTTTCTTTCTTCATTTTCAAATGAAAACATTTCTATTTCGTCATCCCCATTTTGTATTTCCATTTTAGAAAAATCAATTGTTTTTTTGTTTACTCTCGCTGGTGTTCCTGTTTTAAATCTTACAATTTCTATTCCTAAATCTTTCAAACATTTTGATAATTGATTTGCTGGAAACACGCCATCTGGTCCACTTTCATAAGATACTTCACCTATAAATATTTTTCCTTTTAAATATGTACCTGTTGCCAATATAACTGCTTTTACATTATATATTGCACCAATATTTGTTTCAACACTTTTTACTTTTCCATCTTCTACACCTATATTAATTATTTCTGCCTGTTTTATGAAAAGATTATCTTGTTTTTCTAAAGTGTGTTTCATTTCTATATGATATTTTTTTCTATCTGCTTGTGCTCTTAATGAGTGGACTGCAGGTCCTTTTGAAGTATTTAACATCCTAGATTGTATAAATGTTTTATCTATATTCTTACCCATTTCTCCGCCAAGTGCGTCTATTTCTCTAACTAAATGTCCTTTAGATGTTCCTCCTATATTAGGGTTACATGGCATATTTCCTATTGCTTCAAGGCTTATTGAAAACATTAATGTTTTGAACCCCATTTTTGCTGTTGCAAGTGCTGCCTCACATCCAGCATGTCCTCCTCCAATAACTGCTACATCATATTCTCCAGCATAATAACTCATTTTTTGGTTGCTCCTTTACTATTATTTTTTTACAATGTTTCACGATAAACATTTTATTTATTTACCAAGACAAAACTTTTTAAATATTTCATTTATAATATCTTCTGATACACTTTCTCCAGTTATATTACCAATTTCATTTAGAATTTCGTTTATATATATTGTTATAACATCAATTGGCATATTATTTTGTATTGATTCTTTTACATTTTTTGTATGTTTTATCATATTTTGAATTGCATCTTTGTGCCTATTATTAGTAATTGTTAAGCTATCGTCAATTTCTATTTCATTAAATCTATACATTTCTGATATAGCATTAAATATGTTTTCTATTCCTTCTTTATTTAATGCTGAAATCTTTAGTATTTTCTTATTTTCTGTAATATTTTTTATATCATTTTCTGATATTTTCATTGGTAAATCAACTTTATTTAATAAAATTATGGCCTTTTTTTCCTCTACAAATTCTAATATTTGCCTATCTTCTTCGTTAAGTTCTTTACTTGCATCAATTATTGCTATAATTAAATCTGCTTCATTTGCTATATTTTTCGATTTATTTATTCCTATTTTTTCAACAGCATCCTCTGTCTCTCTTATCCCAGCAGTGTCTATGATTTTTATAGGAATTCCATCAATTTGTATAAATTCCTCTATTGTATCTCTTGTTGTTCCTTCATATTCTGTTACAATTGCTCTTTCTTCTTTTAATATTACATTTAAAAGCGAGGATTTTCCAGCATTTGGTCTTCCTATTATTGCAATTTTTAATCCTTCTTTTATTAGTTTTCCATTTTCAAAAGTTTTTCTTAAATTTAATAAATCATTTTCTATATCTTCTACAGTAACTAATACTTTATTAGATGTAACTTCTTCAACATCATATTCAGGATAATCAATAGATGCCTCTATATCAACTAAAATATCCATTATCTTTTTCTTGATATTTTTCAATTTTTCTGACAAGTATCCATCTAATTGTTTTACTGATGCTTTTGCTTCTTTTTCCGTTTTTGCATTAATTATGTCAATTACTGCTTCTGCTTGAGTTAAATCAATTCTTCCATTTAGAAATGCTCTTTTGGTAAATTCTCCTGGTTCTGCAAGTTGTGCACCATTTTTTAAGCACAATTCTAATATCTTATTCATAATTACAATTCCACCGTGAGAATTTATCTCGCACATATTTTCCGTTGTAAAGGATTTTGGTGCTTTAAAAAAGGAAACTAATACTTCATCAACTATTTCGTCTCCTGAGACAATATGACCGTAATTAATAGTATTCGGTTTTATGTCAATTTTTTTTGTCTTAGGTTTGAATATTTTACTTATAATTTCAAAGCACTCTTCTCCACTCATTCTTATAATACCTATTCCACTGTTTCCAAGTGCAGTTGATATTGCAACAATTGTACTCATTTTTCCTCCCAAAATTAAAAGATCAAAGTAAAATCCTATATCAAAAAAACTTTTGAATATAAAATCCTAACTTTGACCTTAGATTATATATTTTTTTATTTTAAAGAAACTACTATTTTTCTATGAGTTCCTTCTCCTACACTAATTGTTTTTACTTTATTGTTTTCTTGTAATTTAGTGTGTATTATTTTTCTTTCATAAGGTGTCATTGGTTCTAATGTAATTGATTTTCTGCTTCTAACAACACTCTTTGCAATCTTTTCTGCAAGCTCTTCAAGTGCTTTTTTCCTCTTATCTCTATATCCTAAAATATCTAATTCGACTCTTATTCTTTCTTTATTATTTTTTACTGCTATTGCACTTAATATAGATTGCATTGCATTTAGTGTTTCTCCCCTATACCCTATTAGGAAGTCTGCTTCTTTTTCGTCAATTACAATTTTTATTGTATTGTCTTCTATCTTACAATCATATTTTATTTCATTTCCTGTTGTTTGTAATAAGAATTTATCTAAAAATTCTGTTACTTGATTTTTTGCATCATTTAATATATTTTCATCAATTTTTACTTCTTCAATATTTTTCTCATTTACTCTGTTTTCTTCTCTTTTTTCTTTTAATGTCATTTCAACTTTTACAACTCTAGGTGCTAATATATCAAAGAAACTTCTTTTTTCTTCATTTTCTAATACTTTTATTTCTACTTCATTTTTTGAGACTTTTAATTCTTTTAAACCTTTTTCAATTGCTTCGTTTGTAGTTCTTCCTTCGAATATTTTTGAGTTAGGCATTTACTTTTTCCTCCTTATCTCCAAAAAATTTATTCATAACTAATCTTTCAATTATCATAAGAATATTATTAATTAGCCAATATAAAGCAAGTCCTAAAGGTGCAATTGCAGAAATTGATAATGCAATTAATGGCATCATATATGTCATGTTTTTATTTGTTTGAGCCATTACATCAAAATCTTCCTCTTCTTCTCCCTCTTCCTTTTTAACTGGCTTTTCTTTTTCTAATTTTTTCTGCATAGAAGTTGCAATTAACATAGATATAAAAGATGTAATAACATAAAGCGCTGGTATTACATAAGTTTTCCAATTTTGATAATCTCTTTGTGGTATAGAACTTAAGTCAATACCGAAAAAATCCATATTAATATAAACTCTATCGTCTTCTGCTGATTTTTCTCTTATAATTGAAATTTCAGGATATGCGTCTTTTGAATTTGAATTTTCGCTGATTTCTGTCCTGTATTTTTCAATAAGTTCAGGTTCAACTTTTTTCATATATGTTAATGGGCTTTTTACTAAATAAAATACAGCAAACAATAATATTATTTGCATTATTGCACTAAAACATCCACCAAAAGGATTAACATTTTCTGTTTTATATAGTTCCATTGTTTCTCTTTGCAATTCTTCTGGATTGTTTTTATATTTTACTTGTAAAACCTTCATTTTTTCTTGTAATTCTGTAGTTTTTTTCAAAGTTTTTTGTTGTTTTATTGATATTGGCATCATTATAAGTTTAATAATAATTGAGAATAATATTATTGCAATTCCATAATTATTAATTAAACTATATAAAATATTTAACAAATATCCCAATATATAAGCAACTGCTGAAAACATATATCTCCTCCATATTTATCTAAGTGGATCATATCCACCTTTTGAAAACGGATTGCATCTTACGATTCGCCTTGTTCCGTAGATAATTCCCTTTATCGCACCATATTTTTCTATTGCCTGTTTAGTATATTCAGAGCATGTTGGATAATATTTACAATGATTTCCTAGATGTTTTGAAATATATTTTTGATATATATTGATTATACATATAAAAAATTTTCTCATGAATTGTTTATTTCTCCAATAATCTTTTCCAAATCTTCTTTTACATCATAAAAAGATATTTGCTTAGTTTCTACTCTTTTTTTAACTAAAAAAATTATACTTTTTCCACTTGAAGTAACTTTTTCATTTAATCTATATGCTTCTCTTATTAGCCTTTTTAGCCTATTTCTTTCTACTGCTTTTGCTTGTTTTTTACTTATTGCAATTCCTATCCTATTTTTACATAATGTATTTCCAATAAAAAAGGCTTCTATGTAATTCCCGTGGCAGTATTTTCCTTTAGTTAAAACATATCTAAACTCATAGTTTTTCTTTATTATTTCTGTATTTTTCATACTATCACTTCAAAATTCAATCTTATGCAAATGAGCCTAAATACTTCTTTTTCGTTTCTAGGCTCAATTTATTTGCTTAAGCACTTATTTTTTTTCTACCTTTTTGTCTTCTAGCTTTTAATATATTTCTTCCAGATCTTGTCTTCATTCTCTTTAAAAAACCATGTTCCTTTTGTCTTTGTATTTTTTTTGGTTGATATGTTCTTTTCATTTTGCACCTCCTAGATTTATTCGTTAAATAACATTAAAATTATACATTAAAATGCACCATATTGTCAAGTATTTTTTAAATTTTCTTAGGGAAATGCACGTTTTAATTTTTTCCACATTTTATTTAATTTTTTCCACATTTTTTATTGACTTTTTTTTCTGTTTTTTGATATTATATTTAAGAATAATAAAAAATAAATGGAGGATGTCATGACAGAAGATTATAAATCATACAAAGACATAATGAATTCAGTTAAAACGTGCTCTTTAGACGCTATCTCAGAGCTTGCTTATGATACTTGGATTGCACCTATAGAAATTGCATCAATAGAGGGAGATACAGTAAATTTTCTTATTCCTACAGAATTTTATGAATCTCAAATAAAACCTTATGAACCACTTTTGATAAATTGCTTAAAACAAGTAACAAATAAGGTTTATAAACTAAACTATGTAACTGCAAAAGATATAGAAAATACTTCTGTAGAAACTCCTAAAGCATTTAGTGAACAATTAAATTCAAATCTTGATGCAAAATATACATTTAGTAATTTTGTAATAGGGGAGAATAATAGATTTGCGCATGCTGCTTCTTTAGCTGTATCAGAAGCTCCTGGAATATCATATAATCCACTTTTTATTTATGGTGGAGTAGGTCTAGGTAAAACACATTTAATGCACGCAATTGGTAATGAAATTTTAAAAAGATATCCTACAAAAAAGGTCTTATATGTAACTTCTGAAAAATTCACAAATGACTTTATAAATGGAATTAAAGATAATTCAAATGAACACTTTAGACAAAAATATAGAAATATAGATGTACTTTTAATTGACGATATACAATTCATTGCAGGCAAAGAGGGGATACAAGAGGAATTTTTCCACACCTTTAATACTATTTGTGAAAATAAAGGTCAAATTGTTCTTACAAGTGATAAACCACCAAAAGATATAAATCCACTAGAAGAGCGTTTAAAATCTAGATTTGATTGGGGACTTTTAGTTGATATATCTGCTGCAAATTATGAAACTAGACTTGCAATTTTAAGAAAAAAAGTACAATTAGAAAATATTGTTATAGATGACTTAGTTCTTTCTAATATAGCTACAAAAGTAGATACAAATATAAGAGAGCTAGAAGGAACTTTGAATAAAATTGTTGCTCAAGCATCGCTTACACACAGTCCAATAACTTTTGATTTGGCTGAAAAAGCAATAACAGATGTAATTGCACATAAAGAAAAACTAATATCACCATCTTACATAAAAGAAACTGTTGCAAAATATTTCAATATAGATGTAGGGGATATAGACAGTTCTAAAAGGTCAAATGAAATTGCTTATCCAAGACAAGTAGCAATGTTTCTTTGTCGTGAACTTGCAAAGATGCAATATAAAAATATTGGTAATGCTTTTGGAAATAGAGACCACTCAACTGTTATGCACGCTTGTAGTAAAATTGAACAAGAAATAAAAAAAGATAAAGATGCACTTATGATTGTGGATAGTTTAAAAAATATAATTTTGAAACCAGAAGCCTGATATTATAAACTAAAAGTTAACTTTTTATAAAAACGTGTTCGTAGAATAAAAAGTAAGAAAAAATAATTGTATTTCTTCTTACGGAAGCAATGCATTAGTTATTCACAAAAAAATGTGAATATCGTGTTTATAACTTGTTGAAAACTAATTATTCACATTTATATTTTTGCAAATGTGGATTTTATAAAAAGTTATCAACATCTTATGCACATAGTTTTTCCTTACGGGTGCAATGTATTGACCAACTTTTCCACACTATTCACACGCCTACTACTACTACTACTAAAATTATTTAATATTATAAAGGAGGAAAGAGCCCAATGAAATTTATTTGTGAAAAGGCAAATTTGCTTAAAGCTATTAATTCCGTAGTAAGAGGAGTATCTTCTAAAACTACAATGCCTATATTAGAAGGTATACTTATTCAAACAAATGATAAAGAAGTAAAATTTACAACTTATGATTTAGAGTTAGGAATCGAGTATGTAATAGATTGTGAAGTTATAGAGCAAGGAAGTACAGTTGTTACTGCTTCAGTATTTAGTGAGATTATTAGAAAATTACCAGATACAGATATTTCTATTACAATAGACGATAAAGATTTACTTGTAATAGAGTGTGAAGGATCTTTATATAAACTTGCAACTATGAATCCAGTTGAATTTCCAGAATTACCTAAAATAGACGAAGAAAATTGGATTGAATTAGAACAAAATACTTTAAAAGATATGATAAGAAAGACAATATTTGCTGTAAGTACAGAATCTCATAGACCAATATTTACAGGATGTTTATTTGAAATTAAACAAAATAAAATAAATGTAGTTGCGGTTGATGGATACAGATTAGGATGGAAAATAAAAACATTAGATAGTCAAGTAAATGATTTTAAAGTTGTAATTCCAGGAAAAACATTAAATGAAGTTAATAAAATTATTTCAGATTCTTTTGATAAAGTTAAAATTAGTGTGTCAAAAAATCAAGCATTATTTGATATGGATAATTGTAAGATTGTTACTAGATTATTAGAGGGAGAATTCCTAGAATATGAAAAAGTAATTCCAAAAACATGGGAGACAAGAATAAGAGTAAATAAAAAAGAGTTACAAGAATGTTTTGAAAGAGTTAGTTTGATTTCAATGTCTAGTATTGAAAAAGAAAGAAAATATCCTGTAAGAGTTTCTGTAGAAATAGGAAAAATAGTTATATCATGTAAGAACCAAGCAGGGGATGCAAAGGAAGAAATATTTTTAACAACAGAAGGAAAAAATCTAGAAGTAGGATTTAATCCAAAATATTTCTTAGATGCTCTAAAAGCAATAGATGATGAAGAAATATATGTTGAATTTGGAAGCAGTTTATCTCCATCAATAATAAAATCTATAGAAGATACTGAAGATTATATATATATGATTTTACCTATAAGAATACAAGATTAAAAGGAAGAAATTTGATGTATATAGAAAATATTAAACTTTCAAATTTTAGAAATTATATAGAAGAAGAAATATTACTTGATAAAAATATAAATATATTTTATGGCAATAATGCACAGGGAAAAACAAATATAATAGAAGCAATATATATATGTTCATTGGGAAAGTCATATAGGACAAGTAGGGAAAAGGAAATTATTAATATAAACAATGATAAATTTGCTAAAGTTGAAATGAAATATTGCAAAAATGATAGAGAAGGAAAAATAAAATTAGAATTATCAGATAAAAAACTTATTTCTATAAATGATATAAAAGTAAAGAAAATGAGTGAAGTTCTAGGAAAAATTAATATAGTTTTATTTAATCCAGAAGATATAAATATATTTAGAGAAGGACCATCAAAAAGAAGAAGAATATTGGATGTTATGATAAGTCAACTAAGGCCATCTTATGTTTATAATTTGAATATGTATAGTAAAACTTTAGAACAAAGAAATAATTACTTAAAGCAAATAAAATTTGAAAATAAATCTGAAGAAATGCTTGAAATTTGGGAAAGTAAACTTGCAGAATATGCTGAAAATATTAATATTTATAGAAAAGAATTTGTAAAAAAAATACAAGAGAAAATAGTAGATATTCATAAGAAAATAACAGATAATAGAGAAATAATAAAAATTGAATATCTTTCTGATTTTAATAATAAAGAGCAGTTCATTAAAGATTTAGAAAGAAATAGAAAAATTGATATAATAAGAGGATTTACAGGAAAAGGTATTCATAGAGATGATTTAAAAATATATATCAATAATAAAGAACTTGGCATATACGGTTCACAAGGGCAACATAGAAGTTCAATTTTGTCAATTAAATTAAGTGAACTAGAAATAATAAAAGACGAAACAGATGAAAATCCAATACTTTTATTAGACGATTTTATGTCAGAACTAGATAAGATTAGAAGAAGAAATTTTCTAGAGGATGTAAAAAATACACAAGTAATAATAACATGTACAGACAAACTAGAATTAGAAAATGAGAATAAAAAGGTTTTTTATGTAGAAAATCGGAAAAGTAAATAACGAAAAGTAAGAAAAAAACACTTGATTTTTTTATGAAAAAAATAATATAATTAATAGATAAGACAAAGGAAGGAATGATTTTATAAAAATGGAAAAAGTAAATCATGAATACGGAGCTGACCAAATTCAAGTATTAGAAGGACTAGAGGCAGTTAGAAAAAGACCAGGAATGTATATAGGAAGTGTTTCTGTTAGAGGACTACATCATTTAGTATATGAAATTGTTGATAACAGCGTAGATGAAGCATTAGCTGGATATTGCAAAAATATAAATGTTACAATAGAACCAGGTAATATTATTTGTGTAGAAGACGATGGAAGGGGAATACCCGTAGAGAAACATGCTAAAACAGGTATATCTGCTGCTGAAACAGTTTATACGATTTTACATGCGGGAGGAAAATTTGGAGGAAACAGTGGATATAAAGTTTCAGGAGGACTTCACGGAGTTGGTTCGTCTGTTGTAAATGCTTTATCAGAGTGGACAGAAGTAACAATACAAAGAGATGGTCGGAATATTCAAAATGGAATTTTGCAAAGGCAAAACTGTAAAATCATTAGAAAGAATAGGAGATTCAGATAAAACAGGAACAAAAGTAAGATTTCTAGCAGATAGTACAATATTTGAAACACTTGATTATGAATATGAAGTATTGGAAAAAAGATTTAGAGAAATGGCCTTTTTAACGAAAGGATTAAAAATTACAATAGAAGATTTAAGAGAAAAAGAAGACGAAAATGGGGAAAAGGAAGGCATAAAAAAAGCAGAATTTTGCTTTGAAGGAGGACTAAACTCATTTGTTGAATACTTAAACAAAAATAAAGAAAAAATACATCCTATGCCAATATATATAGAAAAAGATGGGGAAGTTCCAATTGAAGTTGCAATTCAATATACAACTGCTTATTCAGAAAATATATATTCTTTTGTAAATAACATAAACACTATAGAAGGTGGAACACACTTAGAGGGATTTAAAAGAGCTGTAACAAAGGTATTTAATGAATATGCAAGAAGCCGTGGTATTTTAAAAGATAAAGATATAAATTTACAAGGTGAAGATATAAGAGAAGGCATGACAGCTGTAATTTCTGTTAAAGTAAAAGAACCACAATTTGAGGGACAAACAAAGACGAAATTAGGAAATAGTGTTGTAACAGGAATAGTTGCAAATGCAGTATCAGAAGCATTAACAACATTTCTAGAAGAAAATCCAAATGTTGCAAAGGCAATTCTTGATAAATGTATAAGTGCTTCAAGAGCAAGAGAAGCTGCAAGAAAAGCAAGAGAAATTGAAAGAAAGAAAAATTCAATGGAAGGATCAACTTTGCCACGGAAAACTTGCAGATTGTAGTGGAAAAGACCCAGAGATGTGCGAGGTATATATCGTTGAGGGAGACTCAGCAGGAGGAAGTGCAAAACAAGGAAGAGACAGAAAATTCCAAGCAATATTGCCACTTTGGGGAAAAATGTTAAATGTAGAAAAATCTAGAGCAGATAAAATATATGGAAATGATAAATTACAACCAGTAATACTTGCAATTGGTGCTGGAATAGGAGCTGATTTTGATATTACTAAAATTAGATATGGAAAAGTAATAATAATGGCAGATGCCGATGTTGATGGTGCACATATTAGAACATTGCTTTTGACATTTTTCTTTAGATATATGAGACCATTGATAGAAAATGGAAATGTTTATCTAGCACAACCACCATTATATAAATTATCTAAAAAAGGTATGGATGATATTTATTGCTATACAGACGAGGATTTATCAAAAGCATATAAAGAATTAGAAGAAAAGGGAATACCAAGAGACCAATTGGCATTACAAAGATATAAAGGTTTAGGAGAAATGAATCCTGACCAACTTTGGGAGACAACTATGGATCCAGAAAGAAGAATCCTAATAAAAGTTAGACTAGATGATGCAATGAAAGCAGACGAAACATTTACTTTACTTATGGGAGACGATATAGAGCCAAGAAGACAGTTCATTGAGCAAAATGCAAAGTATGTACAAAATCTTGATATATAATTACAAAAGGTTGAGAAAAAAATCTCAACCTTTTATCTATAATAAAACTAATATTAATCTACAGTTAGAACTATTATACATAATTTTTTCGCCTAATATATATTGCTATATAACTAAGCAATAAACCACATATAATAATCTTTCACTCGACTATAAGAACACCTATAACGCATGTATTCATCCCAAAGGGACTAATAACACAAATTAAAAGATATTAATATAATCTTAACTTTGAATATATTACTTATAATTTAATCACATATAAAATATTAATACAAAAGTATTAATAAAATGCAATTTGCATACAAATAATACACTCGCATCTCCGGCAAATTATAACCAAAAAGCAAGGCTATAATTTACCTTTGCACGAACAATACAAAGCTAAAATAAACCTCATATTGCTCTTAGTTCAACTAATATTAATTTTATAGTAATATTGTGTGAAAAATTTTTTAAAATATTCTTAGAAAAATTTTCAAAAAATATTGACAAAATGAAAAAAGATTATTAAAATAAGAACATAGATTTTTTCATATAAATTTTATTCAGACAAATTTTAAGTCTTTATTAAAATCAAAAATTAAAAAAGAATAGGAGAAGTCATGGGAAAGGAAAAAGCATTTTCAATTCAGGAGTGGTTGCCTTTTGATAAAATAATGCCGAAAGGTATTATAAAAAATAAAAATAATGAATATGTAAAAATAATAAAGGTAATTCCAATAAATTATAATTTGAAATCAGATTTAGAAAAAGAAGCAATATTAAGTTCATATAAAGCATTTTTAAAAACATGCAACTTTGATATGCAAATATTAATACAAAGTAATAAAGAAGATTTATCTAATCACATTTTAAAAATACAAGAAAAAGTTAATTCAGAAAAAAATTTAAAACTCTTAAATATTTCCGAAAAGTACATAAATTTCATAAAAAAAGTAAACCAAGAAAAAAATTCAGCATCAAAAAATTTTTACATAATAATAAAAAATGAAAAAAGTATGCAAAAAGAAGAAATAAATATATTAGAACTAGAAGAAAAATATTTTAAGATTAAAGAAGGGCTGGCAAGATGTGGAAATAATGTAATTGAAATCGTAGAAAAAGAAGAACTAAAAAAAATACTATTTTCATTTTGTAATACGAGAAAAAGCATGATAAAGTAAGGAGGGAAAGAAAATAAAAAAGAATAAAAAAATAGAAAACAATATTCTAGAAGATGGAATTTTTAGTGATAAAGATTATATAACACCTTCATATATTGATTTTTCTAATCCAAAATATATAGAAATAGACGAAATGTATTATGCAAGTTTGCTATGTGTTAATTATTATAGAGAGCAAAGTGATTTAATTCTTAAAAATTTAATAGATACCAATATAAACATAAACATTTCCATTTTCTATGAAAAACAAGATACATATAAAACAATAAAAGAACTTACATATCACATTGGAAATATAGGAGTAGAACTAAAAGAAAATAATCAAAATAAGCAGGACATAGACATTGCAGCATTTAGTTATAATGATGCGAAATATATTAGAAAAGAAATGCAAATTAACAATGAAGAAATGTATTATATGTATATTTATTTAAGTGTATTTTCAAAAGACAAAAAGGAATTAGAATATCTTTTAAATAAAGTAGAAGGTATGACTCAAAGTAGAGGAATTCAAACAAGAAGAGCATATTTCAGAGAAGAACAAGCATATCTTTCAACGTTACCTATAATGCAAAACCATGTTGACTTAAAAAATGTTACAAAAAGAAATATTCTAACAAGTGGCATTGTTGCAACATATCCTTTCATATCGTCTTCACTATTTGACGAAAATGGAATATTTATTGGGACAAACATATACAATAATTCAATGGTGTTTATAGATAGATACAATACAAGTAAATACAAAAATGCTAATATGTGCATCTTTGGGACAAGTGGCGCACGGAAAATCATATTATACAAAACTGTTAATATTAAGAAATAGGCTTTTAGGAATAGAACAATATATAATAGATCCAGAAAGAGAATATATAAATATAGCAACAAAACTAGAAGGAACACTATTTAAAATTGGACCTACATCAGATACATACATTAATGTATTTGATATAAGAAAAGAGAGTATAGAAGATAATGAAAAAGGCTACTTAGCGACAAAAATACGGCAATCTAATTGGATTTTTTAATCTAATATTTGGAGAAATGGATGAGGAAGAAAAAGCAATTTTAGAGGATAAACTAATAGAGTGCTACGGAAATAAGGGAATAACCTTTGATGACGAAACACTATTTAAAGAAGTAGATGGGGAGATAGTATTTAAAGAAAGTATTGATATGCCAATTTTAGAAGATTTATACAATATTCTAGGAGATACTGAAAAAACAAAAGTATTTAAAATAAAACTAATTCCATTTATAAAAGGTTCACTAATGTACCTTAATCATTATACAAATATAGAAATAAATAATAAGCTGATTGTTGCAGATATATATGAACTTGGAGAAGAAAATATAAAGTATGGTATGTATATATTTACTGAACTATTTTCTGACAAAATAAAAAAAGATAGAAGTGTAAAAAAAGCAATTTATTTAGACGAAATTTGGAGACTTATAGGGGTAACATCTAACAAATATGTTGCAAAGTTTATATATAAAATTTTTAAAACCATAAGAAAATATGGAGGAAGTGCAGTTGCAATAACGCAAGATATATCTGATTTATTTAGCCTAGAACATCGGAATATATGGTAAGAGTATTCTTAATAATTCTAGCATAAAAACATTTTTTTCATTAGAAGAAGAAAACATAAAAATATTAGCTGAATATTCAAACTTGTCAGAAAAGGAGAAAATAGAAATAAAGTCATTAAAGAGAGGAGAGTGTCTGATGTTTGTTGGTGAAGAACATATAGTAACGAAAATCGAATCAGACCAATTTGAAAAAGATATTATAGAATAAAAAGGAGATAGATATATGGAAGTTGAAGAAAAAATTGATAATCAAATAGAAGATAAAAAGGAATTAGATAACGCTTTAATTTTACAGGAAAAAGATATAGGAAAAGAACAGGACAATTTTTTAAGTTCAACATTAGGAAAAGTTGTAAATACAGGAATTGACCTAGCGTTAAGAGCACTATTACCATCTGTTATAGAAGATCAAGCAATAGATGTAAAAAATATAATTAAGTCAGAAGGAATAAAAAACGGAATAAAAGTGGCAGTTGATTCTGCAATAAGTTTAGGAAAAAGTGCACTAGGTATAGTAACAGGAAAATTTGAAAATGTATCACAGGCATATTCAGCAGTAAAGTCTGGAGGAATAATCGACAGTACATCTAAAATAATAGATAATGCAGTAAAATCTGCAAAAGATAATGGACTTATTAATGATAAAACAGCAAAAGTGATAAAAAGAGGAAAAAATGTTATAAAAGAGTGTATATCTGATGGAATAGAAAAAGATTTTATGGAACAAGTAGATGGTGTTGAAAAGGTTGGAAAATATATAAATAATTGGAATCATTATTTAGAAAATAAAGACTTAGAAGGGATGAATAGAGAATATGGAAAAATTAAGAAAAAACTTGAAACATTAATGCCAATGGAAAGTACACTAAAGCAAGCAAGAGCAATAGAAAATGTACAAACATTTATAAAAAATAAAGGTGGAAATCTAGAAGATATAACGAAAGAGGAAATAGATTTAGCAAAAGCAATTTAGAAAAAATACTATAAATTATGTAAATGAAACTCTTGCAAAATTTTTCTTCGTTTAGTATAATAAGCCTAGGAAACAAGGCAAAGCAAATATAAGTTTATGCTTTAGGAAGGAAAGGTAAATAAATGGATAGACCAGATGAAACTATTATCGAGAGAGATATAGAAAAGGAAATGAAAACTGCATATATAGATTATGCAATGAGCGTTATAGTAGCACGTGCACTTCCAGATGTTAGAGATGGTTTAAAACCAGTACATAGAAGAATTTTATATTCTATGCACGAAGATGGTATAACATCAGATAAGCCATATAGGAAATCAGCAAATACAGTTGGATCCGTTTTAGGAAGATACCATCCACATGGAGATGCAGCAGTATATGATGCAATGGTAAGGATGGCACAAAGCTTTACATTAAGATATCCTTTAATTGATGGACATGGAAACTTTGGATCAGTAGATGGAGACCCACCAGCCGCAATGAGGTATACAGAAGCAAGGATGTCTAAAATTGCAAATTACATGATGAGCGATATTGAAAAAGACACAGTTGATTTTGTACCTAACTATGACGATAGATTACAAGAGCCAAGTGTATTACCAACTAGACTACCAGCCTTACTTTTAAATGGTTCTTCAGGAATTGCAGTAGGTATGGCAACAAATATTCCACCACACAATTTAAGAGAAGTTGTAGATGGAATAATAAAAATAATAGATGATGACCAAGTTACAGATGAAGATTTAATGAAGATAATAAAAGGACCAGATTTCCCTACGGGAGCAACAATTGTAGGTAGAGAAGGTATAAAAGAAACTTATACAACAGGTAGAGGCAAAATCATAATGAGGGCAGAAGCCGAAATTGAGGAAATGCCAGGAAATAGACAAAGAATTATAGTAACATCATTGCCATACCAAGTAAACAAAGCAAGACTTCATAAATACATAGACGATTTGGTAAGAGATAAGAAAATCGAAGGAATATCTGCAATAAGAGACGAATCAGATAGAACAGCAAACGTAAGATTAGTTATAGAATTAAAAAGAGATGCTAATGCACAAGTTATATTAAATAGACTATATAAATATACTCAAATGCAAGAAACATTTGGAGCAATAATGCTTGCATTAGTAAATGGTGTTCCAAAAATCTTAACATTAAGACAATGCTTAGATTGCTATATAGAGCACAGAAAAGAAGTTGTACTTCGTAGAACAAAATTTGAACTAGATAAGGCAGAAGCAAGAGCACATATACTAGAAGGATTAAGAATAGCAATAGATAACATTGATGAAGTAATAAGAATAATAAGAACTTCTTATGATGATGCAAAAGAAAGATTAATGGAAACATTTGGATTATCAGAAATACAAGCTCAAGCAATACTAGATATGAGATTAAGAACATTACAAGGATTGCAAAGAGAAAAAATCGAAGAAGAGTATGAAGAACTTATGAAATTAATTGAACACTTAAAAGCTATACTTGCCAGTGAGCAATTAGTTTTCGAAGTTATAAAAGAAGAATTATTAGAAATAAAAGAAAAATATGGAGACGAAAGAAAAACAAAAATAATTTCAGGAAATAACAGTGAGTTTGACGACGAAGAACTTATAAAAGAAGAACAAATAGTAATTGCTTTAACTCATTTTGGATATGTAAAAAGGATGCCAATAGATACATATAAGAGCCAAAAAAGAGGAGGAAAAGGAATTGCAGGAGTAACGACGAGGGAAGAGGACTTTGTAAAAGAAATATTTATTGCTTCAACTCATGATACTCTTATGTTCTTTAGTAATAAAGGAAAATTATATAAATTAAGAGGCTTTGAAATACCAGAAGCTGGTAGAACAGCAAAAGGTACAGCAATAGTTAATTTATTAAGTCTTGACCAAGGTGAAAAAATTTCTGCAATTATTCCAATACAAAATATAGCAGAAGGAAAGTATCTGCTTATGGCAACAAGAAATGGTATAATAAAGAAGACACCTTTAAAAGAATATGATACTTCAAGAAAAACAGGACTTCAAGGAATTGCTTTAAAAGAAAATGACGAGTTAATATCTGTTAGATTAACAGATGGTGAAGATAATATTGTTCTTGTTACAGAAGGTGGACAATGTATAACATTTGACGAAAAAGATGTAAGACCAATGGGAAGAGTTTCACAAGGTGTTATAGGAATTAAACTTGATGAAGGAGACTTCGTTGTTGGGATGGAATCAATCGTAAGTGGAAGCAAACAAACACTTCTTGCTATAACAGAAAATGGATTTGGAAAGAGAACAGAATTAGACGAATATAGAGTACAAACAAGAGCAGGAAAAGGTGTTATAACATACAAAATTACACCAAAAACAGGAAAACTTGTTGGAATAAAATTAGTAGACGAAAATGATGATGTAATGCTTATAACAGATGAAGGAACAATTATAAGAATAAATGTATCAGAGATAAGTATTCTTGGAAGATCAACTCAAGGTGTTACTTTAATGAGAACAAACGAAGGAAAAGTTGTAAGCGTTGAAAAAATATCAGAAGAAACTGAAGAAGAATAAAATTAAGAAAGCAACAAAAAAAGGGCTTAGCCCTTTTTTTGTGCACTTAAAACTTTATTAATTCTTATATCTTCACCGAAAAATCTACAAACATTATAATAAGAGGCAAGCCTAGAAAAAATTCTTTCTCCATACCTATCAAATAAATTATTCATATTCAAATTTGTAGAAATAACGGTCTTTTTAATTAAATTGTTTGTAGGTAAATTTCTTGCATTTATTATATTAGTTAACTCTGATATTTTAACTGAGTTTAATGTTTCAACACCTAAGTCGTCAATTATTAGCAAATCAACATTTATAATATTATCATATACTTCTTTTAAATCTGATTTACCAAATCTATAATCTATAATATTATCAAGCATAATAGGAGCTGTTTGATAAAGAACAGTTTTACCCTTTGATAAAAACTCTTTAGCAATGCAATTAGATAAAAATGTTTTACCAAGCCCAGTATTTCCAATAAAAAGTAAATTCTTTTCCTCAGGATTATCCATATTTTCTATGAAATTTAAAACGATATTTTTAATATTTATAATATTTTCTCTAGGAGAAATTTTTGCATTATATTTTTTCTCATTTACCTCGTCAGAATATAGACTTTCATCAAAATAATCAAAATTTTCTTTTTCAAGGTTTCCTATATTTGCTTTATTAAAATCAATATCAAATATTTTTTGCTTAATACAATTACAAAGAACTGTCCTATTATTCTCTAGTGTAACAAATCCAGTATCTTTACAAATGCTACAATCATATAATGGTGCTTTTGCTTCAGTTGGAATCTTTATTTTACTTAAAATATTTTCTTTTTTTAATTTTAATTTATTAAAATCTTCTTTTAATTTATTTGAACGCTCATAATCCGCATTAAGTATTGCCCTAGAGATTTCAAAAGCAATTTTATTCAAATCATTATTAATTTGTGAAAGCTCAGGCTGAGATTCGTAAAATTTTGATTTAGCATTTTCATAATTTAGCTCAGCAAGATACTTCTTTTTTTCATATTCTTTTAATAAAGTATTTAAAGTTGTGCTATTCAAATTGAACCTCCTAATAATTAATTTTGCTTATTTGCATATAACATATCAAAATTATCATAAGTACGCTGTTCAAAATCTTTAAGTTTTGCATTTTTTTCAAATTCTTTTTTATTTTGAAGTTGAGTTTTGTATTGTACTAAAAAGTTTTGAATCTCATCTGTATTTTTTAAGCCTCTATCATGCCAATCAGAAATAATCTTATCAAGATAATCAAATGAAAAGTTTGCTTTAGAAGTAGTCCTTTTCATTGCAAGTTCTAATATATCTAATGAATAAGAATAATCAACAGTCCATTTTTCAATATATGCTTTTTCATATTCTGTTAAAGGTCTTGTTAAACCAAGTTTTTTCTGAATAGCTTTCTCAATCTTTTGTAATACAGTTTGTTTTTGAAAATAAGTTTCCAAATCCATGAAAGTTTTAACATTGTTTTTAGACCATGCGTCGGCAACAACTTGTACATAATTTCTATGTAGAGCAGAACGCTTTAAACAATAGTTAAATAAAGCAACCATAACTTGTTCGTCAAATCCATATTTATCATACCACATACTTATATCTGCATACCAAGATGGTGACATTAAACCTTGAAAAAATGTTCTATTAATTGTTTCAATAGAACTAGCCCTATATTTGCTTTTTTCATTTCTATCAATATCTTCAATTGAAAGTGAAACTTTTGGATTATATAATTTATGTAATTCTATTTCTTGTAAATTGTTTATTATGAAACCAGTTCCTTTTTTAGTTATAACACCAATGTCTTCCCAATATTTTAAAGCATCTTGAATAGTCTGAAAAGGGAGTGCAAGTTTTTTTGATAAATCATTAACTTTAATATCTTTGTTGTACTTTGAGAGGAATAGTATATATAAGTATACTTTTACGAAATCTCCAGAAGATTGAGACAAATATTCTGAGAAAAATATATCTGGTATTTCAGTAGTTGAAAATAGTGAAGATTCTTCATTTTGTTCTAGTTTCATAAAAACCCCCTATGTTAATGATGCTTGTATTAATATCAAAACATATCTAAATATAGAGATAATATGTTTTAAATATATGTCAAATTATATCATTTTATAGGGAAAAAAACAATAACATTATTTATATAAATATAACTTTTGACTAAATATATATTTTGCGAGATATAAAAGAACATATAGTATATTTTCATGATTAAAGCCAACAATACTGAAAATTAAAACGGGGAAGCATAGTATAACAAATAAAAAGATTTTAAAAACAAGAGCTGATGTAATAACATTTACAATGCAAAATATAAAGATATACCAAACAACATTTAATACAGCTGTAGAATAATCAATTATGCCAAAAAGTTTAGCAGAAAAATCGTAATTTTGTGGAATAATAAACTTCAAACGCACACCTCCTAAAAAATAGTTTGCAATAAACATACTATGTAAACCAAATTACCTGATTTTTGAATAATTTCTAAGTGCATATAGAGAATTTTGAATATCAAGACCAATTCCACCAATTAGTTCTTTTATATATCCATTTGCCTTCATTAAAGCAAAAATTGCACCTACAAATAATAATTTTGAAACTAAATTATAAGGACTATAATCAATTGAGAACATAACAATTAAAATAATTGAAGAAAAAATTTCTAAAAGAAGCATAGAAATAAAAGATTTCAGCCATGATTTAAAAAGAGGTGCAGTAGATTCTGTTGCATTACAAAGGATGGCAAAAGGAGATATAAGCACAAAAACTTTAATTAAGATATATCTTATAGAATAAATGAATACTAAGTTAATAAAGCCAATTGAAACAACAGATTTTATAATTCCATCAATAGAGAAGAAAGATTTTGATACTTCTTCTAGCATAACGACAGAATTTAATATATTTATAAGGTTTGAAAAACAAATATTGGCGTTTAAAAACTCACTTCCAAGTTCTCTAATAGCAGAAGAAAATAGAGAATTTATATTAATAATTTGTTCACATATATAAAAACTAGAATTCATGAATATACCTATAAAGATAAGTCTTAAAATGAACTGAAATGGATTTTGAGAACGAACAGAAGGTGAATAATTAGATAAAAGATATCTTGCTGTATAATACAATATAAATCCTATAAGCAAACTATTTGCAATCATTAAAATACCAAAAGTTGTTGACGTACCAAAAAGTTTTTCAAAATATTTTGATGACAGAATATTATTATCAACAAAAGTGATTTCGTCAAGAGCTGAATAAATAGTATTATCAATAGAAGAAAAAATACTATTAAGTAAGCTATCAATTGATGACATAAGTGTATTAGATGGATTCAATATAAAGCCTCCTAGAAAATTATTCTATTAAAGTTTGAATTAAATTAATAACTAAATCGAGTGCTAATATAAAAGCATAAGAAACAATGGAAGTTCTGATTAACTTTTTTCCACTTCTAATTTTTTCTTCGTCTCCAAAGCTAAATTTTTGCATAAGAAAGCCAGAAGCAATTGCAACAGCAGCGACAGGAGTTGCTATTGCAACTAAATAACTTTTAATGTTTTCAAATGCCTTTAAAATTTTATTAACAAGTTTTGGGTATCCAGCGAAAGAAAATGAATAAAAAGTAATCATAATAACAAAAGATATAATTAATATAAATAAAACGTGATATAAAAAATTCTTTTTCATAAGTCCTCCATTTCTAAGAGCAAAGAAATGCTCTAAAAAAGATGAAAATTTTACATATCCTTATCTATAATAAAGTAGGGGAGCAGATGTATTTTTTGAGGTGGAATAATGGATTTTCCAGTAGATAAAAATGCAAGTGCATTAAAGGTATCTAATTTTTGAGTAAAAAAATTTGTATCAAAAACAAAATCAAATTGAGTATAAGTATTAACGCTTTCAGAAAAATTTGGCTTATCAAAATTCATAAGATTTGATAAATAAGAATTTTTGCGATTTTTAGAACTTTCAGAAAAACTTTGAGAATGCTTAGTTTTTTCCTCTTTACCAAGTTGTTTTTGAGCATCTTCAATAGTAAATGTATCGTCAGTTCTAAGCCAAAACTTATTAATTAAATTTTGAATAATAACCTTAACTGTGTATTGATTATTAATTGCATTTATTAAAGAAGTGTAGCTTTGAGTTGCAACTATATTAATACATTTTGCTTCTCTTGATTGAGAGAAAAAATTAGCATCGGTATCTGTTATGTATTCATGATATTCGTCACTAATAAAAGATACGCTTCTCATAAAATTTAGATTTTTTGCAAGTCTAGACATAACCTCAGTTTGAAAGTCCAATTTCAAGTAAGCCGCAATAATTTTAGAAAGATTATTATACTCAGAAATATTCATGTTTAAGACAACAATTTTGCCTTGATTTATAACCTCTTCAAAGCCGTAAAAATTCAAATCTTCTTTTGCAGGGGAAAATATATTTAAGACATCGTAATCTGAAATAAAAGCACCAGTAATTCTAGTGATTTCAGATTTTAAAATAGCAGAGGTTCTAGAATCAAGAGAATTAAATTCCTTTTCAAAAAATTCTATAGAAGAAAGCAAATCGTGAACTTCTAAAGTAGAAAACTTACCAGATAAAAATGATTCTCGTAAATCTTTAATTTTGCTAGAATAATAATCGGGAATAGTAACTAATTTATGAAGTTCTGAAAAGGTAACATATCCGTTATTATATAATCTACAAAATTTTATGCACTCAGTTAAAATTTGTTCAGCTTTGTCTAGCCAATAGGATTCACCATTATTTTTTGAAAAAAGTGTTAAAATCGTTTTAAGCCTATTTGCCAAAATTGCAGGTTTTAAATTAGGCTTATCAAGCGGATTATACTTAATATTACCGCCTATTTCAATTACTATCAAATCGTCCTCTCTACCATAGTATTTTGCATATTTTTTTACTTGAGAATAGTAATTACCTTTTACATCTAATATAAGCATACCAAGTTTTTTAGAGGGGTTATTATATGAATAACTTATAAGCTGTCTCGTAAAAGGATACATCAAAGAACTTGTCTTACCAGAACCAATAGTACCAGTTATAAGAAAATTCTGATATAGGCCTGATTCTGGAATAATAATGTTTTTATTATCAGCATTAAAAATTTTTAAATACAAATCAGAAGGCTTTATATTCGGTTTTTTATTCTTTGTTTTGGACTTATGGAAAAAAGAAGAATATATAACATTGATATATAGTAATGTCGAAAGGAAGGTTGAAATGGCGTGTGTAAGTTTTATATAAAACCAGACTTTAGGATATTCTTTGCAAATATCAAAAGGGTGCACTGCCATAGTAAACATTACACTATCAGAAATATAAATATCTTTAAATAAGGAAAGATATAGCCCAAAAACAATGAATAAAAGAATAACATTAAAAATTACTCTTCTAGTAAAAGTATCAACAAACATAAAGTAAGCCTCCTAAATATTTAATTAAAAATTTGGATAATCAGTATTTGATTTGTGAAAATCTTTGATTAAAAATGAATCAAGTATTAAATATGCTGAATATAAAATGATAAAAAGATTGATAATAAGTGTTAGGAAAAATAAGTTTACTAAATGATTTATCAAATCACCACCTTTTGTTAAAGGATAATATAAAATTTTCATCTTGAAAGTATAATACAACAAATTTTTTAATTTGTCTATACATTTTTTAAAATTTGTGGTAAAATATACAATATGTAGTTATTTCTCCGGAAATTTCATACGCAATTTAATTAAAGAAAGGAAGAAAAAATTATGGAAATAAAGAAAGATATGACAATAGGAGAACTATTAGAAAAAGATCCAGATAAAGCACAAATACTATTAGAAGCAGGGATGCACTGTTTAGGATGCCCAGCATCACAAGCAGAAACTTTAGAAGAAGCATGTGAAGTACATGGTATTGATGTAGAGGAGCTTTTAAAAAATCTAAATAAATAAAAATAACAACACAAAAAATTTACAAAATTTTTAAAAAGTATTGACAAATACTGAGATTTATAGTAATATATATAAGCGGTTGTTTTTTAGGAAAAAGAAAATGCAACCACTTATATATTATATTTGGTGATATGGGCTATTAGCTCAGGTGGTAGAGCACTTGACTTTTAATCAAGTTGTCCCGCGTTCGAGTCGCGGATAGCTCACCAAAGGCCCGTTGGTCAAGCGGTTAAGACATCGCCCTTTCACGGCGGAGACATGGGTTCGATTCCCGTACGGGTCACCATACGCCACTTTAGCTCAGCTGGTAGAGCAACGCACTTGTAATGCGTAGGTCATCCGTTCGATTCGGATAAGTGGCTCCATATAAGGTCAGGAGTTTTGAAAAAGTTCTTAATTCTTGGCTTTTTTTGTATTTAAAAGAAAGAGGTAATATAAAAATGGCAAAAGTTGCACTAATTACAGGAGCATCGAGAGGAATAGGTAGAGCATCTGCGAAAATGCTTGCAAAAAATAATTTTAAAGTAATTGCAAATTATAATAAATCAGAAGAAAGCATAAATGATTTAAAAAGAGAATTAAAAGAAGAAAACATTGAAATAGATACATATAAAGCAGATATAACTAAAAAAGAAGAAATAAAGAATATGGTTAAATATGTATTAGATAAATATGGCAAAATAGATGTATTAATAAATAATGCAGGGATTTCTCAAATAAAACTTTTTACAGATATAACAGATGAAGACTGGGAAAATATGTTAAATACTAATCTTAGCTCTGTTTTTTATGTAACAAAAGAAGTACTTCCTAGTATGATAAATAAAAAAGAAGGTCATATAATTAATATAACATCGGTTTGGGGGATAACAGGAGCGTCATGTGAGGTACATTATTCAGCATCAAAAGCTGGAATAATTGGTTTAACTAAGGCATTAGCTAAAGAATTAGCACCATCAAATATAAAAGTAAATGCAATAGCACCCGGATTCATAAATACTGATATGAACAAAGAATTAAATAACGAAGAAGTAGAGGAAGTTAAAAACGAAATACCTCTTAAAAGAATAGGGGAACCTGAAGATGTTGCAAACTGCATAAAATATTTAGTAGAGAGTGAATATATTACAGGTCAAGTAATAAAAATAGATGGACGGATGGATAAGTGAATAAAAAAAATAAAAACGGAAGAAATTTCCGTTTTTATTCATTATTCGTATTAGTTAATTTTCTTTTATAGTTTCCTGAAATAATTTTTGGTAAATATGTAATTATTTTATATATTGCTATTCTAATTTTTTTGCTTATAATATAAGAACGTCTTAATCTAGGACGAGATTCAATACCCATATCATCTTGTAATATTAAAGCAGTAGGTATAGATTCAATTGCAAATGTATAATTATTATTATCGTTATTGTCCCAGTTTCCGTTTCCATCATTAAAACAGAAATTTAAACATTCTGAATCGTCAAGATTAATCTCAGCTTGAAAACCTAAATCAGTTTTCTCCATTTTTACATCGGAAACATTATCCCATTGTAGTCCAAATCCATAGTGTATAAATACCTCTTCAGCTTCGTCTTGAAATAATTTTCCAGTATAAGATACTTTAACTGTTGTATTAGCAACAAGTTTATCTGTATTAAAAAATATATTTTTTGTTAGTTCCATATTAATCTCCTATTATTTTTATCTTTTGATAAGTTATATTATAATATTAAATAAAATATAATTCAAGACTTTTTTACAAAAAAAGTCATTTTATTTTTAAAATTTTTCCAATCATGTAAAATTTATCTGACTCAGAAACGTGAATCTCTTCTAAATCCTTACTATCAGCCTTCAACGTTATTTTCCCTTTTTTCGACACAAATTTTCTTATTATAATTTTATTGTTATAATAGAAAAGTCCATAGTCTTTTGAATTAAGTGGAGTATTAAGTTCAACATAAACATAAGAATTCTTAGCAAATGTTGGCTCCATTGATGTATCTGGTACTTTTAGAGCAAAAGATGCGCCAGGGGCTGTTGGTGGACAATCAATAAAATCTGCAATTTTGTCGATTGCTGGAATCTTGTTGTAAGATAAATAATTGATTGCGTTATAACTTTGTTGCTCTTCATTAAGTTCCTTATCATAGGTATACATGAGTGGTTGATAAGGAATATTTAGCGCTAAGCAGATGCTTTTTAATGCTTTATGACTAGGATTTCTCTCACCTTTTTCAATATGTGTTAAATGACCAATGTTGATGTCAGTATTATTAGCAAGGTCTGTTTTTGTCATCCCGTTAATTTTTCTTGCGTTTGCAAGCATATCGCCGATCATAAAAACCTCCAAATATTATATATTTTATACATAAAAAATCGACTTTTTTACTCATAATAAATTAATTAAGTGAACAAAAAAGTATATATAACATTATATAAGAATTTTTTCAACTTGTCTAGCGATTAATATAAAAAAATGTAAATAATTGTTATAAATTAAAATAATAAATATTATTGTAAAGAATAAAACTTTGTGATAAGATTTAAGTGTAAGTTAATATAAGCAAATAAAGAAAGGATAAAAAATTATGAAAAAAAGGGTTGTTTTTATATATATAATAGTCGCTTTAATACTTATTGCTCGGCATTTTCTCAACTATATTTGCATTAATTAACGCAACGAACTCAAATATAATTAGTAACATAAAGATAAATAATATAGACGTTGCAGGACTTACAAAAATAGAAGCAGAAGAAAAAATGCAAAAAATAATAGACAAAATAATGGAAGAGGAAATAGTTTTAAAACATGGTGAGTTTGAAAAAATAATTACATTTAAACAAATGGAACTAAGTACAGATGCACAAGAAAAAGTATATGAAGCATGTACTATACGGCAGAAATAAAGATATAATATCTAACAATTATAAGATATTACAAGTATTATTATCAGGTGAAAATTTAAAACTAAATATTAAATTTAATGAAGAAATAGTAAAAAGTATTTTTAGCAACTTAGATGATGAGTGGACAGATACTTTTATAGACAATAGCTATTATATAGATGAAGATAAACTTATCATAGTTAAAGGTAAACAAGGCGTAGTAGTAGATGAAGAAGCATTACACAAAAATATAGAAAATATGATTTATGACAAAATAGAGGGAAAAAAGATTTATGAATTAGAAATACCTACTATTACAAAAACACCAAATGAAATAGATCTTGAGGCTTTAAGAAGCGAAATATATAAAGAGCCAAAAGATGCTTCTTATGATAAAGCAACATCAACTTTAACAACACACGTTGACGGAGTAGATTTTGGAGTTACTATAGAAGAAGCAAAAAATATTTTATCTGAAGATAAAGAAGAATATGAAATTCCATTAAAAATTACAAAACCAAATATAACAACTGAAAAATTAGGAGAAGAAGCATTTCCAAATAAAATATCAAGTTTTTCAACAAGGTATGATGCTAGTAATATAAATAGATCAACGAATATAGAACTTGCAGTAAAAGCATTAAATGGAACAGTAATATTACCAGAAGAAAAATTTTCATTTAATGGAACAGTTGGTCCAAGAACAAAAGCAAAGGGATATTTGCTTGCAGGGGCGTATTCAGCAGGAGAACTAATAGAAAGTTATGGAGGAGGAGTTTGCCAAGTATCAAGCACATTATATAATACAGTATTAATGGCGAACCTAGAAATAGTTGAAAGATATAATCACTCATCTGTTGTATCTTATGTAAGCAATGGTAGAGATGCAACTGTATCTTATGGTGTAAAAGATTTTAAATTTAAAAACTCAAGAGAATATGCTATAAAATTAAAAGCATCAGCAAAAAATGGAATACTTACAATAGAAGTATGGGGAATACCACAAGAAGAAGAGTATGACATAGAAATAACAAGTGAAACAACGGACGTAATATTATGTAATACGAAATATGTATATGATAGTACATTAAAACCAGGGGAAGAGATTGTTAAATCAGCAGGAGCAAACGGAGCAAAAAGCATAACACATAAAATTGTAAAGAAAAATGGACAAATAATATCAAAAACGGTATTATCAGAAGATAGCTATAATCCGATGACAAAGGTAATTAGAACAGGAACGAAAAAATAAAATATAAAGAAATTAATGTAAATCTCAAGAAAGTTTACATTAATTTTTTTTAATACAAAATTATTTACAAAATTCGACAATAATGTTATATTAAAAATGTAAAAAATAAAAGAAAGGAGAAAAGTAATGAAAAGTGATAAAGATTGGTTAGTAACATTATTATTATGCTTTTTCCTTGGGGCACTTGGAGTACATAGATTTTACACAGGAAAAATAGGAACAGGAATTTTACAATTACTTACAATAGGTGGATGTGGAATATGGACATTGATTGACTTAATAATGATATTAACAGGAAACTTCAAAGATAAAGATGGAAACGAAATTAAAGGCTAAAATTATCTATTTTGCATTACTAAATGTAATATTGATTGCAGTATTATATCTTATACCAGTTAATGCTGATATATTAAATAATATTTGCATAATAAAAAATATTACGGGCAGTCAATGTATGAACTGTGGTATGACAAGAGCATTTTTAAGCATTTTGCATTTTGATTTTCATGTCGCAGTTCAATATAACCATAATGTCATCATAGTTTTTCCGTTAACTGTTATCGTCTATCTATATAGTTCGTACAAATGGATTTTTTCAAAGGGGGTGAAGAAATGTCAGAAAAGGCAAAAAGTATATTAGCATATTTATTTGGATGGCTAGGTGGATTGATTGTATTATTTGCATTAAAGGATACAGAAAGAAACACAAGATTCCATGCAGCACAAGCTATAGTAATAGGAGTTGGGTACTTTTTAATACAGATGGCTTATAGATTTATTCCTATTGTTATTCCTATGTTTAGTACAGCTTTATCTATCGTTTATTTTGCAGCAATAATAATGGGAATTGTAAAAGCAAATAAAGAGGAAGACCCAGAAATACCTGTAATAGGTGGAATTGCTAAATCTATTTTCGGAGGAAAAATAGAAGGATAAAAAAAGAAAAGTATTGCAGAAATAGCAATACTTTCTTTTTACTTAAATCACGAAAAATATTGAAAAACATCTCTTTTTAGGGTATAATAATTAATGGAAAGGGATGAAAAATAATATGGAAGATGTAAAAGTTTTAGACAAAAAAATGTGTGACTATTCTAAACAAGTAGACATATTACAAATTATATTAATATGTATTTCAGCATTACTTGTACCAACATTTTTAGCAAGTTTGCTTACAAAAATTTTTGGTGCAAACAGTGTAATTGCATCAAATTCACAAATAATAGTAGGCTCAATTGTTAATGTAGCATTAATTGTAACAGCCATAAATGTAAAAGGATGGAAAAAAATAGTAGGAATTATAACATTACCAAGTATTTCAACAATACTAGGAGGATATGTATTTAAAACCGCATCAATATATATGGCATATATGATACCAGCAATTTGGCTAGGAAATTTTGCAATAGTTTATTTATATAAACTATTACTACTAAAAAAAGAAATAAACTATTTTGTAACAGGAATTTTGGCAATAATAGTTAAAGTAGCAATAATATTTTTAGGATTTAGCATATTAAATTATGCAGGAATATTTCCAGACAAAATGGTAAAAACTTTACAAACTGCAATGGGTATGACACAATTGATAACAGCTACAATTGGTATGGTAATCTCATATACAGTATATCTAGCAAATAAAAAAGTAGCAAAAGACCAATAAAATATGAAAAATACAAAAATTTTGCTGTTTACAATAATATTAGAGCGGTAATTTCAGAAAAACCGCTCTAATTACTTGACAAAAGGATAAAATGATATTATAATAAAAATACTGTAAATATGCGCTATTAGCTCAGCTGGTAGAGCAGGTGACTCTTAATCACAAGGTCCGCGGTTCGATCCCGCGATGGCGCACCAAAATATAAAAAATTAATAAATAAGTAATCCCTCCATAATAAACAAATTTTAACTAACAATTTGTTTATTATGGAGGGATTACTTAATGTATAAAGCTACTTTAAAATTCGCAATTATTTGGTGTTCTTGGGAAAGGAAGTACATCACGTATGTTTTGCATACCAGTTAAATACATCATCATCCTTTCAAAACCAAGGCCGAATCCACTGTGAACACAGCTACCATATCTTCTTAAATCAAGATACCACCAATAATCTTTTTCACTTAAACTTAATTCCTTCAAACGTTTAGAAAGTTTTTCAAAATCATCTTCCCTTTGGCTACCACCAATTATTTCACCAATACCAGGAACTAGAAGGTCAGTGGCTGCAACAGTTTTATTATCAGGATTTAATTTCATGTAAAATGCCTTAATATCCTTTGGATAATCAGTTACAAAAACTGGTTTACCAAATAATTTTTCACTCAAATATCTCTCATGCTCTGTTTGCAAGTCAGAACCCCAATGAACAGGAAATTCAAACTTATCATTTACTTTTTCAAGTTCTTTGATGGCGTCAGTATAACTGATTCTACCAAAGTCAGAATTTATAACATTGTTTAATCTTTCTAACAAGCTATTATCAACAAAT
Organism: uncultured Clostridia bacterium; assembly: GCA_947628715.1. GTDB lineage: Bacteria > Bacillota > Clostridia > TANB77 > CAG-508 > JAAWPK01. Next base: position 53,703 of record CANRAW010000003.1, read on the forward strand.
TGATTAAAGAATTCCATTTCTTCAGGTGCATTTTCTAAAACATAAGAAATAATAAACTTAATCATATCCTCAGCTAAATTCATATCGTCTTGCAAATCAGCAAAACATATTTCAGGCTCAATCATCCAAAATTCAGCTGCATGCTTTACTGTATTTGAATTTTCAGCTCTAAATGTTGGACCAAAAGTATAAACATTTCTAAAAGCATGAGCAAAAGTTTCTACATCAAGCTGACCACTAACAGTAAGGTGAGAAGATTTACCAAAAAAATCTTTAGAAAAATCAACTTTTCCATTTTCGTCTTTTTGTGGATTATCCATATCCATTGCAGTAACTCTAAACATTTCACCAGCACCTTCGCAATCGCTACCAGTTATAATTGGAGTATGAACGTAAACGAATCCTCTTTCTTGAAAGAATTTGTGAATAGCATAAGAAAGAATACTACGAACTCTAAAAACGGCATTAAAAGTATTTGTTCTAGGACGTAAATGACTAATAGTTCTTAAATATTCAAATGAGTGTCTTTTCTTTTGAAGCGGATAATCTAAGTCAGCTTGATTTACAATTTGAATATCTGATGCTTTTATTTCAAAAGGCTGTTTAGCATTTTCGGTCTTAACAACATTACCTTTAACAATGATAGAAGAACTAATAGAAAGTTTCCTAACATCGTCAAAATTAGAAAGCTCTTGGTCAAAAACCACTTGTACATTTTTGAAGAAACTTCCATCATTTATTTCAATAAAACCAAAATTTTTAGAATCACGTATAGTTCTAACCCAACCTGATATTTCAACATTTGTATCTTCATACTGAGAAATATTTCTAAATAAATCTCTTATTAATACATTTTTATTTTCCATAAAAACCCCCTAGCTAAAAAATAAAAAATTGCTCTATTAAAAGTAATACCCTTATTATACAAGATAATACAAGAAAATTCAATAATTTAAGAAATAAAGTATAGACTTTTTATAATTAGTTTTGATATAATAATGACAAAATGGATAAAAACTTACAATTATTTTCTATGCAATAAAGAAAGGGAAAAGTATGAGAGGTAATGCTAGGAAAAGAAAAAAGAAATATCATGTAAATTATAAAAGAATAGGCCTATTAATATTAGTGTTAATACTAATATCTTTAATGGCATTTATTGGAATTAAGACATTAAATAAAACGACTATATCAGGGGAAATATCTGACAGTCAAAGTCAAGGAGATAAACAAGAAGAGCAAGTAATTCCAAAGGACACAACAATAAAATTTGTTGCAATAGGAGATATAATGTGTCATAGTCAAAATTTTAAATCTGCATATAACTCAGAAACGAAGGAATATGATTTTTCACCAGTATTTGTAAATGTTGCAAAATATATAACACAAGCAGATATATCAATTGGAAATCTTGAAACAACATTTGCAGGGGAGGCAAGAGGATATAGTGGATATCCAACATTTAATACACCATCAGCACTTGGAACTGCAATAAAAAATATAGGAATAGATGTGCTTTCGACTGCTAATAACCATAGCATAGATAAAGGTGAGAAGGGCATAATAAGCACGCTAGATGCGTTAGACGAGATAGGCATAGAGCATGTAGGTACATATAGAAGTGAAGAAGAAAGAAATAATATTTTAGTTAAAGAAGTAAATGGAATAAGAATTGCTTTTCTATCTTTTACTTACGGAACTAACGGAATACCAGTTCCACAAGGCAAAGAATATTTAGTAAATATAATTGATGACGATTTAATAAAAGAACAAATAAATCTAGCAAAACAGCAAAATGTTGATATAATATGTGCTAGTATGCACTGGGGAGTCGAGTACGTACAAAAACAAAATACTGAACAAGAACGACTTGCAGGATTATTATTTCAAAATGGAGTTGATATAATAATAGGAAATCATGCACACGTAATAGAGCCAATGGAAAAAAGAAGAATTACATTAGAAGATGGAACAGAAAAGGATGTATTTGTAGTATATGCACTAGGAAATTTTGTATCAGGTCAAGTAAAAGAACACACACAAAGTTCAGCAATATTGGATATGCAAATAACAAAAAATGGCCAAACGGGCAAAATATCAATAGATAAAGTAGATTATGTACCTATTTTTTGCTATGATAAAGGGTCAGGTGCTAAAAATAGATTTGAGCTAATAGATGTAAGGTCTGCAATTGCAGAATATGAAAATGGAGACAAATCAAATGTCAGTGCAACCTTATATAATAAGTTAAAAGGTGAATTACAAAATACTGAAAAAGTATTAGGAGAGCCAATTACAAATGAAGAAGAAATAAATGAAACTCAAGAAAATGTAAATGAAGTAAATTAAAAAAAAGCCAGCAAAATATGCTGGTTTTTAATTTAACATATCTTTCTTTTTTAGCCACCAAGTAGTAAGTACAGTAAGTGTCAGAGAAATAGCTATTATTATAAAAAATCCCATATTGTTATTCATAAATGGCAAATTCAAATTCATACCCCAAAAACTAGCAATCATAGTTGGAACAGAAATAACAAGAGTGATAGAAGCTAAAAATTTCATAACAACATTTAAGTTATTAGAAATTAATGAAGCATAAGCATCCATTGTTCCACTTAAAATATCGCTATAAATTTTGCTCATTTCAATAGCTTGTTTATTTTCGATAATTGCGTCTTCAAGTAAATCTTCATCCTCTTCGTACAATTTGATAACTTTACCTCTCATAGTTTTTTCCATGACAAGCTCATTAGCTCTTAGTGAAGTTGTGAAATAAACTAAACTCTTTTCAAGAGTTAACATCTTTAAAAGTTCCTCATTTCTTAACGAGTCCTTTAATTTCATTTCAGTAGTTTCTATGTTTTTATTAATTTGTTTTAGATTATTTAAGAAAAATGAAGAGTTAGTATATAATAGTTGTAATATAAATCTACTCTTTTTATATGTCGCAAAATTTTTAGCCTGTTTTTTTTCAAAGTTTTCTATAACCCTATTTTTTGTTGAACAAACCGTAATAAAGTAATCATCCCTAACAACAATCATACCGAGAGGAAGTGTTGTAAACATTGAAGATTCATTATTTTTTTCAATGGTTGGAACGTCAACAATAAAAAGAGTTGTATTGTCATCTTCTTCATAGTCAATTCTTGCCTTTTCCTCTAAATCTAGAGAATATATAATAAAATCTTTTTGTATGTGAACATTATTACATACCTGCTCAATTTCATCGCTAGACGGGTTTATAAGACTTATCCAGGAACCTCTCTTAAACTCATTTGTTTCGGCAGTTATGCCAGTTTTCATATCAGTATAATAAATTTTAAGCATCTTAAATCACCCATCCCTTCAGTAATATATTTTAACGCGATAAATCAAATTAGTCAAGAACAAATACGTACCTTAAGCAAATTTTCCTTGAAATGCAATAGAAAATGTTGTATAATTAATCTATTATGGCAAAAACGGAGGGATAAAAATAATGTTAGTTTCAACAGGAGTTACTGTAAGATTTGGAAAGAGAGTTTTATTTGAAGATGTTAATATAAGATTTGGAAAAGGAAATTGCTATGGCATTATAGGTGCAAATGGTGCTGGAAAATCTACGTTTTTGAAAGTTTTATCTGGAGAAATTGAGCCAAGTAAGGGGGAGGTTTCTGTTGATAAAGGTGAGAGACTTTCAGTTTTAAAGCAAGACCACTTTGCTTACGAAGAATATACAGTTTTAGATACTGTAATTATGGGAAATCAAGAACTATATAAAATAATGAAGGAAAAAGAAGCAATATATGCTAAGCACGATTTTTCAGAAGAAGATGGTATGAAAGCTGCCAAATTAGAGGAAAAATTTGCAGAACTAGATGGATGGAACGCAGAATCAGATGCCGAAACATTACTTAATAACTTAGGTATAAAAGCAGAAGAACATTATAAATTAATGAAAGATATTGAGGCAAAAGATAAGGTAAAAGTATTACTTGCACAGGCATTATTTGGTAATCCAGATGTATTGTTATTAGACGAGCCTACAAACGACTTAGATTTAAAAACAATAAACTGGCTACAAGATTTTTTAATAGATTTTGAAAATACTGTAATTGTTGTATCACATGATAGATATTTCTTAAACAAAGTTTGCACACATATTGCAGATGTGGACTTTGGAAAAATAAAAGTGTATCCAGGAAACTATGACTTTTGGTATGAATCAAGCCAACTTGCATTAAAACAAGCAAAGGAATCAAATAAGAAAAAAGAGGAAAAGATAAAGGAATTACAAGACTTTATTGCAAGATTTAGTGCAAATGCTTCTAAATCAAAACAAGCAACTTCAAGAAAAAGGTCACTTGAAAAGATAGAACTAGAAGAAATAAAACCATCAAATAGAAAATATCCATATATAGATTTCAAGCCAGATAGGGAATGTGGTAAAGATATATTAACCATAAAAAATATATGTAAATCAATTAATGGAGAAAAAATACTAAATAATGTATCATTTACAGTAAAAAAAGACGATAAGATTTTACTTCTATCTGATAATGAAATTGCAAAAACATTGCTATTCCAAATAATTGCTGGGGAAGTTGAGCCAGATTCAGGAGAAGTTATTTTTGGAACAACAATAAGCCATGATTATTTTCCAAAGGATAATAATTATTTATTTAATCAAGATATGATACTTGTAGATTGGCTACGTAGATATTCAAAAGACCCTGACGAAACGTATGTTAGAGGATTTTTAGGTAGGATGTTATTTTCAGGAGAAGAAGCATTAAAAAAAGTTAGTGTATTATCAGGAGGGGAAAAAGTAAGATGTGTCTTAGCAAAAATGATGCTATCTGGTGCTAATTTCTTGATATTTGACGAACCAACAAATCACCTAGACATGGAAAGCATTACAGCAGTAAATGAAGGTATGAAGAAGTTTAAAGGTAATATGATATTTACATCACACGACCATGAATTGTGCCAAACTGTTGCAAATAGAATTATAGATATTAGTGGAAACAAAATAGTAGATAAAGAGTGTACATATAACGAATATTTGGAAATAGAATAAAAAAGAAAAAGAACGCTTTTAGTATTTAAAAACGTTCTTATTTTATTTTATCTTATTTTTTTATGCAACGGCATTGTAAGCCATTATAAATGCACCAATCATAATAAGTCCAAAAAATACTAACCTTAAAGCTAAAGCTATAATTCCAAGCACTAGACCTGCAATACCCATACCTCTACCGCCGTCATGTGCACCAGCTACGCTAAAAATAATTGCCATTATTGAACTTGGAAGTGATATATACCAGCACCAAACGCATACGAGACCGATAATTCCAAATATCAAAGAACATACGTTATATCCCATTTTATCTGCTCTAACAGAAGTTGTATTTGCGGTTACATTAATTACTTCCTCATCTGTTTCTTTTAAATTGTTTTCATCCATTGTTTATTTTATCCTCCTTTTAACTTTAGTATATATAATATTAAAAATTAAAAAACAATATTAAATGATTTTTGATTGTATTTTTTCAATTTCGTCAAAGTGATTATTTAATATATCAAGAAAAACATCTGCAATTTGTGGGTCGAATTGAATTCTTCTGTTCTTCTCTATTTCCTCTTTTACAAAATTTAAGTCTAAAGAATCCCTATATGTTCTTCTTGAAGTCATTGCATCAAAAGTATCGGCAACAGCAGTAATTCTTGCAAGATATGGTATATCTTCACCTGCTAATTTTGAAGGATAACCTTGCCCATCATATCTTTCGTGGTGATGCTTTACAATAGGTATAATATCTTGAAAAATAGCTGCATTAGATAATATATGAACACCGATAGCTGGGTGATTCTTTATCTCAGAATACTCGTCAGGAGTGAGTTTACTAGGTTTTAAAAGAATACTATCAGGTATACCAATTTTTCCAATATCGTGGAAAAGTCCACCAACTTTTAAAGTATGTAAATCTTCTTCTGAAAGTCCTAGATATTTTCCAATTAAAACAGAATATTCAGAAACTCTATCAGAATGTCCTTTTGTGTAAGGATCTTTTGCTTCAACAGTATATCTTAAAGTTTCAATACTTTCCATATATGCTTTTTCAAGTTTATCGTTAGCTTCTTTAAGTTCAGAATTGATTTGCTTAATAGTATTCATTTGCTTAATTGCTTTTACACCAGATTCAATAAGAAGCAATAATTGGTCAAATTTATCACTCTTTTCGCAATACCCTTGAATATCTAGTCTCTTTATAGTTTCAAGAGGTGGAGCCAAATCTTTATGTCCAGTAAGAAGCAAAATATATAATTCTTTATTAAATTTTCTAATTTCTTCAACGACTTTATCACCATGAATAGGTGTCATGATAAAGTCAAGAACCATTAAGTCAAAATGTTCCTGTCTTACTTTTTCAATAGCCTCTAATGGGTCTGTTACACCTGTAAAAATGTATCCAGATTTTTTTAGAAATATAGATAATGAATCAATTATGCCTAGTTCATCATCTACAACTAAAACTTTTATTCCGTTTGAAGCCTGAGATTGAATATTTTTTCTCACACTATCACATCCTTTATACGATTATATAGAAAAATGTAAAAAAATGCAAGAAAAATAATAAAAAAATGCAAATTGTAATATACAATAATTATACTGGCAATACAATAGTAAATGTTGTGCCTTTTCCAACTTCAGACTTAAAGCTAATATTACCGTTAAAATGAGCTCTTATATTTGAATAAGACATAAATAATCCTAAACCAGTTCCATTTTTACCTTTAGTAGTAATCATTTCTTTAAATAACTTATTTTGTACTTCTTCAGGCATACCAGAACCATAATCTTGTATAGACAAAACGAGTGAATTTTCTTTTTTCTCAATATTAAAATCAATAACATTATCAGGTTTACCATTATAAGACTGTATAGCGTTAGAAATTAAATTATTGATTACTTGTACAAGGCAATTTACATCTCCATGAATCATGAAATTAGCGTCAATATTTACATTAGTTCTAAGTTCAACTAAAGCATTTTTAAGTTCATGTTTCATAAGAATATTTATACGTTTTACAAGCTCTTCTATAGAAAAATCAGAAGAAATCTCATCAGTTGTTTCAACGGCTTGTCCTTTAACAGCAGTAATAACATCAGACATATACGAAGTATGAGTCTTTATTTTAGAAATCCATGAAGCCATATCACGTGCAATTTCATGATGGTCTTCATTAGTAACTTCAGGGTCACCAATTGAAGAATCATACTCATTAACTAAATCAGTTAGAGCTTCGACAGCACCAGATATAGACATGATAGGAGTTTTTAAGTTATGCGCAATACCACCAATCATTTGACCGTAATGATGCAAAACGCTCTTTTTCAATTAACATATCCTGATTAGATTTAATAGTATCCAAGTCTTGCATATGTTGTGTAATATCTTTAAATAAGATAAGAACACCAAGAAACATATTTTTATTAACAATACTTGAAATTTCAATGTTAAAATATTTGTTAATAGAATCTACTTTTGACTCAAAAGAAAGAGTTTTAGGGCTAACAGAAACTGTCTCTAAAGCTGTTTGCAAATTAGCTAAATGAACAGTTTTATTCCAATCAAGAATATTTGTGTTTCTTATATTTTGTTCTTTTAATTTAAAAGTAGAAAGAAATGACTTATTAAAGTCTATAATTACATTTTTGTCGTTTAAAACAAGATAGCTGTCAGACATCCTATCAACAACTTTTTCAAGGGCAATAGGAGTAACTGACAAAAAGTTAAACTTAAATATAGCAAGAGAAAAGAAGAACAATGTAAATGCAAAGGCAATTGGTGTTGAATAAATATTCATTTGCAAAATATTTAATGTACCTAGAACATTTACAATTACTGGTGTCAAAATTCCCGCTATAATAAGTAAAGATTGCTTAGAAAAGAATCCTGAATTTTTTGACGAGTGTAAAATCATCATAATAGAACCAATTAGAAACAACCCATAAGTATATATAAGGTGAACTGTAGCATGAGGACCATATTCCATTTCACTAAGATTAAATGAAAATTCATTATAAAATAAATGATGATAGTTATTCGTCAAAATTATTAAAAGCGTTGTAATTGGAACAACAATAAGTAAAGCATATTTTTTAGTAATTTTAATTTTAGTATTTACAAAGGCAAGAGCCATTAAGAAGAAAGTTACAGGGAAGAAGCACGTTCCTATGTAAATAAAGAATTCAAAATAAGTTGGTTCAATGTGGAAAACAACATAAGCAATTTTTTGAACAATAAGACCAACTAAAATAATAATTGAACAAGCAAACATAGAAGCCAATAACTTTTGAATTTGAGATACGGGCTTGTTTTTTAGTGAGTATCGCATTAGAAAAATACATAAAAATGTTGATATAATAACAAGTATAAATGATGTATCGATTAGTTGCATCGTTAATTACCTCCTTTATCATTAGTTAAAAATTAATAAAGCCAATCTTTTTTAAATAATTCATATATTTTATTATATAATTTTTATCAATTTTTTTCCAGTGAAAACCAATATTTTTCAAATAATTTTCAGTAAACTCACAATTTAACCTAATATTAGAGGTATATATAAGGAGTTTATCTTTATCTAAATCATGAATTATGCCAGAAACTATGTCTTTTCTTTTATCGTCTTCTAATATACCTGTTATAATATCAGTCATCATCTGATTAGAAACCGGAAGAAGTTCCATACCAAGTGCTGACATTGTATCTATAAGTACAGGTATAGAAAGCAATTTTGGGTTAAAAATATGAAACATATTGCAATCAGATTTATGATTTAGTATTTTTAAAATTGCATTAGATGCTAAATCAACAGGAGTAAGCTCAATTTCATGTGCTAGTGTATATTTTGGAACAGCACCAATTTCAATAAAACTTTTGATTCTTTTAGCAAAAGCATTATCATTAGCATTTTGTTGAAAAGCACCATCAGAGTATCTACTTGTTATATTTCCAAGTCTTACAATAGCTCCATCTAGTCCATCATAAATAGCTTCAAGGACAGCAATTTCAGCTTTAAATTTCGTAATAGAATAAATACTTGAAATTTTTTGTCCAATATATAAATCATTTTCTGTGAATATTTTTTTATTGTTTACATTATCTACAGTTTCAATAACGTTTTCTTCTTTTTCACCATTACCAGAAACACTGACAGTAGAAACATGAAGTAATCTCTTACCATATTTTGTACAAAATTTTATAACATTTTCAGTACCAGTAACATTTATTGCTTCAAATTCTTCTTTTTGACCAAAATGTTTTACAAGTGCGCCAGAATTTACAACAGTAGAAATATTTTTAATAACAGGCTTTAATTCATTGTTAGATAAGCCTAAATTAGCATCTACTGTAAAATCACCAGACACAACGATAATTCTATCAGAAACCTTTGAAACAAAGTCATTTCCAAAATAAAATCTCAAAGACTGAAGTAATCTATATCTAGGTGCAACATTATTTTTATTTCTAATTAAACAATAAACATCTCCACTATTTTGATTTAAAAATTCATATATAATATGAGAGCCAAGATATCCTGTCCCACCAATAACTAAAATATTTCCGAACATCAATCTTAGATATAGTTTTGAAATTCTTAGTTGTATTTCTAGCAAGAACTTCATTAACCTTAGAATAATCATAGTCCTGAAAATATGTATTTTTTTCCTTTGGAAGTTTGTGAGAAAGTTTCCTAATAGTAGGATATTTAAAAATATCACCATATTCAAAATTAAAGCCATACTTAATAGCCTCAATTTGCAAACTAATTGCACTTAAGGAATCTCCACCAATATCAAAGAAATTATCGTCTATAGAAATATTATCTACTTTTAAAATTTCTTTCCAAATTTGCATAAGTTTATCTTCATTTGAATCATTTTCAGAAATATTTGGTGTAACTTTAGGAGTTTCTTGATTCGATAAATCAGGCAAAGGAAGAGCTTTTCTATCAATTTTTCTATTAATAGTATAAGGCATTTTTTCTAACTTAATTATGTAAGTTGGCACCATATATTGAGGTAAAGACCTTCTCAAAAATTCTTTAACTTTATTCTCAGAAATATTTTCACTTGTTACATAATATCCACATAAAACTTCTTTATTATTTACAGTAGCCTTGTTTACAACACAATCAGTAATACCTTCAATTTGAGATATTTTATTTTCAATTTCACCTAGTTCAACGCGAAGACCATGTAATTTAATTTGATGGTCAATTCTACCAAGGCATTGAACTTTTCCGTCAAAAGTCCATCTGCCAATATCTCCAGATTTATATATTTTTCCGCTTCCAAAAGGGTTGTCAAAGAAAGCCTTAGCAGTAAGGTCGGGTTTATTAATATATCCAAGTCCAACTTGAATACCTGAAATATATATTTCACCTACAACACCAATAGGAACTCTTTTCATATCTTTATCTAATATATGAATTTGAACATTTTTAATAGGAGGACCAACAGTAATTTCTTTTTCTTTATCAAGATTTTGAACATTACTTAAAACTGTAATTTCACTAGGTCCATAAATATTATAAATTGTTATATCAGAGCTTAGAGCACGTAAATCGTCAATGAATTTTTGAGGAAGAGGCTCTCCACCAAAAACCATATTTTTAACAAGAGCAAGAGCTGAATCTTTTTCTCTATTATCATAGTTTATTTTCATAAGGCTAGGTGTTACAGTCATTACATCGACATTTTCCTTTTTAATTAAACTATCTAACAATTTAGGATTTCTATGTTCATTATTATTTGCCATAACAACCTTCATACCATGAGTAAGAGACACAAAAATCTCATAAACAAATATATCAAAAGGCGTAGAAGTAACAGAGGCAATTGCATGGTCTTTTCCATCTCTTAAATAATCTAAAGCATAAGTCATGGCTTTAACCATATTTGCAAAACCAACTTGGGTAAGCATTACACCTTTTGGAGTGCCAGTAGAACCAGATGTGTAGATTATATAAGATAAAGAGTCTTTATTTGGCTTAATATTTAGGTTTTCGAAATTTTTTCCATAAATATCGTTATTTTTTAAATCAATTTCAATAATATTTTCTATTTGGCTTACATTTTCTTTTAATTCGCTTTGAACTAATACATATTTAGTATTGCTATCTTTTATATAATATGATGTTCTATCCTTAGGGTATGTAGGGTCAACGTTAAAAAATGCTGCACCTGCTTTTAAGATTCCAAGCATACATACAATAGTTTCAAGAGAGCGGTTAGTCATAATACAAATAATATCGTTTTCATGTATTCCACGTTTTACTAAGTAATGTGCTAAGCTATTTGCTTTTTTATTAAGTTCTTCATAATTTAAAGAAACACCGTTACAAACAACAGCAATTTTTTCTGGAGTTTTCATAACTTGTTCTTCAAAAATTGAGCAAATGGTATCATCATTAACTGGCATAAAGGTATCATTAAATTTAGAAAGAAGCATATCTTCTTCCTGAGTTATGATACTAATATCACATAATTTATTATTAAGATTTTCTTCAAGATTTTCTAAAACATATATAAAATGCTTTAAAATGCCTTCTGCAGTTTTATTTTTAAATAAATCAGTATTATATTCTAAATTAAAAGTGCATGTAGAAGGAACTACTTCAAACCACAAATTAAATTTAGAAGTATTATTTTTAGGTATTATTATATTACCAGAAACGCCGTCTATTGTAGGAACATTACTATCTATATTTTGAAAAGTAAACATTACATCAAGTAAATTATTATTTGCACCTAAGTTAAGTTTTTTCTGAAGTAGTTCAAAAGGATATGGTTGATTAGAAATGCAAGATGTAATATCCTCATGAACGTTTTGTAATATATTAGATAATAGTGCATTTGTATCAAGGTGTTTATTAAAAACAAGATTATTAATAAACATACCGAACAAGATCTTTAAGTTCCTTGAAACTTCTACCTGCAAAAGGCGAACCAATAGTAATATCCTCTTGCATAGTATATTTGTTTAAAAGTACAAAAAGAGCTGTCAAAAATACAGAATAACTAGAAACATTATTTGCCTTTGCAAGATTTTCTATTTTTTGAAATTTTTCTTTATCAATTTGCATTGAAATAGTATTACCCTTAAAACTCTTTACACTTGATAAAGGATAATCATAAGGTAAATTAAGAGGGGAAGGGGTATAATTTTTAAACCTTTCAGTCCAAAAATCTTCATAAGGCTTTATATCTGAAGAAGAGATAAAATCTTTCTCCCAAACTGCATAGTCAACATATCTTAATTCTTTGTTATTTACTTTTTTACCTTCATAAAGTTTGCAAAGTTCGTCAAATATAAGAGATAGGGAAGTACCGTCAACAATAATATGGTGTGTATCTAGCAATAATAAACTTTTATTATTATCTAAAATATATAATTTAGCACGAAGAAGCGGAGCCTTAGATAAATCAAAAGGCTTAGGAAATGCGTCAGTTAATGTTTTAGCATCTAAAGAAGAATATTCTGTTTCTAAATTTATATCAACATTTTCGCTTATAGACTGCATAAGCTCGCCATTTACATATTTAAAAGAAGTTCTAAAGCTAGAGTGAAGAGAAACAAGTTCATTTAAAGCTAGTTGTAGCTTATTTGAGTCAAGCAATGTGTCAAACAATATTCCACCAGAAACGTTGTATAAAGTTTTTTCATTATATGCGACAGTATTTGCATAATATATTCTAGTTTGTGCAGACGATAAAGGATAATTTTCTCTTTTTTCTGCTTTAGTTATAGTCTGATTTGTTTCCATAATATTATTATTGGCAACAAAATCTGATAAATCTTTAATAATTGGCTTATCAAAAATGTCTTTAATAGAAATATTTATATTTAATTTGCTAGATAAATGTGTGCATAAAGTAATAGCATTTAAAGAATCTCCACCAATACCGAAAAATGAATCTCCAATGCTTATATTATCAACATGAATAGTATTTTTTAATTCTTCTATAATTAATTTATCAATTTCATTTCTTGCAGGGATAATTTTTTTATCTGCATTTATGAGAGAAGGAGTAGGCAATTTCTTTTTATCAACTTTGCCATTAACATTTAAAGGTAAGCTATCAAGTTGCATGATAAAATTAGGTATCATAAAAACAGGTAAAATACCTTTTAAATAATTAGTTAATTTATCTAACGAAATTGTTTCATTTGAAATAATATATGAACAAATTTGGTTAGAATTTATTACCGTAACACTTTCTTTAATTCCAGGATATGTAAGAATTTTAGAGTCTATTTCACTAAGTTCAATTCTAAAACCTCTTAGTTTAATTTGGTTATCTATTCTTCCAATATAATTTATATTACCGTCAGGAAGTAAATAAACTAAATCTCCTGTTTTATAAATATAACCCTCACCAAAAGGATTAGGAATAAACTTCTCAGAATTTAAGTCTTCTCTATTAAGGTAACCTAAAGAAAGACCATCTCCACCAACCCAAAGCTCACCGGGAGTATTTATTGGTTGTAATGTGCCTGAATTAGATACAACATAGCATGTTGAATTTGCAAGGGGAGTTCCAATAGGAATTATACCTGAAGAGGTATCCTTTATATCATAATAAGTTGAAAATGTCGTATTCTCAGTAGGACCATAAACGTGAGAAAATGTCAAATGTGGATTTGAATCTTTGACAAGTTTAAAGTGCCTAAAAGAATATGCTTCACCTCCAACAAACAAATACTTTAAAGTATTAAACATTTTAGGGTCTGTTTCACTAAATTTATTGAAGAGTGCAGTTGTTAAAAAAAGAATTGTAATTTTATTTCTTTTTATATAATCGGCAAAATATACTGGGTTAAGCAAGTCTTCTTTTTTCAATAGGAAGAGCTCTAAGCCATTAAGTAGAGCACCCCATATTTCAAAAGTTGAGGCATCAAAAGCAATAGAGCCAGTTTGTAATATGCGGTCTCCTTTAGAAAATGTTATGTAATTTGTATTTTTAACAAGTCTTACTATATTTTTATGACATACCATGACACCCTTTGGCTTTCCTGTAGAACCAGACGTATATATAATATAGGCTAAATCAGAAGGCTTTATTTTAGGAGGCATGAAGTCAGTATTTTTACTATATATGTCAGAATTTAAATCTACTATAATTTTTGGTATATTTATATCTATATTAAAGTTTAGATTAGATGTAGTCAAAAGAACCTTTGCTTTTGCATCATTTATCATAAATTTAATTCTATCTTCTGGGTAAGAAATATCAATAGGCATATAGCATGCGCCAAGTTTTAAAGTTGCAATTATTGAAACGATGGCTTCAAGCGATTTATCCAAATACATTGCAACTGAATCACCAAGGCCTATATTTTTTCGTTTTAAGAAAGATGCTAAGGAATTAGCTTTAGCATTTAATTCTTTATATGTTAACGTATTATTTTCAAAACAAACTGCAATATCATTTGGATTTTTTAAAACTTGCTCTTCAAATAAATCAATAACACTTTTATCACTTGGATATTCGGTTTTTGTATTATTGAATTCATTTATAATTTGTAACTTTTCATTAGGAGTTACAATATCAATATCTTTAAGTAATATATCCTTTTTTTCTAAAACTTGTTTAATTATTTGCATTATTCTAGGATGTATAAGTTCAATATTACTTTTTTCATATTTATTTGTATTATAATCATAAGCAATATTAATAAGGTCAGCATCATTTAAGTCGTATATATGAATATCTAAATCTTCTCCAATGCAATTATTTGTAACCCAATCAGTTGTATAATTGCATGAAGTGTCAGATGCTCTAGTTATCTGATAAGAGAGCATTACATTATATAAATTAGGTAAATTTGGGTCTCTTTTTCTTAGGTCTTGCAAAATATATTCATAAGAATATTTTTGATGTCTAAGCATAGAAAGTGTATCTTGTGAAATCTTTGAGGCATAATCAGAAAAACTAGAATTGTTATCTAAAGTTATTCTAAAAGGAATAGTGCTTATAAACATTCCACAGGTATTTTTTTCTCTATAATTAGTCCTATTTAAAATAGGTGTTCCTATAACAAAGTCATTAAGTCTAGATGCTTTTGATAAGTAAATACCAAAAACTGCCATAAAAAAGTTATATATAGATATTTTTAATTCTTCACATAATTCTTTTATTTTTCTTATTAATTCACCATCTACAACGGAAATTAATCTTTCAGCGTCGGGGCTTACGTAATCTTTAGTCTTTTTTTCACTAAAAATTGTTGCAACGTCAGGTACAGTTTCATAGATTTTTTGCCAATAATCTCTGTCTTTTATAAATTTATCGCTAGAAATGTATTCATTTTCACTATTTAAGTATTGGATATATGAAAATTTATCAGGATTTATATTAGGAAGACCTTTTCCTTGTACTAAAGAATTATAGGTTTCTGAGATTTGTCTAATAGAAAGTGCCGCAGTTATAGCGTCACAAATAATATGGTGGAAATTTAGAATAATGCCACCAGAAGATGTGCCTTTATATTTAAAAAGTACAAATTCATAAAGAGGGGTTTCTATAAGATTTTTATATATGTTTGTTCTTTTAGCGTCCTCTTTTATAAAATCTTCAATAGAAGTTATTTCGTAAATTGGAATTTTAACTTCTTCAAAATCACAAAAGTATTGTTTAACTTCTCCATTTTCAAGGAATAATCTTGTTTGAAAAGCGTCATTGCTTTTGAATAAATGATTTATAGATTTTGCTAAAAGGTCAAAATCTAACACACTAATATCATGAGAAAAATCCGCATAAGATATAATGCGGTTGATATTAGTACCTTTAAAATACTGCTCTAGTCCGCCAAATAGCCTTTTGTGGCTTACTTAAATTATAAACATCCTTTTTCATTTCTAGCCCCCATTTTCCGCTACAAATACAAAGTGATTATATAATAATAAAATTAAAAATGCAATAGCAAATAATAATAAAAAAATTGGCGAGATTCTACGGAAAAAAATATTATATTTTATAAAAATGTGTTATAATATATAAATAAAAATTGAAAAGGAGGTTTTATATGTCTCAAGTGAGGGAAAATTTTATTAATATTATTGAGTCTTTACCATATAATCTCGAAGAAGAAATAAAGAGACGAGATTGTTTTGAAATTATAAAAGAGATTACAAAAAAATATGTAAAAGTATATGGTGTTGAAGATTTATCAAAAGAAGATCAAAACTGTATTTTAAGCATAATAGGAAATGCGTAAAAAGAAAGGAAAGTGAAAAAATGAATAAACAAAATGAAAATATTTCTTTAAAAAAGGTTAGTGAATTTCTTAGGGAATGTCCGGAAGATGATGGAACATTTAAGGGATGCCTATATAATTTATATTTTATTATGAATATTTTTAAAAGTGTAGATAACATAGAAAATGGAAATGCTATGACCTTAGAAGAATCAAAAGAGAGGATGAGGCTTAAATATGCAAATTATAGTAAGCGATACGGCTCATGATTCTATTGATAATGTATTTGAATATTTAGCTAATTATTCTTTAAAAAATGCGTATCAAACTGTAAAGGGGATATATGAGTATATTGGATATTTAGAAAATTCACCATATATAGGTAGATATATTCCTGAATTTACGGATAAACGTTTTAGAGAAATCATTTATAAAAGAACAAGAAATTCTACATATAGAATTATTTATTTTATCTCAGAATCAAAAAATAAAATTCATATAATTTATGTTATGAATAGTCGACAAGATATTAAGCGATTTTTCAAATTGCTTAATTATTTCAAAAATTATTAAATTCTTTTTTTATCAAGAAAAAAATCATGGATGTAATCTGAAAAAATTTACAATAGGTTTTTTTGTAAAATGTGTTGACAAGGGGCGAATTATATTTTAAAATAAAAATTGTAGAATAATAATTTTAAGGTGAGAGCAATGATAAAATTAAACACAATCGTTGAAACCCTTGTGGCTGTACACACACACACACACACACACACACATGTAGCTCTAGGGGCTATTTAACATACAATAAAATAATAGGTAATAAATATAAAGACACAACTTCTTTATGTTTTGTTTTGCGTTGGCGCGAAACAATGGCGTAAAGTAAGTGTGTCTTTTTTTCGTGTGTAGATAAAGTTTCCGCAAAGCTACCTGCAGAAAAAAATATTTCATTTTCTGCTCCAAGGCTTTCGCGGGTCGTAACCCCCGTCTCAAAGGACTGTCGCATTAAAATGAAATAGTTTTTTTCTGCACGCATTGCTAGAAAGGTTTGTCTTTAAAGTAGGAAATTTTAAATAAATAATACTTATGGGAAAAATTTAAATTTATTATACGAAAGGGAAAATGATATGAAAAAAGAAACAAAAGAAATGAAAAAAGAGGATGGAATAACGCTTATTTCATTAATAGTATCAATAATACTGATAGTAATACTATCAGCATTAACAATATCAATTGCGGTAAAAAATAATATTATAGGTTTGGCTACTAATGGAATAATAGAATATACAAAAGCACAAAAGGACGAAAAAGAATTAGTAGAAGAAACAACTGATACAATAAATGAAGTAATTGATAAGTTAAAAGAAATGGAACCACTTTCACCAGAAGAATTGATTGGAAAATATGTTAATTATCAGGAATTTGTTGACATAAAAACATACAATGCAGATGCACCTGCTAGTGAAATAGAACCAGATTATAAAGATGAAACTACAGGAAAATATGGAATAAATTACTACTCAAGTGGAGAAACTACAAACACAGCATATAAAAATGCAACTGCTCCTGCATCAGAAGATTTAAAATGGAGAATATTTAAAATAGTAGGCAATGAAATGATACTAATATCAGATATGCCAACAAGTTATAAATTAATGTTATATGGATACGAAGGATATAATAATGCAGTAAAATTATTAAATGACTTATGTGAAATATGCTATAGTAGTGAGAAGTTAGGAACAAAAGCAAGGAGCATAAAAATAGAGGATATAGAGGAACTAAATATATTTACACCGACAAGTTATAAAAATGGTACATACAAAAATGGTGAAACATATGAAATAACAATGTCAAATAATAGAAATATACCCAATATATGTAAAGAAGAGTTAGACATAGAAGTAAATGGAGCCAAAGGCAAAAAATTAGGATTAAGTGAACAAGACAAGTGGTATAGTGGATATACTGAAAGTAATAATGTAAGTAGTTTATTAACAAAATATACATATTATAAATTTAGCTGGGGAAGTTTATCAGTTAAAGAAGAGTATAAAGATGTAATTATACCAAAGGAAGGCTCTTATTGGGTTGCTTCGCGTTGTGGGTATTACCGCGGAAGTTATTCATGCTTACATATATTCCGTGTGGACTCCGGAAGCATAGGTGCAAATCATTTAATTGGTACTGATGGTAGAGGAAGCAATGACTCTAATTCAATTCGTCCAGTGGTATCTATAAATTTGTCGGGAATAAATTTAAAAACAAAAGATAGTGATGGTACAGTTTTAGGGAAAGAAGTAACAAAACCAATTTTAATTACTAAAAAATCATAAAAATATACGGAAAGCTAGTAAAGTTATAAAATGAACATAATTTATGGCTGTACCTAAAAAATGTCTAGCGAAAGTGTTTGGCAAAGTTAAATAAATTATTATATAACGTAGGTAGTAAATTTATTTTAAAAATTTATTACCTATGTTTTTAATTTACAACTTTGGAAATGGCAAAAATAAATCTTTAGGAAATTCTCCTAAAAATATCATACAAAATGGCAAATATAAGAAGAAAAATATAGTAAAATAGTATTGACAAACGTGTTTGAGGTACATATAATATAATTATTAAAGTTAATGAAACAGTTAAAAATGAAGAGGTAGAGAAGATAATAAATGAAAGCTCCAAGTAGTAGAATATAAAGTTACAAAAAAGAAATTTCAGTAAAGTGTTACTGAAGTTTCTTTTTTTAAACTTGAGGCTTATATACACATAAAAATAGCATATTACTACAATTAAAAATGTAATACAAAAACAAGTATATATTTCCTAAATATTGAGAATAATGAAAGAAATAGGTAACATTAGAAAGGAAAGATATATTTGAAAAATTATCGCAAAGAGGAGAAAAAACCACATATTTTAACAAAAATTTTAGGCAAAATCATTTTAGTATTTATAATTTCAACAATTAGCATTGTTTTATATGATATGTACATAAATATAGAGATAGATAAAGAAGCTGATTACAATGCTGTAAAAATTGCAAATAAAGTAAACACGGAAGATATAACTAATGTAAGCGATATGCTAGAAGTAACTTCAAAATGTGTTGTAGGTATATCAAAAATAGATGCAAATGATACTTCAATTTTTAGTATAAATTCAGAAAAAAAGTTATCTCTTGGAAGCGGTATTGTTATTTTAGATACAGGATATATCCTTACAAATGAGCATGTTAGCGGTGCAAAATACAGTAAATGCTATGTTACAATAGAAAATCGGAGAAGAATACCCAGGAACGGTGGTATGGTCTGATGCAGATATAGATTTATCTATTGTCAAAATTGATAAATATGGTCTAACACCTATAACATTAGGAGATTCAGATAAAATAAAGCTAGGTCAAAGTGTATATGCAATAGGTAATCCAATTGGCTTAGAATTTCAAAGAACAGTTACATCAGGAATAATAAGCGCGGTTGATAGAACGATAAAAATTAAAGAAGATGAAGAACTTTCATATATGGAGGATTTAATTCAAACAGATGCAACAATTAATAGTGGAAATAGTGGTGGTCCTTTGTTAAATGAAAAGGGAGAAGTAATAGGAATTAATTCAGTAAAAATAGAAGAAGCTGAAGGTATAGGTTTTGCAATACCAATTAATATTGTAAAACCAATTATAGAAAAAATACAGTTAAATGGCAGGTTTAAAGAGCCATCAATAGGTATATATGCTTATGATAAAGAGGTTATACAATATTTAGACAATGATGTAAAATTCGATAATGGAATATATGTTGTTTCAATAAAAAAAGATGGAGCATCTTATGGGAAAGGTCTTGCAAAAGGGGACATTATAACAAAAATAGATAATATAGAATTAAATAAAATGAACGAATTAAGACAATATATCTATACAAAAGAAGTAGGGGATGAAGTGACGTTATCAGTTGAAAGAAATAAAACAAAATTTGAAATAAAAATTGTATTAGGTGAAAAGAGGTAAGATAAATATAGAAGTTTTATAAGGATAAATAAAAGCTCCGATTTCTCGGAGCCACAAGGTTAACTTACCTCATTATATTATTTTTATTTTAATCCATATAAATCGCCTTCGATGCAAAGTCTTGCTCTTACAACTGTTTTTTCGTCAGACTTTAGTGCATTTTCCAAAAATTCAGGATGTTCTATCAAAAACTTTCTCATAGTTCCATCAGGATCTTCAAAGAATTTATTAAGCATTGCATTTTGTTCTTCTGAAATTATGCCTAAATCAAGAGCTTTTTTAAACATATCAGGTGCAATTTGTACTAAAGAATAAGCATCTATTCCAAGAGATTTTAGTCTATCATTTCCACCTTGCATCCTATCTACAACAACGACGCTCCATATAATTTCAGCCCCAAGTGATTGTACAGCTGGTATCCAAGCACGTACATAGCTAGAAGCGGCAGTAATTAAATCAGCAACATGTAAAACCTTTTTACCATTTAAGTTAGTTTTTACTGATGTTTCTGAAAAATCTTGATTAGAAACTACAGTAGATAAATCTTTAAATATTGTTATATGTGGTTTTCCTAAAAGATTTGCTACAATATTAGAGAAGAACCAATCACGTCTTTCTCCACCTGAAACATAATCAATTTCGTCAACATTTAATGTATTTTTTATAAAAGAAACCATTTCGTCGATAACTTCTTTATAAATAGCATTATTGTTATATTGATTTAAAGTTTTTTCAAATATTTTTTTAGGAAGCTCTATTTTGTTATCTTTTTCTGCATCAATATAACTTAAAAATTGAGTTGCTTCCCCCTCACTTCCGTAAAGAAAATGAGTATTAATAAAGTAAGGCCCTATCTTTCCTGAAGTATACCAAAATGGTTTATTATCAGGACAAACCTTAAATGAATTTGTTTTAAACAAATACGAAACTAAATTACTCATAATATTAACCTCCAAACTTCACAACATAAAAGTTGCTATATGAAAAATCTAAAAAATTTCTAAAATAACCAAATATATAATAAAGGAAAAAACGTGTAAAGTCAAGAGAAATTCGATAAAATTAAGGAAAATGAGGCAAAATTTTGTTATAAATTACATAAAACACATAAAAAACCTCCTAAACTATTTAACATCTAAATATGGCAAAATATCTTGAAAATCAGTAAAAAAAATGATATGATTAGGAAAAATTTATATTTTGGGAGGAAAATTCATGAGTATATTGTTAAAAAATGGAACAGTAATAGACTACGCAAGTAATACAAATGAAAAGTTAGATGTACTCGTACAAGATGGAAAAATTGCAAAAATAGGAAAGAACATAAACTGTCAAGCAGATAAAGTTATTGACTGTAATAATTTATACATAATGCCAGGCATGATAGATATGCATTGCCACTTAAGAGAGCCAGGTTTTGAACATAAAGAAACAATTGAAACAGGTTCAAAAAGCGCGGTAAAAGGTGGATTTACAACAATATGCCCAATGCCAAATACAAAACCAACACCAGATAATATAGAAGTTTTAAAACAAATAATAGAAAGAGCAAAAGAAGTTAACTTGTGTAATGTTTTACCTTATGCAAGTGTAACAAAAGGAGAAAAAGGAGAAGAATTAGTTAATTTTAAGGAATTAAAAGAAGCAGGAGCTGTTGGATTTTCAGATGATGGAATGCCAGTAGAAAACGCAAGAACAATTAGAACTGCAATGTGCGAAGTAAATAAAATTGGAAGTTTTATTGCAGAACATTGTGAGGAAAAATCTGTATCACAAGGTGCTATAAATGCAGGAGAGATAGCAGATAAATTAGGAGTTCAAGGTGTATTACCAGAGGCAGAAGAAATAATGGCAGGAAGAGATATTGTAATTGCAGAAACAAACAATTTGCATACACATATTTGCCATATAAGTACAAAAACGTCAGTTAATATGATAAGAGATGCCAAAAAAAGAGGAGTAAAAGTTACTTGTGAAACGTGTCCACACTACTATTTCTTTACTCAAGATGAAGTATTAGAAAGTGGAGTAAATGCAAAAATGAACCCACCTCTTAGAACAGAAAAAGATAAAGAAGCAATAATACAAGGCTTAAAAGATGGAACAATAGATGCAATAATAACAGACCACGCACCTCATGCAGAAGAAGAAAAACAAAAAGGGCTTGCATCAGCTCCAAATGGAATAATAGGTTTTGAAACAGCACTACCTGCTACAATAACAGCATTAATAGATAAAAACAAAATAAATTACTTAGATATGGTTAGATTAATGTCTTATGGTCCAGCAAAAATATTAAACATAGATAGAGGCGAATTAAGGGAAGGAAAAGTAGCAGATATTACAGTATTTGACCCAGAAGTAGAATATACTTATACAAAAGAAAGTATAGTTTCAAAGTCTAAAAATACACCATTTATTGGAAAAAAATTAAAAGGAAAAGTAGAATATACAATTGTGTCAGGAAAAATTGTATATAGTGCTAAATAGAAAGGTAAGATAGAAAAGATGGAAAATGCAATTGATAATTTAATAGAAAAAATAAAAGAAAAAAACAACCCAACAGTAATAGGACTAGACCCTAGGTATGATATAATACCAGATTGTATAAAAAATAAATATTCACAAGATTTAGAAGGCTCTAAAAAAGCAATAATTGAGTTTAATAAAAAATTAATTGATGCAGTATATGACATTGTGCCAGCTGTAAAACCACAAATTGCTTTTTATGAGATGTTTGGAGTAGAAGGAATAAAAGCCTTTGTAGAAACGTGTGAATATGCAAAAGAAAAAGGCATGATAGTAATTGCAGACATGAAAAGAGGAGATATAGGTACAACAGCTAAAGCATATTCAAATGCGTCGATTGGAAAAACAAAAATTGGTGAATTAAACAAAAGTATATTTGATGTAGAATTTGTAACAGTTAATCCTTACCTTGGAACAGATGGAATCCTACCTTTCATAGAAGACTGCAAGACTTACGGAAAAGGCATTTTCATACTTGTAAAGACATCAAATAAATCTTCAGGAGAATTACAAGATTTGGTAACAGAAGATGGAGAAAAAATATATGTAAAAGTTGCAAAACTTGTAAATCAATGGGGAAAAGAATTAATAGGAAAATATGGATATAGTAGTGTTTCTTCAGTAGTTGGGGCTACATATCCAAAACAGCTAGAAGAACTAAGAAAAATAATGCCAAATTCATATTTCCTAATTCCTGGATATGGTGCACAAGGCGGAAAAGCAGAAGATATAGCACTTGGATTTGATTCAAATGGACTTCGGAGGAATTGTAAATGCTTCAAGAAGTTTAATGTGTGCATATAAATCAGAAATATGGAAAGATAAATATGCTGAAGAAGATTTCGCAGGTGCAACAAGAGCAGAAGCAATACGTATGAGGGACGAGCTTAATGCAAGCATAAATAAATAATAGAAGGGAGAAACGAAAAATGCCAGTACATGCTAAGTGTAAATTAGTAAAAAAAGAAAAGTTAAAAGAGGGAATATATAAATTTTCTGTAGCAGAAAAAGAAATTGCAAGAAATGCAAAACCACGGGCAATTTCTAGAAATTAGGGTAAAAGATGCAATAGAGCCATTACTTAGAAGACCAATAAGTATATACAATATAGAAGGAGATATAGTTGAATTTATTTTTCAAGTAAAGGGAAAAGGTACAGAAATATTAAGTAATAGAGAAGTAGGAGAATATATTGATATATTAGGTCCACTTGGTCAAGGCTCATTTAACTATGAAGGAAAGAAAAACATTGCAATATTAGGTGGAGGAATCGGAGTATTCCCATTATATGAATTAGCTAAAAGAGCAAACAAAAATGCAAATGTAAATATATACTTAGGCTTTAGAAATAAAGATGCTGTAGTTTTAGAAGACGAATTTAACAAAGTTTCAAGTAAATTAGTAATAACAACAGACGATGGAAGCTACAAACAAAAAGGATTTGCAATAGACTTATTAAAACAAGATATAGAAAAAGAAAATGTAGATGCAATATTCGCTTGCGGACCACTTCCAATGTTAAAAGCTGTTAAACAATATGCAGAAGAGAAAAAAATACCATGTCAAATTTCGCTAGAAGAAAGAATGGGATGCGGAATAGGTGTATGTCTTGGCTGTGCTGTAAAAGTAAATGCAGGAGAACAAACAGTTTATACACATGTTTGTAAAGCAGGACCGGTATTTGATTCAAACGTTGTTGAAATATAAGATAATAAATGGAGGAAATTTGGTTATGAAAACAGAAGTAAATTTAGCTGGAATAAAAATGAAAAATCCAGTAACAGTTGCATCAGGAACATTTGGATATGGTAGAGAATTTAGTGAATTTATAGACTTAAACAAACTAGGAGGAATTGTAACAAAAGGAACTTCTCTTAAACCAAGACCAGGAAATAAGCCACCAAGAGTTTGTGAGACAGTAGCTGGGATGTTAAATTCTATAGGGCTTCAAAATCCAGGGGTAGAATATTTTATGGAAAAAGATTTACCATGGTTAAAAAAATTTGACACAAAAATAATAGTTAATGCTTGTGGCAGTTCAATAGAAGAATACGTTGAGCTTGCAAAGGTTTTAAACACTTTAGACATAGATGGAGTTGAATTAAATTTATCATGCCCAAACGTTAAGGCAGGATGTATGGCGTTTGGTACATCTTATGAAGGAGTAAAAGAAGTAACTTCACAAGTTAGAAAAGTTTTAGATAAACCATTAATTGTAAAATTAACACCAAATGTAACAGATATAACAGCTCCTGCCAAAGGTGCTGAAGATGCTGGTGCAGACGGAGTTTCATTAATTAATACATTGCTTGGTATGAGTATTGATATAGAAAAACAAAGACCAGTTTTAGCAAATAACATGGGAGGTCTTTCAGGACCAGCCGTAAAGCCAGTTGCAGTACGTATGGTATATCAAGTTGCAAATGCAGTAAAAATTCCTGTATTAGGTCTAGGAGGAATAGTTACAGGAGCAGATGTAATAGAATTTATGCTTGCAGGTGCAACAGCTATTTCAATTGGAACAGGAAATTTCATAGAGCCAGAAACAAGTATTAAGGCAATAGAAGGTGTAGAAGATTACATGAAACGTCATAATATCGATGACATAAATAGTATAATAGGAAAAGTTCAAATGAATTAAAGGATGATAAATATGATTCCAGATTTTTTTAAAGAGCTATTGGTAAAACAATATGGAATAGAAGTTGCAAATAAAATAGTAGAGGGACTATCAAAGGAAAAGTATGTAACCATAAGAGTAAATACAATAAAGACATCTCCTGAAGAAATTAAAGAAGAACTTGATATAGAAGGCATAAAACATAAAGACGTAGAGTGGTATAAAGATGCTCTTATTATTGAAAATGTAAAAGAAGATAAAATAAGAGAATTAGAAATGTATAAAAATGGAAAAATATATATGCAAAATTTGTCATCTATGATACCTGTAATTATACTAGAGCCAAAAGAAAAGGAGAATATATTAGATATGGCATCAGCTCCAGGAGGAAAAACTACACAAATTTCTGCAATGTCTAATAACGAAAGCATTATTACAGCGTGTGAAAGTAACAAAATAAGGGTAGAAAGATTAAAATATAATATACAAAAACAAGGTGCACAAAGAATAGGTGTAATGAAAGAGGATGCAAGAAATTTAAGCGATTATTTTTCTTTTGATAACATACTTTTAGATGCACCTTGCAGTGGAAGCGGAACGGAAAATGTATTTAAAGAAAATTTCAGAAAAGAATTAATAAATAAGACAGTAAGATTACAAGAACAATTATTGTCAAAAGCATTGAAAATATTAAAACAGGGAAAAACAATGGTATATTCGACCTGTTCAATATTAGATAAAGAAAATGAAGAAATACTCAAAAAAATTTTGCCAAAATTTAATGCAAAAATTGAAAAAATAGATAAAGAAAAATTCAAAGGGATAAATTTTTTAGACACAGAATTAGATGGAACTTTATGTATTGAACCAAATGAATTTTATGAAGGATTTTTTGTAGCAAAGATAAGAAAGATGTAAACAAAGGCAAAATTCGAAAAACATTTACAATATTAGTAAACAAATTAATATCCTCTTAATATTTTATATTAGGAGGATATTAAGTATGAACCAAAATAATTTTCAAGATGTTAATGACTATTTAATGAGATTTAGAGAAATATTATGCGAGATGGAATCTAAAATGCTATCACAAAAAATTACAGACAGTATAACTGTTAATTTTATTATATGTATGATACCACATCATCAAGCAGCAATATATATGTGTGAAAATTTATTAAGATACACTAACTATCTACCATTAATTCAAATTGCAAACAATATAATAAAAATGCAGACAAAAGGAATAGAACAAATGAAATACATTTTAGAAACAAAAATAGGATGTGAAAATTCAAACCAAGATGTTAATTGTTATATATACGATTATTTTAGAATTACGAAAAACATGATATCAAGGATGAGAAATAGTCCTAAAGGTCCAAATATAAATTTTGATTTTACAGGTGAAATGATACCTCATCACGAGGGAGCAATAGAAATGTGCAATAATCTATTAAAATACCAAATTGATCCTAGATTAAAATATGTAGCACAAAATATTATACAAGAACAAAGCAAAGGTGTAAGAGAATTAGAAAATATACAAAGAAATTTATGCAAAAATTATTAATTAAAACACAAACAAAGTTTGGAGCAAGAAGCAAAAAATCATACTATTTTATGAAAAAACTTGTAGAAAAATAACTACAAGTTTTTTTCGTCTAATAGGAAAGGTATAAAAAAAGACTAATTAAACTTCATTAAAAATTCTATAAACATGTAGTGTTACAATTGATGTGAAACAAAAATAGTATAGAAAAAAAGTGATTCAAGTAGTATAATTGAATTGTCAAA
>CANRAW010000004.1 GCA_947628715.1 uncultured Clostridia bacterium
ACGCCTTGCAATATACTAATTCTTTTGCCAACTACATTTTTTATTATTATATTTACAATTTTTATTTTAAAATATAAATCGACACTTGTCAATATTTTTTTACAAAAAACTTACTTGAAACTTTTCCCAAAAAAGAAATTCCAGCAAAAATGCTGAAGTTTCTTTTTGTAACATTATATTCTACTTCTTGGAACTCTCATTTTCATCAATACATAATAAAAAAGTATTGTTTTTCTTAATTAGAGGCGATGGAAAATGAATAATATTTTCATTGTATTTAATTATCTTATAAAAAAATAAAATTAAAGAAGTAAAAATTATTTTTATATATAAAAATAACTTGACAAAAATTAAAACATTATTTATAATAAATATAGGTGATAAATATGTTAAAAAGAGAAATATATTTAGAAAAAATTAGAGATTTTTATGATAGTGATTTAATTAAAATTTTAGTAGGAATACGTAGATGTGGCAAATCTGTTATATTAGAACAGATAATTCAGGAATTGAAAGAAAGAAATATTGATGAAAATCATATTATATATGTAAATTTTGAATTTATAGAATTTGAACAATTATCAGATTATAAAAAATTAAACCAATATGTGAAAGAAAAAATCATTGACGATAAATTATATTATTTATTTCTTGACGAAATACAAAATGTTGACAAATTTGAAAAAGTTATAAATTCATTAAGAGCGTCAAAGAAAGTTAGTATATTCATAACCGGATCAAACAGTCGACTATTATCAGAAGAATTATCGACTGTACTTTCAGGCAGATATGTAAATTTTAAAATTAATCCATTATCATATAAAGAAGTATTACAATTATTAGGCAAAAAAAAGTCTACTAAAGAAATATTTGAAAATTATATGAAATGGGGAAGCTTGCCAAATAGATTTGAATTTCAAAAAGAAGAAGCTATAAAAAATTACTTGTATGGTGTATTTGATTCTATTATTTTAAGAGATGTAGTAGAAAGATTAAAAATTAGGGATACATCCTTATTTAATTTGATTTTGCAGTATATTATAGATACAATAGGAAGAGAGTTCTCAGCTGAAAATATTATAAGCTTTTTAAAAAATGAAGGAAGAGAAGTTTCTACATTAACAATATATTCTTACCTTGATGCTCTTTGTAAGGCATTGTTAATTAAAAAGGTTTATAGATATGATGTACATGGTAAAGCAGTATTAAAAACTTTAAACAAATATTATGTAACAGATTTAGGAATAGCCCAAATTAAAAATAATAAAACAGAAATAGATAAGTCTTATGCACTTGAAAATATTGTATATAATGAACTTATAATAAAAGGATATGATGTATATACAGGAAAAACTAAAAAAGGAGAAATAGATTTTGTTGCAACTAAACCAGACAAAAAAATATATGTGCAAGTGGCATTTAGCATACCGAACGAAGATACAAAAAATAGAGAATTTGGAGCTTATAACGTAATAAATGACAATTATCCTAAATACGTAATTACATTAGATAACTTATCTTACGAAGTTAATGGAATAAAACATGTGAATTTAATAGATTTTCTTTTAGACGATAATTTTTAATATTACATCTAGTCAAATTTAAGTTAATCCACCATATTATTAATTCGTATAGGATTGATAATATGGTGGATTTATTATATTAAAGATGACAAAATGACTACAATTACTATTGCAAGTTCAACAAAAAATATGTAAAAAAAAGCAAACAAGTAAAATTTTACTAATTATTTTTATTACAAATTCACTCATTTTTTAGAACCTCCTCGTCATTATTCGTGTATATTTTATATTATAATGAAAATAATACTATTATATTTTACTTTTAAATTTATTTAAAAAAAATTTATTATAATTAATGTAAAAGGAGGTTAAGATGTTAAAATCAAAAATATTTATTATTTTATTTTTAATTTCTATATTTTGTATGATACCAAATCTTGTTTCAGCAGAAAATATAGAAAAGCAAACTACAACACTAGATTTAACAACTCATATAACAGAAGACAAACTTGACACTCATGGATGGAAATGGGATAGTCAAACAAAAATACTAACTTTAAAAAATGCAAACTTTGATGTGGCAGGTGACCAGCCATGTTTTACTTTTAACAAAAATGATAATATAACAGTTATATATGAAGGAATAAATACGTTAAAGGCAGAATCCAAATCTGTATTCTATGGAACAGGAAGTAATACAGAAGGTATTCACGGAAGTATGACTTTTAAAAGTTCAAATAATGGTATTTTAAATTTAGAAGTAACCAAAGCAGATCCAAGAGGAAAGTTTAATATAGGAAATACTATTAACTATGCCTATGACTTAAACATTGAATCTGGTACTATAAACAGTAAGGGCGGATTTTGGATAGACGGAACTATGAATATAAAAGGTGGAAATGTTAATATTAATACCGAAGATATGGAAACTAGTTTAGGAAAAGTAAATGGCATTTATGCTCTAGTCCAAGTAAAGATTACTGGTGGAAATGTAGATATAAAATCAAACGATTCAGCTATATTGGTTTCGGGAACGCCTGGCAATTGGGATACCAAAGATAATGGAATAGTAATAAGTGGTGGAAATATATCTCTTAGTTCTCAAGTTTCTAATTCAGCAGTAGTAACAACAGGAGTATTAAAAGATAAAAATATAATAATTGATGGTGGCAATATAACACTTAATGGGGAATACGGATTTTATACAAAAAATGGTAGTATTAAAGTAAATTATGTGAACAGCTTAAATACTGATAATATAAAAAAAGAAACATTTAAAGTCGGAGAAGGTAATGGAAATGAAATAATCATCGCTGAAGCAGATTATAGCAAAGTTGAAGAAGCAATTGCTAGAGCTAACAAATTAAATAAAGCTGATTATAAAGACTTTAGTGCTGTTGAAAAAGCAATTAACGCAGTAATTAAAGGTAAAAATGTATTGGAGCAAAGCGAAGTAGATGCTATGGCAGATGCTATTAATGATGCTATTGATTCACTAGAATTAATAGACAAACCTAAATTAGATGCCACACCAAAAACTGGTACAAATAATTTACCTGACATAGTAGTAATTGCACTTATATTTTCTTTTTTTACAATTTCAATATTGTATTCAATATTGAAAAGGAAAAACAAACATTATATGTAGATAATATAAATTAAGAATATTCAAGTAAATTCTATTATATTATAATAAAACATATAATAAATATGCAATTAATGAGTTTTTAAAGAATACTTCCGTTCTACAAGTTATTACGAATTAATAAGTGATTAGTTGATAATCTCTTATTTTTTGTTATAATCCATATAAATATTAAATTATAAAGGAACTTAGTATGAAGGAATTGGATAACTAAAACCCCTAAAAAAAATACCTATCTCTTCCTCTCCTGCATCATAAACACAAACTTAGCCGTTATATTATCTGGAGAAATCTTTGACAAAACCCTTAGGACCTTTATATAAAGTCCCGGAACTATAATAAACTTATTTTTCAATAACTTATCAATAGCATATTTTGCAACCTTCTCACTGCTCAAAGAATATAAATTAAACTCAACACCAGCAACTTTGTTAAAATTAGTATTAACAGGGCCTGGGCAAAGCAAACTAATCTTCACATTAGACTTATTCTTTCTTAGCTCCTCCTTTATCCCCTGCGAAAGCCTCACAACATACGCCTTCGACGCATAGTATGCCTCCATAAGTGGACCCGGCATAAAACCTGCAATAGACGCAACATTTAAAATATGCCCACTGTTTTTCTCCATCATGTCCTTTAAATATAGCTTAGTCAAAATATGAACCGCAACAATATTCGTCTTAATTAACTTTAGCTCCTTGTCTAAATCAGTTTTATCAAAATTTCCAAAAACTCCAAATCCTGCATTATTTATCAAAATATCAATATCTTTTGCGCGAGAATATAACTCCTTGCAATTTTCCTCAATGCTTAAATCCAAAGGAATAATCTCAATATTTTTTCCACTCAAGCTGTCCTTCACCTCTTGCAGTTTTACTTGGTCCCTAGAAACCAAAATCAAATCATATCCCCTTTTATCTAACTCCCTTGCCATATCTCTTCCAATACCAGAAGATGCACCTGTAATTAAAGCCCTCATAAAAACCTCCTCTATAAACTAAACAAACTCTTGCCATACAATATTTCCAAAATCTAGCCCTCTACTTGTAAGCCTTATATAATCCCCATCAACTTTGAGTAAATCATTTGCTATAAGCTTATTTAACTCATCCTTAAACGTAAATATTGGATTATCATTAAACTTAAGTTTGTACTTACTTATGCAAACACCTTTAAGAGTCCTTAAACCTAAAAGCATATATTCCTTTTTTACATCCATATCATTTTGATTTTCACACAATATAACATTTTGTGCAAAGTTACTGCAATTTATATTATCAATATACTTCTTCAAATCCTCCGTATTAGAAAACCTCTTTCTGTCAATATATGAGTGTGCCGAAAGCCCAAATCCTATATATTCCTTCTGCTCCCAACAATCGCTGTTATGCCTCGAAAAATATCCTTCCTTTGCGAAATTCGAAATCTCATAATGTATATATCCATTTTCCTCTAGCATTTTTTTAGTATCCCAATACATCTTTCTTTCTGTATCCTCACTCGGAAGCTCTTGCCTTTTGCTCTCTACTAACTTTTGTAATACCGTTCCCTCTTCTAAAATTAGAGAATATACTGAAATATGCTCTGGATTTAATTTTATTACTTTAGAAACCGAATCTTTTAATATTTCTAGAGTTTGATTTGGAAGTCCAAGCATTAAGTCAACATTTATATTATTAAATCCAATGGTCCTCGCCTCATTATATGTATCTAAAAATTGGCTGTACAAATGAATCCTGCCGTATTTGCTTTAAAATTACGTCGTCTGTGCTTTGTAAGCCAATACTTAGTCTATTTATATTTAATTTTCTATACTCCATTAGCTTTTGTTTGTCTACAGTTCCGCGGGTTTACCTCAATTGTTATTTCCGCGTTTTCCGAAATAAAAGGGGTTAATTCATCCATAATCATTGAAATATATTTACTTTCGATTACAGAAGGAGTGCCACCACCTATATACAAAGTTTCTATACTGTATTTAGAAAAATCAAAATTTTTTATTTCTTTAATTAGTGCATTTATATATTCTTCTATGATTTTCCCTTGTTTTGCAAAAGAAACAAAATCACAATAATAGCATTTTCTTTTGCAAAAAGGGATGTGAACATACACTCCAATTGGCTTTAACATAGTTATACCTTTCTTAATTTATAATTCGATTATTTTTGTACAAATACAGTATATAACACTCCTAAGCCTTAAGTCAATATTCCCTCTAAAATACATTTTTCAATGAAAGCTCATATTTTTCCTTTATATGTGAAATCAAATATCTACAGGTATCTATTCCTTGAACTGCCATGTTATATTCTTTTGTTTCAACATTACTGCTGATTTCCCAAAGATACATCTGCAATTTTTCTAATTCATTATGTTCTATATAAAAAGACAAAACCTCATTTTTCTTTTTCCAGTCTGCAATGATACCTTCCGCTTCTCCCTTTAAATCTTTATCCTCTTTTTTATCTATAATCTCTGACCTAAGTACATCAAGCCTTGAAGTTAATTCCTCAAAGCTAGTTCTTGTTTTATTATTCTCTATAAAATTCATCATAATAATAAATAAAATAACTATGACGCTTATAATTAGCTCCTTTTTCATTTAATCCTCCTTGCATATAAATATGCTTATTTTACGCCATCTTTTTTTTGGCAAAAAATTTGCCCTTTTCCATCTAGTGTAACAACAAGGGCTTGCTGTGGCTTTATTCCAAATTTTGCGACCTCGGTTTTTAACCAATTATAGTCTCTTCCTATTTCCTTCAAATTGTCGTGCATAACAATACCATCTATAACTAAATCATAAGGTATTCCCTCATATTCTGGCTGAATATTGAAATCTTCTGGTATTGTGTTCCTTTTGTTAGGCTTTGGAATAACAGTAAGACCACCGCTTGTCTCTAAAATAGCATATTCAACATCGCCTAGTGAACTAATATTATTTCCTCTTAGTCTTTCTTCTAGCTCTGTTATTGTAAATCTTTCTCTGATTAGTGCCTTTTCATTTATTTTACCACGATATATTAAAATTGTTGGCCTACCACAGATAATTTCTCTTGCTTTAATGCTTTTCATATTTATAACCGATATTATTAAGTGCATAACTAAAAGTCCAAGAATTGGAACTATTCCATTTTGTATTGGAATTCCAGTTTCTGTCATTGGAATTGAGGCAAGGTCTGCAATTAGTATTGCAACAACAAGTTCAAATGGCTGAAGTTGCCCGAATTTCTCTTTTGCCCATAAGTCTCATAACAATTAAAATAATTGTATATAATACAATTGACCTTATAAATGTAATTAACATATTTATCTATCATTCCTATCTATAGCTCAAAAATAATGTCTGGAAAAAATTAATAAATGATTTTGTTTAAACATAATAATCTTTTTCAAACATTTTATCTTTATTTTTAGCATTTTTGCATAAATTATTCTATATTTGAATAAAAATATTTTTTTCGTTAATAATATATCTGAAAGATTTTTCTTAATAAATCTTTTAATTAATAAATTTGATAGTAAAGATTAAGGGGGTTTTTAAGAAATGGACAATAATCAAGCAAGCTCAAATAGTAATACTGGAAGCAGTATTTGGCAAATCGTAGGTAGACTTGTTGTTGCTGCTATAGTATTAGGTATAACTGCATTTTTTACACCCGGATTTTCTATAAATAATATTTGGTCTTTAGGTATTGCAGCAATTGTTTTAACAATAATGGACTATTTAATAGTAAAATTTACAGGGTTACATGCAAGTCCTTTTGGTAAAGGTTTCGTTGGTTTTGTATTAGCTGTTATTACTCTATATGTAACACAATACTTTGTTGCTGGATATTCAATTTCTTGGATGGCTGCAATTATAGGTGCTCTTATATACGGTGTTATAGATTACTTCATACCTGGCGAACAAGAAATGTAACAATAAAAAGGACTTAAGAGGTGCACTTTAAAAAAATTCCCCATTTTTTGGGGAATTTTTTTAAATTATAACATCTCTTTTTAATCTATTTTGTTTTACAATGCCGAGTCCTATAAATTCATTGCTTTCATTATATATTTTATATATATCGTCTTTTAAAGTTTTTTGTAAAAGCATACCATTTAAAAATTTTTCTAGTTCTTTTTGGTTTAATATTATTTTATTGCTATTTTTAAAAATTTCTTCTATTGATATTATATTCTTTTCAAAGAAATCAATATTATTCGCATTTTTTTCTATATCTTCTAAAGATATTGCATTACTTATTTCAAAATTTCCGTACTTTAATCCTTTTTAGATTATTCATAATGCCAATTGTTCCTAATTTTTCTGCAATGTCAGAGCATAAAGTTCTTATATATGTTCCTTTTGATACATGAGTTTTTATTTTTATTATGTTTTCCTTCTCATTTATTTCAATTAATTCTATGCTATATATTTCAATTTCTCTTGGCTCAATTTCTATTTCTTCACCTTTTCTTGCATATTCATATAACTTTTTTCCGTTTACTTTTATAGCAGAATATATTGGAGGTATTTGCTTTGTTTTACCAATAAATGTGTTTAATACTTTTTCTATATTTTCTTTCTCAAATACTTTTTTATCAACGTCTCTTTTTTCAATAATTTCGCCTTCTCTATCTAATGTTTTTGTTCTTATGCCAAGTTTTATCTCCGCTTCATATATTTTATCATGATTTACTAAATACTTCGATATTTTTGTTCCGCTTCCGCACAAGCAAAGGAAGGACCCCTGTTGCCAAAGGGTCCAACGTTCCTGTATGTCCAATTTTTTCCTCTAAAATTTTTTTCATGTTTCTAACTATATCATGTGAGGTATAGTTTTCTTTTTTGTCTACAATTATTATCCCGTTTAATTTATCCATTTATTTAATAAATATCCTAACTCTTTCTAGAATTTTCTCCTTAGCCTGTTCTAACGGATATGGTATTGTGCAACCTGCGGCTTTTATATGTCCTCCTCCGCTAAATATTGCACAAACTTCTGCTACATTTACATATTCATTAGAACGAAGCGATGCTTTAAATCCGTTTGGTATTTCTCTTAAAAAGATTGATACTTCAACTCCTTCTAAGTCTCTACCAATTTCGACTAATCCTTCATGGTCTCCTGCTTGAGCATTGCATTTTTTCTCGTCCTCTAATGTTATATATGTAAATGCAACTTTACCTTCTTCGAAAAATTCCATCCTATTTACAACTGCTTTTCTTAATTCAAAATTTGCTCTTGTCTTGTTTTGCAATACTTTAGTATATATCTCAGAAACATTTACACCAAGCCTTAATAGATTTGCTGCAAATTCAAAAGTTTCAGCTCCTACGCCTTCATATCTAAATCCACCTGTATCTGTTATAATTCCTGCTAATATACATTTTCCAATGTCTTTATTTATTTCTATACCCATGCTCATTAACACAATTATTAAAATTTGTGCACAAGCTGGAGATGCTGGGTCAACATAGTTGTAGTCTGCAAACATTGTATTTGTACCATGATGGTCTATTGATATTGTTGTTTTAGCTGTTTCATACCATTTTTCAAAGCCGACTAATCTTATTGTATCAGTACAATCTAGGGAAATTCCTAAATCATAAACTGTATTTTCTCTTCCTTCTTGCTTTATTTCGTCAGCTGATGGTAAAAATTCATACGTTTTAGGAACATCTGGAATAACAACATCAACATCTTTGCCCAATTGCTTTAATGCTTGATACATTGCAAGTGAACTTCCAATTGCATCTCCATCTGGAGATTCATGTGTTAATATAACTATTGTATTTGCTTTTTCTATTTCTTCCTTTATATTATCTAAGGTCATAATATGCACCTTTCCTTAAATTAAAAATTAAATCATTTATTATCTTTGGGCTCAGTTGGTATTATTTCTTTAAGAATTTGGTCTATTTTAGCACCATATTCCATTGAGTCGTCTAATACGAATACTAGCTCTGGTGTAATTCTTAAATTAATTCTCTTTGCTATTTCACTTCTAATAAATCCAGCTGATTTTTTTAAATTTGCAAAAGTATCTTTAACGTTTTTTGAATTAAGTATACTTACATACACTTTTGCATATTTAAAGTCTGGAGTTATTTTTGCCCTTGTTACACTTATTAATCCTGTTATATTAGGATTTTTAAGCTCATAATTAATTATATTACTGATTTTCTTTTTTAATTCCTCATCAATACGAGCTATGCGATTTTCGTTTTTCGCCATTATCTTTCATTATCTCCTTTGCTTTCTTTTCTTATACCATGTCTACGAAAGGCTGCTTTTGCTTGAGCTTCTCTTCTTGCTTCTTCTGCTTTTTTATCTCCTTCTTCTCTTCTCATTTTTGCTCTAAATTCTTTTGCTTTTGATATTTCTTTATCCATTTTTATTACTCCTTTCTATTTTTTCTACTTCGTCCATTATTTGTTTGCACTTATATTTTGCTAGTCTTTTCATTGCTAATTCTTTTATTTTTTTGTCCTTCGAACTTAGTGTGTTTCTCCTTAATTCTTTTCTCCATCTATTAATCTGTTCTTTGTCCATTTTTAACACCATTCCTTCCTAAGACTTTGTATTGTTTAATTTATTTTTTCCATTTTTTTTGCAATAATACATTGGCTGTTTATTTCTTTACTTCTTCCATAACGAAGATTTCTAAAGTATCGCCTTCTTGTATATCATTGAAGTTTTCAATTTGTAATCCACACTCATAGCCAGTTTGTACTTCTTTTACATCGTCTTTAAATCTCTTTAATGAAGCAAGTTTTCCATCATGTATAACAACATTATTTCTTATAACTCTTACTCCAGCATTTCTTGTAATTTTTCCTTCTAAGACATAACATCCGGCAATTGTACCAATACTGCTTACTTTAAATGTTTGTCTTACTTCTGCGTTACCAATTACTTTTTCTTCATATTTTGGATCAAGCATTCCTTTCATTGCTGATTCAACATCTTCTATTGCTTGATATATTATAGAATATTGTTTTATTTCTATTCCTTCTTTTTGTGCCATATCTTTTGCAATTGGTTCTGGTCTTACATTAAATGCAATTATTATTGCATTTGCAACTTTTGCAAGGTTTACATCAGATTCTGTAACTCCACCAACGTTTGAGTGTATAACTTTTACTTTTACTTCGTCATTTGATATTTTTTCTAAGCTACTTGTTACAGCTTCTACAGAACCTTGTACATCTGCTTTTACTATTAAGTTTAATTGTTTTAACTTATTCTTTTCAATTTGTGAGAATAAATCATTTAAGCTTAATTTAGACATTGCATTAATTGATTTTTCTCTTTCTTGACGTTTTCTCTTTTCAATTAAATGTTTAGCAGTTTTTTCGTCTTTTACTTCATAGAAGGTTTCTCCTGCTTCTGGAACTTCTGTCAAACCGATTACTTCAACTGGTGTAGATGGTCCTGCTTTTTTTACTTTTTTACCTTTGTCGTTTACCATTGCTCTTATTCTACCTATAACTGAACCAACTACAATTGTATCTCCAACGTCTAATGTACCACGTTGTACTAACATTGTCGCTATAGGACCTTTAGTCTTATCAAGTCTTGCTTCTATTACAACACCTTTTGATTGTTTATTTGGGTTTGCCTTTAGTTCTTGAACATCAGCAACTAGAAGTACCATTTCAAGTAATCCATCTATATTGATTTTCTTTTTAGCTGAAATTTCAACAAATACTGTATTTCCGCCCCACTCTTCTGGAACTAGGTCATACTTCATAAGCTCTTGTTTTACTTTTTCTGGATTAGCGCCTTCTACGTCTATTTTGTTTATTGCAACTATTATTGGTATATTTGCATTTTTAGCATGGTTTATTGCTTCAACTGTTTGAGGCATTACACCATCATTTGCTGCAACAACTAATATTGCTATATCTGTTACTTGTGCACCTCTTGCTCTCATTGATGTAAATGCTTCATGTCCTGGTGTATCTAGGAAGGTTATTTCTCTTCCATTTATTTCAACTTGATATGCACCTATTGCTTGAGTTATTCCACCTGCTTCTCCTTCTATTACATTTGTTGACCTAACTGCATCAAGTAATGATGTTTTACCATGGTCAACGTGTCCCATAACAACTATAACTGGTGGTCTTGGCTTTAAGTCTTCTTCTTTGTCGTCAGAATCGTCAAATAATATATCTTCTTCTGTTACAACTTCTTTCTTTATTGCTGTGATTCCAAAGTCTTGTGCAACAAGATATGCTGTATCAAAATCTATTTCATTATTTAGTGTTGCCATTATACCATAATCTAATAATTTCTTTATTATTTCTCCTGTTGTTTTCTTCATTTCTTGTGCTAAGTCTTTTACTGTTATTGATTCTGGTATGGTTATTTCTGTAAGTTTAAATATTTTTTGTTTTACTCTTTCTTCGTCTGGGTTATTCTTTTTCTTGCCTTTCTTTCCTCTAACTGTTGTTAAATCATAATAGTCAAGCATTCCGCCGTCGTCCCCAAACATATTAGATAGTCTGTTTTCTTGTTTTAAATTCTTTAATTTTCCAGAATCAAAGCCTTCGTCTCTTCTATTATTTTTAGAACTTTTCTTTTGTCTTGCTTCGTCTTGAGAATTATTATGGCTTTTTTGTTTATTCATGTTTCTGTTATATTCTCTTACGTTTTCTTTTTCGCCTAATTCTTGTGACATTATATTTTTGATGTTCTTTTCAATGCCTTTTTCGTCTAACATCCTTTTATTGTTATTATTGTTTGGTTTATTTCCTTGATTTCTGTTACCAAAATTATTCCTATTTTGGAATTTATTATTTCTATTGTCTCTATTTTCTCCATTATTTTTGTTAAATCCGTTTTGGTGAAATTTATTATCATTAAAGTTCTTTTTGTTTCCGTCAAATCTAGGTCTATTATTATTGTTGTTGTTATTATTATTATTGTTATTGTTTTGACCTTTACGTACGTCATTTCTATTTTCTCTATGATTATTATTACTATTGTTGTTGTTGTTTACAAATTGTGGCTTTTTGTTTTCATGTATTTTTTCTTCCTTAACAACTTTTTCTTCTTTAACGATTACATCCTCTATTACTTTTGGCATATTTTCTTCTTTTTTTACTTTCTCTTCTTTTTCCTGCTTTATAGGTTCTTCTACTTTTTTTACTTCTTCATTTTTTGGCTTTGTTTGTAAACCAAAAAGCTCACTTGCTGTCATCGGTTTAGATGGTTTGTCTCTATATACTATATTAAATTGTTTGTTTTTATTTCTTTCAACAAATCCAACTTCTTTACGAAGTTTTTCCTCTTTTTCTTTTAATTGTTTTTCTTTGATTGCTGTTTCTTCTTCCTCAGAGATAATTACTTCTCTTCTTATAATCACAGGTGAATTATTTGCTTTTTCTTTCTTTGATTCTTCATGTTTTGGTGGAGGTGTATTTGTTTTTTCATCGTTTTTATTTTCTGTTAATTTTTTTTCTATCTTTTCTGCTGTTTCTTCATCTAAGATATTTAAGTGACTTTTTACATCCAGCCCCATTTTATTTGCAACCTCCATAACATCTTTACTTGGTATATTTAATTTCTTTGCTAACTCGTGTATTTTTATTTTACTCATAGCAAACATCACCCC
Organism: uncultured Clostridia bacterium; assembly: GCA_947628715.1. Taxonomy (GTDB): domain Bacteria; phylum Bacillota; class Clostridia; order TANB77; family CAG-508; genus JAAWPK01. Next base: position 12,778 of record CANRAW010000004.1, read on the forward strand.
CATTATATTTTTTTAATATTCCGCTCTGAGAAATTTTTATCTTTTATTCCTATAATAGCTCTATTGCTTTTACCAATAGTTTTACTAATTTCTTCTATATTACTTAATTCTATTACTTGGACTTTGTTATTATCACAAACATATTTAATATTCTTTTTCGATTTTTCTGATGTATCAGTTGCTATAATTACTAATTTTACTTTTTGCTTTTTTACACCTTCTACTACTGCGTCCATGCCGGAAATAACTTTTCCGAGATTTCGTGGCTAAACCGAATCATGCCTAAAAAATTATCTTTATTTGTCAAATAATACACCTCTTATTTTTTGATATTGTTCTTCGCAATTATTTATTTTTAATTTTTTATTCTTCATTGCCCTTTTCAAACATTTCTCATTTTTGCATATATAAAATCCTCTTCCTTGTTCTTTTTGTTTATGGTCAATGATAATTTCTTTATTTACATTTACGAGTCTTATTAAATCATGCTTATTATATTTTTGTCTGCACCCTATACAAGTTCTTGTTTCTTTAATATTACCCATAAAACTTTTCTATTCTTCTCCTTTTTCTTCTTCATTTTCAGCTTCTTCTTGCATTTTGCTTAATAGTTCTCTAAATTGTGTTTCTGATTTTATATCTATTTTCCATCCTGTTAATCTTGCTGCAAGTCTAGCATTTTGTCCTGCTTTACCTATTGCAAGTGATAATTCATTATCTGGAACTATAACTCTTGCTGATTTTTCTTCTTCATTTACATCAACTGCCATAACTTTTGCTGGTAATAAAGATGATGCTATGAATATTGATGGGTCTTCGTTCCACTCAATAACATCAATTTTTTCTCCATTTAATTCGTTTATTATATTTTGAATTCTAACTCCTTTTTGACCAACGCATGAGCCAACTGGGTCTATGTTTTCGTTTTGTGCATGTACTGCAACTTTGCATCTATTTCCTGGATCTCTTGCTACACTTTTTACTTCGATAAGTCCTTCATAAATTTCTGGTATTTCAAATTCAAATAATTTTTTTACAAAGTCTCCTGCTGACCTAGATACTATAACTTGTGGTGCACCTTTGCTACCTTTTACAACATCAAGTACATACGCTTTTATTTTGTCGTTCATTTTATATTTTTCTGTTGGGATTTGTTCTTTTAATGGCATTATTCCTTCTAGTTTTCCAAGTCCTAATATTACTGCACCTGTATCACATTTTTGAATTATTCCTGATACGATTTCTCCTTTTCTTTCATTGAATTCTCCGAAATACAAGTTCTCTTTCTGCTTCTCTTAATTTTTGTATTATTACTTGTTTTGCGGTTTGTGCAGCTATTCTGCCGAAATTTCTAGGGTTTATTTCTATTTCAACAGTGTCTCCAATATTAAATTGCTTATTTATTTTTATTGCTTCTTCTTTGCTTATTTGTAAAACTGGGTCTTCTGCAACTTCTACTACTTCTTTTACTGAATATATATGTGTTTCACCTGTTTCTCTATCTACAACAACTTTTACGTTTTCACTATCTTTATAATTATTTTTATATGCAGTAACAAGTGCGACTTCTATTTGTTCCATTAGATATTCTTTCTTTATTCCCTTTTCTTTTTCTAATGCTTCTAATGCAATCTCTAATTCTTTATTATCTATTGCTTTCATTTTTTATCTTCCTTTCCTTACCAATTATACTTTGTTTTTATTTGTGCTATATCTTTTCTATCAATACTAATTTCTTTTGCATCTTTTTGTATAAATATTTTTTCTTTGTCAAATTTTAGAAGCACACCTTCTAAAGTTTTTTGTTTATCTATTGGCTTAAATAGTTTTATTTCTATGTTTTCTCCGTTTGCTTTTTCTAATTGTTTGTCTTTTCTTAATATCCTTTCTATACCTGGGGAAGAAACCTCTAAAAAGTATTGTTCTTTTATATAGTCTGCCTCGTCTAAGACCTTGTTTATTTCACCTGAAACCTTTTCGCAGTCTTCTATTCCAATTCCATCTTCTTTGTCTATATAAATTCTTAAAAAGAAGTCTTTTCCGTTCTTTTGAATATTCTACATCATAAAGCTCATAACCTAAGTTTTCTATATATGGTGTAACAAGTTCTTCTACTTTTTCCTCGATATTTGCCAAGTTTTGCCTCTCCCTTCTTACAAATACAAAGAGTGGAATTTAATTCCACTCTTATTGTCTCATATTTAAGTATGTAATAATTATACACTGTATTTCCGCTAAAGTCAAGCATTTTCGTAATTTTTATTTATTATTTTCCGAAATCAAATCATAATCTCTTACACCTGTTACCTTACATTTAATAAACGTTCCAAGTGCAATATCCGCTTCCTTTTTAACGAAAATAACTCCATCCTCTTCTGGTACATCCATATAAGTTCTACCAATATAATACTTACCATCAAAACTAACATTTTCTATCATTACCAAATACTCTTTTCCTATTTTTTCCTTTAAATTCTCTTTCGATATTTCCTTTTGTAACTCCATTATCTTGTTATATCTTGACTTTTTCGTGTTATGATGTACCTGATTTGGGAACTTCTCTGCAGGTGTCTTATCCTCCTTCGAATACATAAACGTTCCAAGTTTATCAAACCTTGCCCATTGTACAAATTGGTAAAGCTCTTCAAAATCTTCGTTTGTTTCTCCTGGGAAACCTACTATTAAAGTTGTTCTAAGTATAACATCTGGTATCTCTTTCCTAATCTTTGAAATAACATTTTTGATGCTTTCTTTATCACTTCTTCTATTCATTTTTTTCAAAATTCTATTAGAAATGTGTTGTATTGGCATATCAAAATATTTGCAAATTTTAGGTTGGTTCTTTACAACCTCGATTAATTCGTCTGTTATCGTTTCTGGATAAGCATAAAGAAATCTTATCCATTTAAACCCATCTATTTCACATAGTTTGTTTAGTAATTCTGCAAGTTTTGGCTCTCCATATATATCTATTCCATATTTTGTTGTATCTTGTGCAATTACAATTAACTCTTTAATTCCTTTTTTAGCTAATTTTTTTGCCTCTTCAATTATATCTTCCATTTTTCTCGATACATATTTACCTTGTATATATGGAATAGCACAATATGTGCAGTTATTACTGCATCCTTCTGCAATTTTCAAATAGGCATAATTGTCGCCTGTTGTTATTACTCTGTTTTCAAAATCTAATATGTTATATTTTGTGTCTTTTTCTTCTTGCTCTCCTATTACATTTTGAATTTTATCCCATATTTCATTATATTCTTTAATTGATACAAATAAATCAACTTCTGGAATTAGCTTTTCTAGCTCCTCTTTATACCTTTCAACTAGGCAACCAATTACAATTAAATATTTGCAATTTTTCTTTTTGTACTCTGCCATTTCAAATATTGTATCTATTGCTTCTTGTTTTGCTGATTCTATGAATCCACAAGTATTTATAACTATAATTTCTGCCTTTTTTGCATCATTTACTATTTCAAAATCATTATTTTTAAATAATCCTATTACTTCTTCTGTAACAACCAAGTTCTTTGTGCAACCTAGCGAAACAAATCCTACTTTCATATTTCGATATTTTCCCTTATTTACAATTAAAATCTATATTTTTCTCTTTTTACATAACTTGTGTGAAGCAACTTATGAGCATTATGTCCGCCTGCTTCTCCTAAGTATTCTTTATAAACCTCTTTCAAATAAGGATTTTCATGAGATTTTCTTATTGTGCTCTTTTCGTCAATACTATATATTGAATCAGCACGTTTTTTAAATACATTTACTTTGCTTCTTGTTTTAGAAGATTTTATAGGTTGACCTCCACCTAGGATACATCCACCTGGGCATGACATAACCTCTAAGAAATCATAATCAGCTTTTCCGTTTTTTAAATCTTCCATAACTCTTCTAGCATTTGCAAGACCTGATACAACAGCAACTCTTACATCTTTTCCTGCAATTTTTACTGTAGCTTTTTTAATTCCTTCTTGTCCTCTAACTTCCTCAAATTCTATTTTCTTTAGAGGTGTACCTTGCATTATTTCAGCAGCAGTTCTTAAAGCTGCTTCCATAACACCACCAGTTACTCCGAAGATAGCAGCAGCACCTGTTGCTTCTCCTATTGGGCTATCATATTCAGAATCTTCTAGTTCTGTAAATTCAATATGTGCTCTCTTAATCATTCTAGCAAGTTCTCTTGTTGTTATAACAACATCAACGTCATTTAGGTTTTCTACACCTTGCATATCGTCTCTAGTTATTTCAAATTTCTTTGCAACACATGGCATAACTGAAACAACAAATATTTTGCTTGGGTCAATATTATGTTTTTGTGCATAATATGATTTTATAATTGCTCCAAACATCTCGTGTGGTGATTTGCATGAAGATACATGGTCTAAAAATTCTGGGTAATTCATTTCTACAAATCTTATCCATGCTGGGCAACAAGATGTTGTCATAGGTAATACTCCATTGTTTTTAACTCTATTTATAAATTCTGTTGCTTCTTCCATTATTGTAAAGTCTGCACCTGTATTTGTATCAAATACTTTGTCAAATCCTAATTTCTTTAATGCTGTTATCATTTTTCCTTGTGCATTTGTTCCAATAGGCATACCAAATTCTTCGCCTATACCAACTCTTACAGCTGGTGCTGTTTGTACAACTACAAAAGTATCTTTGTCTTTTAATTTTTCTTCAACAATGTCTGTGTTATCTTTTTCTTTTAATGCTCCAACTGGGCAGTTTTGGATACATTGTCCGCAGAAAGTACAGTTTACATCATTTAAACTTTCGTTTTCAAAAGTTGATACGCATGATTCAAAACCTCTTTCTGTGCAGTCAATAGCAGAAATTCCTTGAACTTTTTTACATGTTGAAACACATCTTCTACATAATACGCATTTGTTAAAATCTCTAACTATACTTGGAGATTTATCGTCTATTGGATGTTTATTTTTGCTTCCTTCATATTTTATATCGTTTAGTCCAAATTCTTCTGCTAATTTTTGTAATTCGCAATTACCGTTTCTTGTGCATGTTAAGCACTCTCTTTCATGGTTAGAAAGTATTAAGTCTAGAACTGTTTTTCTTGCTTCTATTACCTTTTCTGTATTTGTATGTACTACCATTCCTTCTTCTGCTTTTTGTATACAAGAAGTTGCAAATCCACGTCTGCCTTCAACTTCTACAACGCACATTCTGCAGTCTCCTATTTCATTTATTTCCTTTAAAAAGCAAAGTGTTGGGATATCTACATTTATCTTTTTAGCTGCTTCAAGAATCGTTGTTCCGTTCCTTGACTTCTACATCTATTCCGTCTATATTTAATTTAATCATTTTTATTTCATTCCTTTCTAATAAATATCTCTTATTTAGATTAATGTATAGCCTTAAATGGGCAAACGCTTATGCAAGTTCCGCACTTAATACATTTTGATTTGTCTATTACATGAGGTTTCTTTACTTCTCCTGTTATTGCATCTACTGGGCAATTACGTTTACACATTCCACAACCTTTGCATTTTTCTGGGTCAATTTGTATATCTGCAAGTGCTCTACATTCTCCTGTTCTACATTTTTTATCTATTACATGCTCTTTATATTCTTCTTTAAAGTATTTCATTGTGCTAACAACTGGGTTTGGAGCTGTTTGACCGAAGTCCACATACTGAAGCATTTTTGATATTTGTGCATAAGTCTTCAAGTTTTTGTAAGTCTTCTTCTTCTCCTTCACCTTTAGTTATTTTGTCAAGTATTTCAAGCATCCTTCTTGTTCCAATTCTACATGGTGTACATTTTCCGCATGATTCGTCTACGGTAAATCCAAGATAGAATTTAGCAAGGTTTACCATACATTTTGTATCGTCCATGACAATTAATCCACCTGAACCCATCATTGAGCCGATGCTTGATAATGATTCATAATCAATTGGAATATCTAAGTATTCTTTTGGAATACATCCTCCTGATGGTCCACCTGTTTGTGCTGCTTTAAAGTCTCTGCCGTTTGGAATTCCTCCACCAATATCATAAACTATTTCTCTTAAAGTTGTTCCCATTGGTACTTCAACAAGTCCTGTATTTACTACGTTTCCACCTAAGGCAAATACTTTTGTTCCTTTTGATTTTTCTGTTCCGATACTTGCATACCAATCTGCACCATTAAGCAATATTTTTGTTATGTTTGCATATGTTTCAACATTATTTATTAATGTTGGTTTTTGCCATAATCCAACGTTTGCTGGGAATGGTGGTTTTAGTCTTGGTCTTCCTGACCTTCCTTCGATTGATTCTAGCAATGCAGTTTCCTCTCCACATACGAAAGCTCCTGCTCCTAGTCTTATATGTAAATCAAATGAGAAATTTGTTCCCCATATATTTTTTCCAAGGATTCCATATTCTCTTGCTTGCTCTATAGCTTTTCCAAATCTTTGAACTGCTATTGGATATTCTGCTCTAACATAAATGTATCCTTCGTCTGCTCCTACTGAATATCCAGCAATCATCATTGCTTCTATAACTGAGTGTGGGTCTCCCTCTAATATGCTTCTATCCATAAATGCTCCTGGGTCTCCTTCGTCAGCATTACATACAACATATTTTTTGTCTCCCTTTGCCATTTTTGTAAATTCCCATTTTTTGCCTGTAGGGAAACCAGCTCCTCCACGTCCTCTAAGTCCTGATTTTGTAATTTCTGCAATTACTTCATCTTGTGACATTGAAAATAGTACCTTTTCTAATGCTTTATATCCGTCAAATGCTATGTATTCGTCAATATTTTCTGGGTCAATTTTTCCACAATTTTTTAGTGCTATTCTTTTTTGTTTTTTATAGAAACTAAGGTCGTCTAGTCTTTTTACTAAAGTTCCATCTACATCTTTGCATAATAGTCTATCTACTGTTTTTCCTTCTATTAAGTGTGTATTTACTATTTCTTCGCAGTCGTCTACTGTTACCATTGCATAAAATGTATCTTCTGGTCTAATGATTACGATTGGACCTTTTGCACATAATCCAAAACATCCTGTTTGTATTACTTTTACTGTATCTAATTTTTTCTCTTTGATTAGTTCTCTAAATTTTAGTATTATATCTTCTGATTTAGAAGAAGTACAGCCTGTTCCACGACATACAAGTATATGTTTTTCATGGCTATCTGCTTTTAAGTTAACTCTTAGGTCTAACTCTTTTCTTTTTTCTTCTCTTATCTTTTTTATTTCTTCTAAAGATTTCATTTATATCTATCCTCCATTTTTATATAATTAGTCTTCGCGTTTCATGTATTCGTCTAAGACTTGGTCTAATTTTTGTACTGTTGCTTTTCCATATACTTCTCCATTTATTGTAAATACAGGTGCTAAACCACATGCTCCAATACATCTTGTTTCTTCTATTGAGAATTTTCCATCTGGTGTTGTTTCTCCTACATCTATTTTTAGTCTTTCTTTTACTCTGTCTAGTATTTTTTCTGAACCTTTTACATAGCATGCTGTTCCTAAACATACTGCTATATTATATTTTCCCTTTGGCTTTAAAGTAAATCTTGAATAAAATGTTACTACTCCATATACCTCTGCTAGTGCTAATCCTAAGTATTCTGCTATTCTCATTTGTGCTGATGTTGGAATATATCCATAGTGTTCTTGTACTTCGTTAAGAATTTGTATAAGGTTGTCTTTGTCTTGCTTATACTCTTTTAATATTTTCTCTAGTTCTTCGTCTGGTTTGCAATTTCCGCATTTACAATTTCCCATAAAAAAATTTCTCCTCTCAAATTATATATATCCATATTATATCAGACTAGAACCATGAAAACAATAGTATTTTATAACTTTTTTGTCGAATTTTAGTAATATTTCTTGAAAAGTTCAAAGATTCTGCCTAATTTCCTTTGTTTATCAAACAAAAAAGCAAGAGAACATATCTCCTGCCTTATTTTATTGCATCAACAAAATTACTTTTCTCCATCCCCTCTAAGTTATAATAAGTCGAAGGAACCAAACCTACAATAACATTTTCAATTAAAACAATTTCATTAGATATATTCTCCTCAATAATGTTATATGGAGTAAGTATGCTTACATCACAGCCAACATCTAAGTATAATCTATGTATCGTCTGATTTATTCCGCGTACTTTCAAACTCGCTTCTTACCTTTGTCATTACCGTTCCTGATGTTTCAATTTTAACATTAATACTAGGACCAACTCCAGAAAAAAACCTTGACCCAGTTAAACTTCCGAAGTCTTAAACTTATCTTGCTTTCACTATCCTTTTCAAATTCCTTTTGTATCTCCTCTGCAACACTAGAAATAATCTCATTTATAACAATTATATTTGATTTAAGCATAGTAATATTGTTATCGGCATCTCTATAAATTGTTACCATATCCTCATAAGTGTAATTACTCATAACCTCTGTCGCTTTCCTATTAGAAATGAGAGTTGCCTTCTTTTTGCTAGCATCAATACATAATTCATCAATAATCGGATTAATAAAACTTATAACCATAACCATTGCAAGAACGGCTATAATTAAAACTATTGTTATTTTTAGTCTTCTTTGTAATCTGATATTTTCTCTTTTGTTAGAAAATTTACCTAAATTGACTTTAGGTAAATTTATTCTTTTTCTTGAATATATTTTATCCATTTTACTTCATTACACTTTTCCTGCAATCCTGCACATAGAGCATCTCGGAATAAATAATTGCATACCTACATCAATTTTATCAGGATTTTCAATGTTATTTATTCTAGCTATATCTTTAACTGTACTTTTGTATTTTTTTGCAATTTTCCATAAAGTATCACCTGGCTTTACAAAGTAAATTACCATACTGTATGGATTATCACACTCACCTTCAACTTCTTCAATATTATCTATAACATTTACATTTTCCAAATTATATGAATTTGTATTTATTCCTAAATCAACTCTAGCAGTAAGTTCCATATTATCAACAATAAATTCTCTTGAAATAGGGGTAATGTCTATATTAACTCTGCTATCTTCCGTTATTCCTTCTATCTCTTGTGTAAAGTCAAAAGGAATCCTTTGCTCTTCTGTAATAATGTCATCATCAGTGCTATTTGATAGCACAAGGTTTAAGTTCAAGTCTCCATTTACCTTTAGTCTATCTCTTGATAAATTTGTTTCATTTATTACAGGTGTAACATAAGCCTCACATACTTTTGTATGCTCAATATCTTGTAATTTTACTTTTTCTCTTACATTTACTGTATCTTGTGTATTTTTCATGCCAACCATTGTGCTTACCTTATTTTCTTTAAATGATAAATTCCTGCTTGGGCTATACATATCTTGCATAATGCTTATTTCTTTGTTTTCATAACATCTGCAAAAAAGTTCTAGCTCTAGCTCTACATATATTGAATGTTCTTCTGGATTATTTGGCTTTACAATTACGTTTTTTAATTTGTATTTAACATCACATAAATTATCCTCTGAAACTCCGTACTAAATCAATAAAGCCCATAACAGGTATAGTTTCTTCTAATTTTTTTATACCTCCGCTCCTCTGTTAAATATAATATTCTTACCTCAATATCTGCCTTTGCTAAGACTTTGTTATAGCTTACTTTTGTTTCTTTATTTTTTATGCTAAAGTCAACACTTAAAATTTCTGATAGGTTGTCATTGTTATCAATTATTAGTGTTTCCTTTGCTATTGCTTTTGTGGTGTTTTGCCCAACTAATGAATTCATGCTTAAATTTACAATTTGTGATTGTATATCTTCTATATTGTTGACTTGCTTTACAATTTCTTCGTTTTCGTTATAAAATACATCGGCTTTTACTTCTAACATTGCTTTTAGATTAACTTTTCTGCCATTTAAAACTTTGCACTCTATTTGTTTTATAGTTACTTCTTCGTCTAAAACCATTTTAGGGTCTATTCCGAGGAAAATCAAGAACTTCTGTAAAATCTATTCCTCCATTAAAGCCTCTTACTCTTCTATCTTCGCTATCAGCCATATACATTAAATATACATTAACATTTCCGTCTAGCCTTATTTTTCCTTCTAGTATTTCCTTTTTATATATACATACATTTCCAGTCATACTAATAGAATTTAATATATCAGGCTTTACATCTGGTATTATTACATCTCCTTCTACTGTAATTGTAAATGTTTTACTACCAACAATCCTATTTACGCATAAACTCTCTTTAACTGCATCAACCATTAAAATCCTCCTTACTTTATTACACTCACAAACTTAAAATTAGCAAGAACAAAGAGTATAATTAGGCTTTGTTCTAATAGTTTGTTTATTTATATATATGATAACAAATAAAAAAAATTCCTAATTTCTTAGGAATTTTTATCTATTAATCTAGATTTTTTATTTCTTCTGTTTCTTGTTTTATTCTCTTAGGTTCTTCAACTTTAGGTGGAACAATTGAGCAATAATTTTCTCCATCAAAGATTTGTAGGTCAATTGTTCTTGTTAGCACATCAGTATAACTGTATGTTGCATTTCCTTCTTCTTCATTGTATTTTACTACAAATAGATTAGGATATGTCTTTTGTAAAGTAGCTTCTTTTTCAAAAAATTTACTTCTTCCTAGTGTACCTCTTACTATTATCTTTTGTCCTACTTTTTCTTCAATATCTCCTCTTAAGTTTGTAATATCATCCTTGTAAATCATTTGATCACCTACTCTATTAAGATAGGTGAATTATAGCATTTTTATCATAAAATGTCAAAAAATCTTTTTTTCTGTAATATTCTGTATTGTGCTATTTTACAGCGTTTTCGTAATTTTATTTTGAAATATTACATTTATATTACATTTGTGTTACAAAGATGTAACGTATTACTTTTTTCCTTTTGCAAACCTACCTCCAACTCTTTTTCCTCCGTCTCCAAGTTGCTTTTCTATATCTCTACTTGTTACTATCATGCTTTTATCTGTTGTTGCAATTTTTTCTGCAACAAGTAGTGGGTCCATGACATCTATTAAAACTCTTGCAGGTGAAGATGCAAAGTTTGCTCCGAGATGCCATAATTGCCTCAAAGAAACTTTGACATGCTCCTGCAAATATGACTATATCTTTATCTACTCTTGCTGCTCTTTTTGCTTCAATTACTGACCTTATAAAATACTTCGAATTTCTGTAGTTATATATATCATTGTAATTAGTTCCATGTTTTATCATTGCGTCATGACCAGTTATAATTACTATATCTGGTTCATATTTTTTTATTAATCCACCTATAACATAAGGTTGTCTATTTTCTGGTACATTTTTTACAATTGCCCTTAATCCTAATTTATTATAATATTTTTCCGATTTTTGTGTATATTTTTTATCTCCGTCTAAGTGTAAAATTAAAGCACTTGTGTTTTTGTTTATATATCTATTTTTTCCTGAAAAGAATTCTTTTCCTGCAATACTTAATTTATGTTTTATTTTATCTTCTATTCCTCTTTTTTCTGTGTCTATTTGGTCTTTTTCTATTTTTTCTAAATCGTCTAACGGGCTATCTGCCTCTATTCTATAATTTACGCCTTTAAGTATCGCATACGCTTTTTCTTTGCTATTAATTTTTATGATTCTATCTATATAAAAGAGAATATCTTTGCCATACGATATTCTTCCAACAATATCTCCCCTCTTGAATTCCACTTTCCACACCTCATAAATTTGTTCTTAATTCATTTTATGAGGTTTTTTGTTAAAATGTGACAAATATTGTCTTTAACAAGATTAAAAAAAGTGGCTTAGATTTGCCACTTTTATTGTTTTTTCATTTTTGGTTTTGCAAGAAGTGATGCAATATATCCAAAGAAGATTGCAGCTGATATTCCTCCTGCTGCATTTTTTATTCCTCCAGTAAATGCACCTATAAGTCCTAATTCATTTACTCCTTTTATTGCTCCCTTTGCTAAATTATTTCCAAAGCCTGTTATAGGTACTGTTGCTCCTGCTCCTGCAAAGTCTACCAAATAGTCATATATTCCAAGTCCACCTAAAACAGCTCCAAGAGTTACAAATAGCACTAATATTCTTGCAGATGTTATTTTTGTTTTATCTATTAAAATTTGACCAATAACACATATAATTCCACCAACAATAAAACACCAAACGTAATCCATTATATTTAAACTGTTAAAAAATTCGTTCATTTATAACCCCTCCTATAGTTCTATTGCAACTGCATGAGCTATTCCTGGTATGCTTTCGCCTTGTTGTGAAGATGTAGAATTCATTAAGGCACCTGTCGCAATAAGTAAAATCTTTTTATATTTTTTTGCTTTCAATTGGTTGAATAAATACCCAGAAAAGACTGTTCCACAACATGCGCATCCGCTTCCCCCTGAGTGTGTATCTTGTTTTTCTTTGTCAAACATTAACACACCGCAGTCATTATAATTTTCTTTTACATTGTATCCATAAGTCTGAAGCATATCAATTACAATTTCTTTTCCTATATATCCTAGGTCTCCTGTGAAAATTCCATCATAATAACTAGGATTTCTTCCTGTGTCTTTAAAATGTGCAACAAGCGTATCAACTGCTGCTGGAGCCATTGCAGCTCCCATATTATTTGCATCTTTTATTCCTTTATCTATAATTTTTCCTGGAGTTGCACAAGTTACAAATGGCCCTGTTCCAGATGATGATATGATTCCAGCTCCTGAGCCTGTTACAGTCCATTGTGAGCTAGGAGGCCTTTGGTTTCCAAGCTCTAATGGGAATCTAAATTGTTTTTCTGCACTACAGAAGTGGCTAGATGTTGCAAAAAGCACATTGTTTGCTGCTCCTGATTCAGTTAATATGCTTGATAAAATCATTCCTTCTACGAAAGTTGAACATGCACCAAATATTCCAAAATATGGTATATTAAGTTCTCTTAATCCAAAATTGGATGATATACATTGATTAAGAAGATCCCCTGCAAAGCAATAGTCTATACTATCTGATGGAAGTCCTGATTTATTTATAACAAGATTTACTGCTTGTTTTATTATTTTGCTTTCAGCCTTTTCCCAAGTTTCTTCTCCCCAAAATTCGTCTTCTAATAATGTGTCAAAATATTTTGCGAGTGGTCCTTGTGCTTCTTTTGGTCCAACGACTGAAGCAGTTTCTAGTATAGTTTGTGGTTTATCAAATTTTATTGTTTGTTTACCTATTTTTTGCATTAATAAAAACCTCCTTTTTAAACTAGAGTAACACTTTGTGTATTAAATATTAAATAAATAATTCCAACAAGTATTGATGCAGAAATTCCGAAAACTAATACTGGTCCTGCTACTGTAAACATTTTTGCACCAACTCCCATGACATATCCTTCAGATTTATATTCCATTGCTGGCGATACTATTGAGTTTGAAAATCCAGTTATTGGAACAATAGAACCTGCACCTGCAAATTTTCCGATTTTATTAAATAGGTTTAGTCCTGTTAAAAATGCACTTAGTCCAATTAATATAATTGAAGCAATTGTTCCTGAAACGTCTTTGTCAAATCCTCTAAATTTGCATACATCGAGAATTACTTGTCCTATAGAGCATATTAAACCGCCAACCCAAAATGCGTTAAAGCAGTTTTTTATAATTGGCGAATTTGGTGTTTTTTTGTCTACATATTTTTGATATTGGGCATTTGTTTGTATTTTTTCCATAAAATTTCTTCCTTTCTTGTTTAATCTTCTCTTTCTCTATCAATAGTAAAACTTAAGTCTAAATCTACAAAAAATTCTGTAAGTTTCTTTCCTGATATTGTTGCTCTTTGGTCTAATATCTTCACATTTGTTAAATAGTCTATTGTTTTAGAAGCCTCGCTTACTGCTTGTACTATAGCATCTTTCCATGATACTGTTGATGATCCAGTAATTAATAAATGTTTTTGTGTTGCCATTATAATCCTCCTTTCTCACAATAGATATGAATTTATATGGTAGATATTATTTGCAATTTATAGAAATATATACAGGAATTAAATTATTTTATAAATTTTGAAAATTCACATAATTTTTTTGACACGTTGTTGCTTGTTTCATTGACTAGAGGCTTGTTTTATGCTATAATGAAAATGGCACATAAATTATGTTATGTTGCTAGCGAACTTGGGGATGCTCTATCCCCAAATAAAAGAGACTATAGGAGGGTCTTAATGTACAGTTACGACGAATTTAACGAAAACTTGGTCGAACATTTTTCGCCTGAGGTGCGAGAGATGTACGACATGAAACTCCGTCACTGGAGTTCAGTCAAGCCTGAGCTTGTGCTGAACTTCGAACTAACGGCTGACGATGAAAATGAAGCCGAGATTGAAGCCCGTGCGAGGGCGGAAATCGACGCTTTTGAACGGAGGCAGTCTTATTTGGATGAGGTAGAATTCATCCTTAAATCAATTGCCCCGTTAACGACGGCAGAAGTAGAACAAGAACTCTATGAGATGTATAAAGAACGCATTTCCAACGCCCGTCGTGCACAGCGTCGGCGTGACAGATATTTTAAGGATGTGGCTCACAAAAAACACATCCGCAAAATAAAAAAGTCTCGCCGTAAAATCGAGGAGCTCAAGGCTTCTTTTTTCCGGAATAATCGAAACCGTTGCGAAGACTGGGACGGGGAACCGGTTAATGATATCTTTGAGGAAAAGTTCGTTCCCGATTGGCTAGTACCTGACGATGATGATATCCCGTATGGTGATAGCAAACCGTTGACTTGGTAATCCAATCTAAGAGTCTCTTTCGAGGAGCCCGACTTCTGGGCTCCTCACTTTTTTAGTATAAAAATACCCAAAAGGCAAAACCTTTTGGGTATTTTTGGATATATATTTTTCTATCTCTTACTAAATTGTGGAGCTTTTCTAGCTTTTTTAAGACCATATTTCTTTCTTTCTTTCATTCTTTGATCTCTTGTTAAGAATCCTTTTTGTTTTAGAACTGGTCTATATTCGCTATTTGCTTCATTTAAGGCTCTTGCTAACCCATGACGTATAGCTCCAGCTTGACCTGAGAATCCTCCACCTGTTACTTTACAAATAACATCGTATTTATTTAAAGTATCTGTTGCAACTAATGGTTGTCTAACAATTACCTTTAATGTTTCTAAGTTTAAGTATTCGTCTATATCTTTAGAATTTATTGTTATTTTTCCTGTACCTGGTACTATTCTTACTCTAGCGATTGAACTTTTTCTTCTTCCTGTACCATAAAACATTATTTTATCTGAATTTGCTTTAGGCATTTATTTTTCCTCCTT
The DNA here is from genome assembly GCA_947628715.1 of uncultured Clostridia bacterium. Classification (GTDB taxonomy): domain Bacteria; phylum Bacillota; class Clostridia; order TANB77; family CAG-508; genus JAAWPK01. Next base: position 28,033 of record CANRAW010000004.1, read on the forward strand.
TTAAAATTCCCATACTTCTGGTTTTTGAGCTATATTTTCATGTTCTGCTCCTGCATAAACTCTTAATTTTTTTATGCTTTGTCTTCCTAAGCTGTTATGTGGAAGCATACCTTTAATTGCTAACATCATTGCTTTTTCTGGATTATTTTTTAACATATCTTTTGCTGATATTTCTCTCATTCCTCCAATATATCCTGAATGATGTCTATAAACTTTTTGATTCATTTTATTTCCTGTTAAAATAACTTTGTCACAATTAATAATAATTACATGGTCTCCAACATCAATATTTGGTGTATAAGTAGGTTTATGTTTTCCTCTTAATAATTTTGCAGCTTCTGTTGCAACTCTTCCTAGAGGTTTGCCTTCTGCATCAATTATATACCATTTTCTAACTATTTCATCTTTTTTTATACTATAAGTAGTATTATTCATGGCTAATTCATTTCCTCCATTTTCATCTTAAATTGATTAAATATATAGTTATAATGCAGTTTACCGGGAAAAAACTGTATTACATGGATATATTTATCATAATGCTATAATATTCTATAATAATTTTCCTTTAATGTCAATACTTTTAGTAAATTTTTTTGCTTAAAGTTACGTATTTGACAATATTTTATTTCTAAGACTAATTGTATCTGGATGTATTAATCTTGAATTTTTTATTGATTTTTCTAAAACAAAATCTATAATTATTACAATTGCTTTATTTAAGTCAGTTTTGGCAATCTCTCTTAATTCCTCCACACCATCATATTCTCTATTTTCTTCTATTTTATCTGCTATGTATATAATCTTAGCAAATCTATCCATTTTTTCATTTCCTGTTGTATGGTAAAGAATTGCTTTTTGTATTTCTTCATTTGCATTATATTTTTCCTTTGCAATACTTGCTCCTAGTTTTGCGTGTAATAAGGCTGGTTGCTTTTTTTCAATTTCGTCTATTACTATATTATGTTCTAGAACATATTTATCAATTTCTTCTTTATTCATTTCTTTTGCTATATCATGTATTAATCCTGCAAATTCTGCATCTTTTTCATTTTCTCCATAAATTTTTGCAAGTTCCTTTGCAGATTTCATTGTTCCAACTGAGTGATTATATCTCTTTTCTGATAAGTTTTCCTTCAAATAATTTTTTACTTCCTCAATATTCATTTTTTATCTTGTTCCTTTCTACCTTTGACCTTAACATTATACATATTCCTCGTAAATTTTATAATAATTAATAACTTTTCTTACATAGTTGTTAGTTTCTTTATATGGTATGTTTTCAATATCTGTACCGTCTTCTTTTATAATTCCCTCGTTTATCCAATTTGTAACTGTTCCTAAGCCTGCATTATATGCTGCAATGGCTAAGTAATAGTTATAATTATAATATTTTAAAAGTGATGCAAAATACATTGTTCCAAGTTCTATATTGCTTTTTGGATCTTTTAAATTAACTTCATCCATCCCTATTTTTTCTGCAACTTCTATGCCAGTTTTTTCCATAATTTGCATTAATCCTATTGCACCACTTTTTGAAACGATTTCTGAGTCGAAATTGCTTTCTGCTTTTATTAACGCGTATATCCAGCTACTTTCTATTTGGTATTTTTCTGAGGATGCAATTACATACTCTGAATATTTTTTTGGATAAACTGTTTTTAGTACTATATGATATAAATTATATAATATAATTGCAATTAAAAATATAATTAATATGGTTTTTATATTCTTTTTGGAAAATATTTTGTTTTTTATTTATATCATTCCCTTCTATTTTTTATCATTTACATTTGTACCAATCATCTCCGGTTGATACTTCTGCAATTAGTGGAACTTTTAGCTTTACAACATTTTCCATAGAAGTTTTTAGCATTTCTTTTACTTTTTCTACTTCGTTAATTGGTACTTCTAGTAAAAGTTCATCATGTATCTGAAGTAATAATTTTGTTTTTAAACCATATTCTTCTATTTTCTTTTGTACCTCTATCATAGCCATTTTCATAATATCTGCTGCAGTTCCTTGTATTGGCATATTTAAAGCTGCCCTACTTCCAAACTGTCTTATCATGAAATTTGGTGATTTTAACTCTGGTATGTTTCTTCTTCTTCCAAATTTTGTGCATACATACCCTTTTTCTTTTGCTTCTTCTTCAATGTTTTCCATGAATTTTTTTATTCCACTGTATTTCATTAAATATTGGTCTATATATTCTTTTGCTTCTTTTTTACTAATCTTAATTTGCTCTGCTAATCCAAAATCGCTTATACCATAAACGATTCCGAAGTTTACAGCTTTTGCTTTTAATCTTTCTTCATAAGTTACATCTTCTATTTTTTTATTAAATACTTTTGATGCAACTTCTTTATGAATATCTACTCCTTCTTTAAAAGCCTTTATCATATTTTCGTCTTCTGATACATCTGCAAATACTCTTAATTCAACTTGTGAATAGTCTGCATCTACAAATATATTTCCATTTTCTGGCTTGAAAACTTTTCTTAATTGTTTTCCTAGCTCAAATCTCGTAGGAATATTTTGTACATTAGGTTCTGCACTACTTATTCTACCGTGTAGCTGTTACTGTTTGATGAAAATATGAGTGTACTCTATTTGTTTTTTTGTTTATATATGGTATCATTGCTTCTACATAAGTTGAATTTAATTTCATAAGTTGTCTATAATCAAGTATTTTTTCTATTACTGGGTGTTCGTCTATCAATTTTTCTAAAACTTCTACATCAGTTACATAGCCACTTTTTTTCTTTTTTTGTACTGGCAATTTTAAATCTTCAAAAAGCACTTTTCCTAGTTGTTTTGGTGAGTTTATATTGAATTCTTGTCCGCATAGCTCATATATCTTATTTGTTTTTTCTTCTATTTCTGATTTTAATTTTCTTCCATATTCTATTAACTCTTCTTTATCTATATATATTCCATTATATTGCATTTTTGCAAGTACACTTGCAGTTGGCATCTCAATTTTTTGAAATAATTCTAGTTCGTCTTGTTCTTCGATATATTTCATTGTAACTGGGTAAAGTTTATCTATACAATATGCGTAAATACTGCTTTTTTTCTTTTGTACTTCACTTTCTGCTTCATCTTCTGCTTTCATATTAAATAAGTCTAATTGTTCGTCATTTATTTTTTCTTCTTTTTTTAAATATCTAGCGATTTCTAGGTTTAAATATCTAATACTCAATGTTTCTATATCGTACTTATTTTTTATTGAGTCTATTATATATCCTGCAATTTCTGCATCATAATAGAAATTTTTTAGTTCTATTCCATTTTGTTTTAAAATGATATAGTCTTGTTTTAGTTTGTACCCAATTTTTTTAATGCTTTCGTCTTCAAAAATTTCTTTGAAATTATTTTTTATCTGCGAAATGTCTTTTATATAATACACTTTTTTTTCTATTATAATACTTAAATCATATATCCTTTTTTTGATTATTTCTTCGCTGTCTAAATCTTCTTTTGTGTTTAAGTAATATGTTATTTGCTTTGTTTCTTTTATCTTTTTAACTACTTCTTCTATTTGTTCTTTTGATACATTTTCAATTATTTCTATTTCTTCTAGTGGATTTATTTCCTTTTCTTCATTTCTTAACGAATATTTATCAATATATTTATTAAATCTTAGTTTTTTAAATAATTCTAATACTTTTTCGTTATCCCACTCTTTTCTTTCTAATTCTTCTATTTTTACATCAAGTGGGCTTTTTATGTTTATTGTTCCAAGAGTTCTTGAAAGATAAGCTGATTCTTTTCCATTAATTATTTTTTCTCTTAATTTTCCTTTTATTTCTTCTGCTCCGTCCTGATTCTATTTCGCTATATAGCTTGTCTATTGTTTTATATTTTTTTATAATGTTTAAAGCAGTTTTTTCTCCAACGCCTTCTATTCCTGGGATATTGTCTGATTTGTCTCCCATTAATCCTTTTACTTCTATTAGTGCCTTTGGTTCTAACCCATACTCTTCTTTTATTTTTTCAGCATTGTAGTCATCTTCTTCTGTTTTTCCCATCTTTGTTCTTGGAATTCGTATTGTTATTTTATCTGAGGCAAGTTGGAAAGTGTCTCTGTCTCCTGAAAGTATTGTTACATCATACCCTTTTCTTCCGTGCTGTTTTTGCAAGTGTTCCTAATATATCATCCGCTTCATACCCTTCTTTTTCTATGATTTTAATATTCATTGCAGTTAATACTTCTTTTATTAATGGAAGTTGCATTGCAAGTTCTTCTGGCATGCCTTTTCTAGTTCCTTTATATTCTTTATACATTTCATGCCTAAAGGTTGGTGCTTTTAAATCGAAGGCAACTGCAATGTATTCTGGATTAATGTTTTCTATTATTTTAAACATTACTGCTAAAAATCCATATACTGCATTTGTATATGTTCCATCTTCTGTTTTGAGCATATTACTGCCCATTATTCCGTAAAAAGCCCTATTTAGAATACTATTACCATCAATTAAAACTAACTTTGACATATAAAAAATCCTTTCTTAATTATCTTTTTCTGATAATTTTAGTAATACTATAGGTATACAAGTTAATAAAATAAGTAAATCCCTATAAGTAAAAAATGCGTGTTCATACGAGTGTCCTCTTACAGCAAAATACCAAGCAAAAGGCATTAGTAATATTATAACATAAGGTAAGGCTTTTTCAATTACTTTAACCCATGATTTTAGGTTTTTTCTATTTAGGTAAAGTCTTATAAATGTTATTATAAGAGACAAAAATATCATTGCAATAATATTTTCTTTTATTATTATTATATTTCTATCTAAAACCTCATAATATGTGTATGTTGCTATATTTGACCTAAAAAATAATTGTCCAATTGATGTTGCTATAAGATTTTTTCCTAAGAAAATATCTACTATAGCCCATTTTGAAAACCATATTAAAGCATACCCCATAATCCAATTAATGGAAGCAAGAGCTATAATTTTTATTGTTTCTTTAAATGTAATATGCCTTTCCTTTTGCATACATAAGAAATATGTTGTTAAAGGTAAACCCATTGTTAAAATTGGTGATGTTAAGAAATCAATAAAACATGTAATAGCACCAATTATAAAAAATACAGGATATATGTTTTTTATGTTTCCTTTTCTTAAAGCAATTACAATACTAGATATCATACTTACTAGAAATACTGGGCTTCCTTGTAAAGAAATTCCCTCATATAAATAATCAACTCCTAATATTCCGTAAAGCAATTAAAATTCCATATAATACTCCAATATTTTTTATTAATACTGCCATAAATATAATTAGAAGCATTATAAACGTTACGATAAGTATTGTTCTAATTTGACCTATATTAAAAATTACTAATGCTGGTCTAAGAAATACCAAATATCCATGCCAATATCTTGCATATTCGAAAGATTCTTCTACATCTTTATTTACTGTATCTCTTAATTCTCCGAACTTGGTCAAGCTCAGTATATTTTGACGAATATTTTAATTTTCCTGTTGTATCTTCATAAACTTTTTTTGTAACATCTGGAATATAATTTTTTCTTGCTACCATAGCAGAATAAAACGGCTTTGTATTATCTATAGAATATGCCGTATTTATCATTAAAGCATCTGTATAGTTATCATACATCATATTCCATTTTCTTAATGGAACATAGAACTTATTTTTTTGACTAACCAATAGTTCTGATGTTTCTTTTACATTTTCTTCTATTATATCAGTCGGAATTAATGATGTTACTGTTAATAAAAGTAAAAAGCTACTTATAAGAATTATATAAATTATAAGATACTTTAAGCATATTTTAATAACTTCTCTCATTTGTATTATTCTCCTTTTTTATTTCTATAAACTTTTTCTATTCATTTAAAGTCCATATTGTGTATTTTTCATTTATAACTTTAGTATAAAATCCTTTTTCCTCTAACTCTGCAATTTTTTTACACATATCCCCTAAGTTTTTTACCCTGTCTATAAATAGATTTGCTGAGTCTTCCATCATTTTTCTCGTTTCTTCATACTCAAATGCCTCTGGTAATTTTTCTTTACTTTTTTCTAAGAACTTATCATAATTTTTCATACTTTCAAATGTACTATATATATCCGGAAATACAATTATTTTAGGTTTATTTTCTTCTATCTCTATCATTAACTCTTCTACTAATTTTCTATCTACAGCAAATATAGGTGTTTGATAAATATATTTTCCATCATACTTTCTTTCTGAATAATTATATATCATGCAATCATTCATTAAAATTAAAACATTGTCATCTTTTTCTGTATTTTCCTTAATCCATGAAACTATTTCCTCTACTTTTTCTTCCTTCGTATATAGCTTTTTGATTTCATTAACCTGATGATTTATACTTTTTATGCTTATAAGAACTATCAATAATCCATAAATTACATAACTGAATATTTTTATTTTTTTATTTTCTATATTTAATAAAAATTCCATGATTTGTGTAATAGGTACGATATAAAATGGAATAAGTATCATAGCATAATGTAAATATTTCTGACCCGAAACACTTATTAATATAAGTGTAACAATAAAATATACAATATATATAATTTGTTCAAAATATTTTTGTTTTTTTCTTCCAAGTCTTACCACATTAGCAATTAAGATAATAACACATAAAACATTGAATTTTGTATGATTAAAAAATGAAATTAAGGTTTTTACAACGCCTTCATCTTGTCCTTGGAATTTTGTATATTTAAAGTTAAATTCAATAAAGCAATATAGAAAATCAGAAATTGCATTATTTACTACAAAATACAAAATGATTGGCAAAAGTACAGTTAAAATTCCACCTAAATATATTAATACAGTTTTTCCTAATTCTTTAAATTTTTTATCACGTATGTACAAAAAAATCATAACAGGAATAAAAACAATCCAAACAGCAATCATATTAGGTCTTAGCATTAAAACAATTCCCATACATACAGCATTAAGGAATATTTCTATATATCTAACATAATTGTTTTTTAAATATTTAATAAAAACATATAATGCGTAAATTATAAATGGTAGTGCATATTCTTCTGTAAAATTTCCCTTATTTAAAAATTCAAGTATTGGAATTAATGAAATAATACTAGCTAATACATTTATTATTTTATTATTTGAAAATAGCTTACTTATCTTATATAACAAGCATAAATTAGAAAGCATAAATAATACTTCAATTAACCATATTCCAACAGTATTTCCATTTGTTATGCTTAATCCTATAACCTCAATTAAATATAGAATTGGTCCTTTATGGTCAAAAACATCTTTATAAATTATTTTTCCATCTCTTATAGCATTTCCACAATATATGAAAACTGTACTATCTGACTTTGCAATATTTCCATGTATTGGATTTAATGGACTTTGCATTAAAATTAATATGCTAATAATTAAAAATATTGTAATAATTACAATGTTGCTTTTTAACTTTTTCAACCTTTAATTCATTCCTTTCTTGTAATGCTATATCTTAATATTTCTTTTCATTTTTCTATCTCTATATATTTTTTCTTTATTAATAAATCATATTGTAAAATTTCACAATTTTCAATTGTTTTATTTTTTTCTACATCTTCTGGCAATATCATTACATAGTCATTTCTAATTGCAAAATAGTTACTAATTGCAGGATATTCTTTATACATGCTAGCAAATTCTTGTAAATACCAAGGTATTTTGACATTTGCAAGATTCATAATACTTAGAGATAAACTGCTTGGACTCATAAGTTCACTAATATTTTCTTCAAATTTTATATCATAATTTGCCCATATTATATATGGTGTTGTAAAATGATCAAGATATGTAATTTTATCTTCATGTAATTTATATGAACCTGCATAAAAAGCTGGTATATGGTCTCCAAACATCATTAAAATAGTTGGCTCTTCTATATTTTCTAGATATTCTACTAGCTTTGCAAACATTTTATCCCCATCATGAACACCTATAGCATAGTTTTTTACCTCTTTTTGTTCTTCTTCGGTTAGATTATTTGCAATTATTTCCATGCCTTCGTCTTCATTATATTTTTTGTCTTCATAAGGCATGTGATTTTGCATTGTAACACTAAATATAAATTTGTTTTCTTCATTTTCTTCAAATATCTTTATTATTTGATTTGCAACTTCATTATCTGATATATATTCTCCCCTGATTTCAGGATTTTGTATATCATTTTCAAATATTGTTTTTTGAAATCCTAAATATTTATATACATTTTTTCTATTATAAAAATTTTCTTTATATGGATGAATTCCAAACGTCTTATATCCTTCATTTGCATAGCTTCTTACAATAGAATTCATATCACTTTTTATATAACTCGTAAATGGGAAAATTTGCTTTTGTAAGAAATATGAACTCATACCAGATAAAACTTCAAATTCTGGCAAAGATGTTCCTCCTCCAATTACTGGTGTGATTAAATATCCTATTTTGCTATTTGCATCTGTTTCTGCAATTCTTTTTATATTTTCTAATGGGTCAACAGAATATTGTACATCTTTAAATTTATTTGGGTCTGCAAATGATTCGTTCATTATTATTATAACATTAGCTTTTTTATTTTCATTATTAATTTCTTGTGTATTATTTTTTTCTTTTATCTTATCTATGTTTTCTTTACTATATCCATTTGGTGCAGGTGTATAAAAGTCTCCAAGGTGCAAGAGAAATGTTGTATTCCCTCCAAACCAAGCATAACAATTTCCTAAATTATTTTCTATATTTAATTTTTCAAATCGGTTTGGTGCTATACACATATACCACAAAATAAAAGCTCCAAATAAAAAAAGTGGAATCCTATAAATATTATTTTTGATGGATACTTTTGTATTTTCTACACAATATGGTTTCATTGCTTTATAATAAAATACTAAAAGTAGGATTAAAAATACTATAACTAATATTATTGATAATGTTGGAAGTGAGATTCCAAATTTTGCTATTTCTCCTATATTTCCTATAAGTAATATATCTGTTGGTATAAATGGCTGTTCCAGTATTGCATATTTGTAATAAGATATTAATGTTATAATTAACATAATAGCTGTTAAAACTATATTAGTTTTTAAGCTATCTTTCATTAAACTTCTTATTATCATAAAACATGAAAGTGTTATTAGATATGGATAAATAAGAAAAAATATTCCACCTGTTCTAATTACATCAGTTAAAGAAATAATTGCTTTTAATGAGTCTCCATATCTTATTGAAAATGTAAGAACATATAATATTAAGCAAAATAGCATGCTAAATACTATATCTATTATAGTGATTTTTACTTTTTCTTTAGTCATTTTTTTATTCCTTCCTAAAGCAGAAATCTGTTTTCTATATAAATTAATGCCATTATATTATAACTTTTTTCAATTTACAACATTTTATAAAATATTTTTACATTTTACGCATTTTATGATATACTATTAACTGTTTAGAAAGGACTGATTAACAGCCATGCAAAAATATATATCAAAATCTGAAAATGAAACAATCGCTTTTGCTAAAAATTTTGCTAAAAATTTAGGCAATAACTCAATTGTCGTTTTAACTCGGAGATTTAGGAAGTGGGAAAACTAAATTTACGCAAGGAATTCTAGAGTATTTTGGTCTTGGAGATGAAATATCAAGCCCAACTTTTACCATAGTAAATGAATATAAAAATGAAAATGTCTCAATTTTTCATTTTGATGTATATAGATTAAAAAATGAAGACGATTTTTATGAAATAGGTGGAGACGAATATTTTGGCAAAGGAATTTGCATTATTGAGTGGGGCGAAATTATAAAAAAAGCCTTACCAAAAAATACCATTTTCATTAATTTTGAGAGAGATTCTTTAAATGAAAATTTTAGAATTTTAACTATAGAATAATATTATGCCTTAGGAAGGAAGGATAAGCAATGAAAATTCTTGCAATTGAAACATCATCAGACAATGCTTCTGTTTCACTTTTAGAAAATAACCAATTAATTCAAGAAATAAAAGAAACATCTGTAAAAACTCACTCAGAAGCATTAATGCCACTAATTGATACGCTTTTAAATCAAAATAATATTACTTTAGCTGATATTCGGCCTATTTGCATTAGATAATGGTCCACGGCTCTTTTACTGGAATAAGAATAGGTTTATCTACTATAAAAGCCTTTTGTGATATTACAGCCAAGCCATGTGTAGCCGTTTCAGCATTAGAAGCTCTTGCTTATACAGTAGAAGATGATGGATATATTTGCTCAATGATTGATGCAAAACACTCAAATCTATATTATGGTATTTTTGAAAAAAATGCCAATAAAATTACAAAATTGTGCGATTTTGCTTTTGACAATATAGAAAATTTATTGTTAAGATTAAACAATTTGAAAAAAAAGATATTTTTTGTTGGAAATTGTGGCATACTTTATAAAGATATGATAAAATCATATCTGAAAAATGAAATATTTTTTGCAGAAGATTTAAGTGCATCGTCAAAATACGTTGGAATAGTAGCTTTTGATAAATTTAACTTAGGAGAAATTTTAACTTCAGATACATTAAATGCTATGTATTTAAAGAAATCTAATGCTGAAGAAAGGAATACTAATTTATGAATATTACAATTGAAAAAATGTCAGCATTAGACATTGAAAAAATTAACCTTAATGATTTTGATAATTTTTGGACTATTGGCATATTAAGGAAAGAATTAGAAAATCCACTTTCCTTCTATATCGTTGCAAAATGTGAAAATGAAATCATTGGTTTTGCTGGACTTAACTTTGTTTTAGACGAAGCACACATTGCAAATATTGTTGTAAAAACCGATAAAAGAAATATGAAGGTTGGTTCAACTTTATTAGAAGCATTAATTAAAAAAGCTGAAGAAAACTCTACTTTAATTACTTTAGAAGTAAATGAAAAAAATACTGTCGCAATACACTTATATCAAAAATATGGTTTTACCGTTACAGGACATCGCAAAAAATATTATGAAAATCAATATGACGCGTATATTATGACAAAAAATTTTAATACATACGATTAAAAGCAATTTAATTGCTTAGAAAGGAACTTAAGATGCAAAAAAAACATGAATTAAATTACAGAGATTTAAAAGATTATTGTTCAACTTCAAAATTTAACTTTGAAACAACTTCTGAACTTGAGCCAACTGATAAAGGAATCGGTCAAGAGCGTGGTATAGTTGCCCTTGAATTTGGCTTAAATGTAGACGTTAATGGCTACAACCTATATGTTGAAGGTCCAAGCGGAGTTGGAAAAACAATGTACACTAAAAATTATTTAGACAAAATTTCTAAAAAGAAAAAGGTACCTAATGATTGGTGCTATTTGTATAATTTTGACAATCCAAATGAGCCTATTGCTCTATCTTTACCTGCTGGTCAGGGAATCGAATTTCAAGAAACAATGGAAAGCTTTATAAAAGATATTAGAGCTGATATTAATAAAACATTTAATAATGAGGACTTTGAAAAAGAAAAAGCCCTTATTAGGCAGGAATATGAGCAAAAAAGAAGTGTTTTACTAGAAAAATTAAATCAAGAATCTATGAAGCATGGTTTTGAGGTAAAGACTGCTCAAAATGGTATATACATGATGCCAATATATGAAGGTAAGACTCTCGAAGAAGAAGAATTTAATAAACTAGACGATGCCATAAAGCAACAATTTGAGGAAAAATCTAGCATAGTTCAAGAGCAAATTATGAACACTATCTCTGAAATTAAGCAAATGGAAAAGCAATCTGAAAAAAGGATTCAAGAGTGGCAAGCAAATATTTCATTACTTACTGTTAATGTTCATATAAACTATATCAAGTCAAAATATAAAAGGAACAAAAAAATATCACAATTCTTAGATAATGTAAAAAAAGATATTATGAAAAATGTTCCACTTTTCTTAGATTCTGCTCAAAATCCAGATGTACCTCCTATGCCACAACCTCCTACTCCTCCTGTTCGTGAGGCTCGTAAACCTTGGCTAAATTATAGAGTAAATTTATTTGTTGATAATAGTAAATTAGAAGGTGCACCTGTAATAATGGATTCTAACTATTCTTTCCAAAACATTTTTGGCAAATTAGAATATGAAAATTACATGGGAAGTTTTAAAACAGATTACACTATGCTTAAGCCGGGACTTATGCAAAAAGCTAATGGAGGATATATTATTTTCCAAGCAGAAGATTTACTAACAAATCCTGCTTGTTATGAAAACCTAAAAAGAGTTCTTCGTATAAAAGAAATTAGTATTGATAATTCATTAGAGCAAAGAGCTGCAATGGTTATGGTTTCTCTAAAACCTGAGCCTATTCCTCTTGATTTAAAAGTAATATTGATTGGAAATGGAAATATATACCATACTTTATTAAATATGGACCCTGATTTTAGAAAATTATTTAAAATTAAAGTTGAGTTTGCTGATGATGCTCCAAGAACAGAAGAAAATATACTAAAACTTGCAAGATTTTTCCATTCATTCTGTGAAAAAGAAAATCTACCTCACTTAGATAAAAATGCTGTTGCAAGAATGATAGAATATGCTTCTCGCCTTGCAAATGATAAAACTAAACTTTCAACTAAATTTAATGATTTATCTCAGGTCATTGCAGAGGCTGGAACTTGGGCAGTAATGGCTAAATCAAAGGTTGTAACAGAGGATTTTGTAAATAAAGCTATTGATGAAAAAATACAAAGAGTAAAAAAATATGACGATAGATATTCTGAAATGATTCAGGATAATACACTTTTAATTAGTACAAGTGGTTCTCAAGTTGGACAAATAAATGGTTTAACAATTATGAGTATTGGTGATTATTCTTTTGGTAAACCTTCTAAAATAACTGTAAATACATTTACTGGAAAATCTGGCATAATAAATATTGAAAGAGAAGTTGAACTTTCAGGCTCTTCTCACTCAAAAGGTGTATTAATACTTAGCGGATATATTGGTGAATTATTTGCGCAAGATATTCCTTTATCACTTTCAGCAAGTATATGCTTTGAGCAATTATATAATGGAGTTGATGGAGATAGTGCTTCAAGTACAGAGCTATATGCCCTACTTTCTAGCCTTTCAGATGTTCCAATAAATCAAGCAATTGCTGTTACTGGCTCAGTAAATCAAAAAGGAGAAATTCAACCAATTGGCGGAGTAAATGAAAAAATTGAAGGCTTCTTTAATGTTTGCAAAATGAGAGGTTTAGATGGTTCACATGGAGTATTAATTCCTATACAAAATGTTAAAAATTTGAACCTTAATGACGAAGTTGTTCAAGCTGTTAAAAATGGTATGTTCCATATATTTGCTGTTTCAACTATAGAAGAAGGTATCGAAGTTTTAACAGGAGTTCCAGCAGGTAAGAAGGATAAATCTGGTAACTTCCCTGCAGGTTCTATAAATTATCTAGCTTATGAGAAATTGAAAAGATATGCAAATATAAGTAAGAAAAATTAAGAATAAAGAAAAAAATAAAATTATAATGAAAAGGCCAAGAGAGAAATAAATAAGAAAATTGGACATTAACGAAATCGAAGATGGTGATTTTTCCTATACAATAAGATATAGCCAAGAGAGAAATAAAAATTTGCGTTCCGAAACTTTGTCCTTGGTTTTCTTCGTAGAAATTCTAAAACTTCCTTATGGCACCCTTCCACGGCAAGCGTGAACTCTTTCCATAAGGAAGTTTAATAATTTCTAACTCGCAAACAGTCCAGCGTTCTTCACTTAAATTTTTATTTTTCTCTTGGCTTTAAATATATTTTTAAGTTTTATTTATCTCTTGGCTATAAATATATTCTTACATTTTATTTTCTCTTGGCTTTATTTTTTTATATAAGAAAATTTTTCCATTATTTCTTTTGCAATTGTTTCTGCATCTAAACCATATTTTTTCTCAAGTTCAGGAACACTACCATGTTTTATAAACTCATCAGGATATCCGTATTTTTTTATAACAATATCTTCCATATTTTCTTTAGAAATAATCTCCTCAATAGCACTTCCGAAGCCCGCCTTTAATAATGTTGTCTTCTATTGTTACAACTTTTCTAGTCTTTTTAATTGAATTCATAATCATGTTTTCGTCAATTGGCTTTAAAAATCTTGCATTAATTACCTCTGCATTAATTCCGTTTTCTCCTAAAATACTCGAAATTGTTACTGCTCTATCAACCATTTTTCCAATAGAAACAATCGTTAAATCATTTCCCTCTTGTAATAACTCTGCCTTTCCCTTTCTAATTTTCTCATGTGTTTGAAATTTATTTTTGCCTTCTCCTCCTCTTGGATACCTTATAACAACTGGTTTTTCAAGGTTGACAGCATATTCAAGCATATTTTCAAACTCTTCGAAATCTTTAGGAGCCATTATAGTAATATTTGGAACTAATGAAAAGAAAGATAAATCAAATATTCCTTGATGTGTTTCGCCGTCATTTCCAACAAGTCCTGCCCTATCAACACACATTACAACACCAAGATTTTGCAAACATATATCATGTATTACTTGGTCATAACATCTTTGATAAAATGACGAATATATTGGTACAACCGGTATCATGTTATTTTTTGCAAGTCCTGCAGCAAAACCTAAAGCATGCTGTTCAGCAATACCAACATCAAAGCATCTATCTGGAAATTCTTTAGCAAACTCGTCTAAGCCTGTTCCATCTTTCATTGCTGCTGTTATTGCAACAACTTTTTTATTTTCTTTTGCGATTTTGACAAGTTTTTCACCAAATACTGCAGAATAATCTTTTGGTTTTTCAACTAAACTTTCTCCTGTTTCAATATCAAATTTAGATGCACTATGAAACTTATCAGGGTTTTCTTCTGCTGGTTTATATCCTTTTCCCTTTTTCGTAACAACATGAATTAAAATAGGTCCGTCTAGCTCTTTACTTACTTTTAAAATGCTTTCTAGCTTTTCTATATCATGTCCATCTATTGGACCTAAATATCTAAATCCTATATCCTCAAATAACATATTAGGAATTAATAATTGTTTTATACTGTATTTAATTTTTCTAATAAAACGTATAATAAAATTTCCGCCTCTAGGTAACATGCTGACAACTTTTTTTACATACCTATTAGATTCAGTATAAAATTTTCTCGTTCTTACTTTGCTAAGAAACATAGAAATTCCGCCAACATTTTTAGAAATGCTCATTTCATTATCATTTAAAATAACGATTAAGTTAGTTTTCATAGCACCTGCGTGGTTTAATGCCTCAAGTGCCATGCCTCCTGTTAATGCACCGTCTCCTATTACTGCAATTATATGGTTATTCTCTTTATTTATATCTCTTGCAACAGCCATGCCTAAAGCAACAGAAATAGAGGTACTACTATGCCCCGTATCAAAGCTATCATATTCAGATTCGCTTTGTTTTGGAAATCCAGCAATCCCTCCTAGTTTTCTTAGAGTAGGCATTTTATCTTTTCTTCCTGTCAATATCTTATGGACATAGCTTTGATGCCCCACATCCCAAATTATCTTATCTTTAGGGGCATCAAAAACACTGTGAATTGCAATAGTAAGCTCTACAACTCCCAAATTTGATGCTAAATGTCCTCCATTATTAGATACCGTTTTTATTATTAACTCTCTTATATCTTCAGCAAGTTCCTTTTTTTCTTGTATATTTAACTTTTTTAAATCTTCTGTACCATTTATTTTGTCTAATATTTTATCCATTTTAAAATAAATTGAGCCCCCTAAAAAGCATATCTATAATTACATTTTTCTAAATACTCCTGCAACTTTTCCAAGTATTTTACAGTCTGGAACAATTATAGGATCCATTGTAGAGTTTTCAGGTTGTAATCTTATATGGTCTTTTTCTTTATAGAAGGTTTTAACAGTTGCCTCATCTTCTATTAATGCAACAACAATTTCGCCGTTATTAGCTGTATTTTGTTTTTTTACTAATATGTAATCTCCATCTAAAATACCAGCCTCAATCATACTTTCTCCTCTTACTGTAAGCATAAAGCTTTCAGAATTTCCAACGAAATCGATTGGAATTGGAAATGTATCTGTAATATTTTCAACTGCTAAAATTGGAGCACCTGCTGTAATTTTACCAATTACAGGAACTTCAACAAGTTCTTTAGAAGTATAGAAATCTTTTATTTTTTCATTTTGATTTCCATTTGCTCCGCCTTTTAAAAGTCTTAAAGTTCTACCCTTTTGACTTTCCTTTTTTATATATCCTTTTTTCTCTAATCCTGCTAGATACCCGTGAACTGTAGCTGTTGATTTAAGGTCTACAGCCTTTCCAATTTCTCTTACTGAAGGTGGATATCCATTTTCTGCAATCTGTTCTTCAATAAATTTTAAAATATTTTTTTCTCTTTTATTTAATTCCTCTGCATCTTTTTTTCTTCTACCCAAAACAGAATCACTCCTTTTCTCATGTTTTTATCATAATATCATAAAAACATATAATTGTCAAACAAATTTTTGATTTTTATAATAATTTTATTTTTTTATAGACTATTTGAAAATTTTATGATACAATAATATATGTATAATTTTGCGAGTATAATTTAGTGGTAGAATGTCATGCTTCCGACCTGATAGCGCGGGTTCGATTCCCGCTACTCGCTCCACTTTTTTTAATTTTATTAAAATTTATAAAAGTTTATTAAAATCTATAAAACATTAAAAACATGGAAAAATAAGCATTTCATAGCATCAAAGAAATTATAAAACTTTATAAAATTTTATTGTTTTTTATAAAAAATTTGTAAAATTACATTAAAATTACATTAAAATATGAAAAATATTTACATTAAAAAAATATTTACATTAAAATTTTTAAACGTCAGAAAAGCTAGTATTAGTAATCAATCTAAAACTCCCATCCATATTCGACAAAAAAGTTTAATATGGATGGGAGTTATTATTTTTTAATATTTTTCCTTTTACTTTTCTATTTAAAATAAGAACTAAATATATGCCACTATATTATATAATAATCACTGTTTCAGCATCAGAATCTAATTTAATTTTATGTACAAATAACATTTACTATAAAATGGAATATTTTAAGAAAAAATTACCATAGTTAGAATTAATGGCAATGTTGCGTGGATTCTGTATCTTAACAAAACCATCTGTATAAATTAAAACCCTTAGAGTATACACTTCTCTATCAGCTGTTTGTACATGTGCCATTGTGAATATATTATGTGGTGGTCTATACCCCACAGGTAATGTTCCTATATTTGTTTCACTACTTACTGGCCACTCTCTAATTGGTAATTGTGTTGCATTTATTTCAATGTCAGTTCCGACTTTCCTATATAATATAGTTTCAGTTAAATTTTTCCAGTCTTCTTTATATGTTAATTCTTTTATTGTTGCATTAGCTTTTTGTAATTTTTCTTTTAAAAATTGCATAGGGTTTCACCTCCTATGCTTTTATCTTCTAAAACATATTGTGTGTGTGTGTGTGTGTGTACAGCCTCAAGGCTTACAAGACTTTTATTCATATCTTATCCTCCTATTTCAAATATTTCATATTAACATACCTTACTAATCCTGTTTTTATAATTTTTACTTTTGCCAATGAATTCATGGTTGATAATACTTGCACTTTAGTTCCTTTTTTATAATTATATCCATTATTCATATTTTGGCTCGTAAACATTTTTGTTTTTGTAGACAAATAATATGTCTTGTTTAATTTTAAATTGTCTGTATCGTCTTTCTGTTGCGTCGTTTTTTTAATAATATAATTATTATTGTAAGCATATCTTATTATCCCTGTTTTTATTACTTGAACTTTATCAATTTTACTTGTAATATTTTCTATGATTTTTATTTTTGTTCCTTTTTTATAATTATAGCTTTTCTTCATATCAGCATTTGCATATAACTTTGTATTATTATTAAGTATATATGTATTTCCTTCAGTATTAGTTATATTTTCCTTTGTTTCAACTTTATTGTCTGTTATATTTTCTTTTACAATTTCTCCAGGATTATATGCAAAAGCAAAAAATCCTTTATAATTAGCATACTTTTTAAAGTTTTCAACGCTGCAATATATAGTATTACCACTTACTGTTACTTTATTTTTTCTTGTAGATGTCTCAAATTTTCCGTTATACAAATATGGATCATATATTTTTAATATATCCTCGTCTATTCCAACTATAACAATGAAATGTCCACCATAAGTAAATAATCCATTGCCTACACTTGCAATTATATAATTGTTATTTTTTAGTAATTCTATTGCTGTATCTAATGTTGATATTTCTTTATATTCAATATCAAATTCATCAGCTACAGCTCTAAATGCACTCCAATACGTTCCACTATTAGAACTCCTATATCCATGTTCAACAAATAAATCTCCCATAATATCTGGCGTAATATTTCCCTTGATACTTGATACAACCATTGCAGCCGAAGTTGGACCACATCCACTTGTACCAATTGTTTGTGAGAAATCATTTATACTTGTATATGTATGATTTTTCCATCTGCTATCAACTTGAGAATAATATGTAAGTCCTACATAATCTCCTAATTCTATGTTCCAATTTTTTGCTTTTTCTCCCTCGTATGCTATATTTCCCTGTAATTCAAAACTTTCCGCTTCAGTTTCTTGTTCTTCTAGTTCAATTTCTTCCTGCTCAGACAAATCTTCTATTTCAGTCGTTGATATATTTTCCATTGATTGTTCTTTCACTTTTTCTTGTTCTTCTATATTTTCTATCTCGTTTACTACTATATTCTGTAGCTTTTCAACAGTCTGTTTTGATTCTTCTCCTATATATATTCCACACCAAACTGCTATACAAGCAAGTAAGCATACTATTATAGTTAATATTGTCTTTTTATTTTTACTATTCATTTTATCTTTCCTCCTTATTATTTTTATCTCTTAATTGTAATAATACATTCTTTAGTTGTTCTGGAAATGGAATTCCCATTTGTGATACATTTTCTAGTAAACTTATTCCTTCATTAGCCGTAAAAAACATTATGACTATTTCCCTTATTGCCGGAATTCCTAAATTTCTTTCGAGCAATACAGATATTCCTACTAAAATAAATATCACTACTTTTCTTATTATCCCTTTTATTCCAATTTCACTTGAAAGTTCTCTGTTATGTATTGCTTTTAAAACGCCTGTTATATAGTCTGTTAATGCTAGTCCAACTAATGTTGCTATTAGTCCGTCCCAGCCTCCTAAAAAACTTACAAATAGTCCTCCTATTATTCCAAACAAAACGCTTATTGCATTAAATAATTTTTCCATTCCTTCTAAAGAACTTACAAATAGTCCTCCTATTATTTCAAAATAAACACTTATTGAATTAAATAATTTTTCCACTTTTTCCTCCTTTTTATTGTTATACTGCAAAAGTCCATGTTTTTGATTTAAAAGTTTCTCCTTTTTTCCTCCTTTACTTCCATTTTCCAATTGCAACAATATCAATATTAAATATACCATTATGTACAATGTCTCCTTTTGCTAATACTGTTGTTCCTGCATTTGCTTCAGTTACATTATTTGTTCTAAAAATAAATGCTGCCCAATCATTAACTGCTGTTATTGATATAATAGGTCTAGTCAAAAAACTCTGAGCAAATTTTCCTAAATTTAACGAATCAGATGTATATAACACTCCTTCTTTTGTCTCTAAATTAATTTCTGTAAAATGAACAGTTTTAGTACATATCATTATTCCATTTGAATATAGGATAGCTGTTCCATTTTCGTTTGTTATGATTTTTGTACGATTTAACTGTAATTTTTCTTTTAAAAATTGCATAGGATTTCACCTCCTATGCTTTTGTCTTCTAATCTACTTGTGTGTGTGTGTGTGTGTGTGTGTGTGTACAGCCTCAAGGGTTATAAGGTTTTCGTTCATATCTTATCCTCCTAATATTGATTATAATAATGTTAAAACAATTGAACCTGTCAGTGTATTAAGTTCAGTGTTACTTATTGCTCTTAATTCCTTATTCCAACTAACTGTAAAATTAGCAATATGTGATGAACTATCACTATACTTCATTCCACTACCAGTACCATATATTTTCGTCACTACATCTGGTTTAACAGTTCCTATTTTAATTGGTTCGTTAGTTAAATCAAAAGTTCCAACAACATCTATAATACATATTATCTGATTTCCTAACTTATACGCTGTGGTAGCATTATTTTTTGTTACTATTGAATCATAGGTAATGTAATCAGATAACTGCACTGCTGTTGCTTTTTTCTTTAGTTCTTCAGTTTCATTTCTTTGCTTTTGTAATTCTCTTTTTAGAAATTCCATTGTTATTCGCTCCTTTCATTTGCAAGTATTGTATGTTCTACTTCAAAATATGGACGTACATCATCAGTAGAAAATATATTAGTTAATCCTTTATATGTAGTCGCATTAACTATCTCGTTATATGCTTCTTGTTGTTCTTGTGAAAATGGTTCAATTTTTTCTTTTATATCATATTCTACTTTTAATGGTTTTCCTTCTGCTTTTCTTTCTGCCAGCCATTGTTTCCATCCTAATATATCAGGTGTTGGCAATTTATCTTTTTCAATTTTAAAATAAATCCAATTTGATGCTACTTCTGATGAATTAAAATTAAATGCTGTAATATCTACTGATGTACTTTGTACTGATACATTATTTGCATTTATAAAATAATTACATAATCCTTTCCTCTTTGAAACGTTTGCATTTATTGAGTCAATTCTTAGAGCAAAAAATATTCTATTTTCAGTATCAAAGCCACCATTTTGATTGTTCCAATCTTCTGTTCCGTCAAATTCTATTGTTTCTCTCAATTGATGTACCTCATCTGAAGCAATATAATCTCCTTTGCGTAGCACTTGTCCTTCTTTTGTTGGAAATACTATTGTTTGCTCTTCATTTTTTATATATGGCTTATCTTCTTCTGTATATTCTTCTATAATAAAGCTGTCTTCGTCTAAACACCACCAAGCACCCTCTCCATAAGTAAATCCCATATACTCTACTGTTTTATTTTGTTGGGTAATAAAAGATTTCGTTTGCCACGATGTACCGCTTGCTGAAAAATATGCACGGTCATAAGTACCATCTTTATATATAAGCATTATTGACAGACTATGTGCACTTACTATAGAAGTATCGTTTATTCTTGCTGTTGCAGTTAATTTATATCTTGTATTTTCTTTAAATCTGCCTAAATAACTTCTAAAAACGTTTGATACATCAGGTTCTCCTCGAAAATAAGAATTGTGAAAAACTATGCAATTTTTGCTATCTATTATTTCTTTTCGTACCACACT
Source organism: uncultured Clostridia bacterium (assembly GCA_947628715.1). GTDB lineage: Bacteria > Bacillota > Clostridia > TANB77 > CAG-508 > JAAWPK01. The sequence continues at coordinate 49,376 of CANRAW010000004.1, forward strand.
AGCATTATGATTATACATTTCACTATATAATACATCTGTATTGGCAATATTTCTATTAGATACTACAAAAGAACATTTATTGCTATTATATACATCATAGCCCAAATCTTGTGAACCTTTGTTTACATATAAATAACTAAATGGTAATTCATAATCTCCTTCTGACAAACCTGAATTAATACGCATAGTTGTTGCATCGTTAGATAAAGTAATAGGACCACTGCTAAATATGTTATTTCCTATTGCATGATTATCTTTATCATAAAATGTTATATTAAAATCTGAAAAAATTCTTTTTATAAATACATAATAATTACCCGCTGGCAAATTGCAACTAATAATTATTGCAGGATTTGATGTATTTGTATTTTTTACTTTCAAAATTTTATTTTCTGCTGTAGCAGTACAATTCTTATATTCTATTATATTACTTAAATCAATTTGATTAATGCTTTCACTACCACAGTTTCTTATATCACTTAGGTATTCTAGGCTTGGTTTATCTGGTACAAATGGTTCATAAGGGACATCTTTTTCTGATATTATAATATCTGTGAATGTGCATTCTCCTCCATTTGCACCATAAAAGAATATAGAATATTCATTTTCATTGAAATCATCTGGAACTGTAAAAGGATTTTTATTAATTGTATAAATATGTGCATCATCTTTTCTTATGGTAATATTTCCTGTTGCAACTCCTGTAGCATTTCCTTCATTAACTATATTGAATGTACTCTTACAATAATAAGTGTGTCCTGCTTGAAATTTTACTGGAAACTTTGTTAATGCAAAATAACAGGCATAATCTGTTATTTTAATTCCATCAGATATTTTTACAATATTTGAAGTATCTGGTACTTTAGAGATGTCCAACAAATTGTTTCCTTGTTCACTTGTTTCCTGCTCACTATTTCCTTGCATTATAAATTTGTCAAATTCTAGACCACTGCAATTATCTAGTGTTATGTATTCTCCCTCTGCATTTACTTGCTTTGTTGGAATTCCTCTTGCTATAGATGTAAGAGTTAAATCTTCCTCTAATTCCCAATTTCCATCTTGCTCAGTTCTGTGCATTTTAATTTTATTACTTAACTCTCCCGCTTCTCCTACTTCTTTATAATGTCCATCTTCAGTATCTGATGCTAATTTCATTACTTCTGTGTCTGCACGCATTTCAAGAGAATTATTACCAACAATATATTTAACTGGTAGTCTTACTTCATATTGGTCTTTTATCGTTGTTTTTGACGGAATTACTGATGTTTTTATATCTGTTTTTCTCAGTAAATAATCTTTCATGTGCATATCAACTTTTTCGCCAATATGATTATCAATGTTTTTAATTTCTTCTATTAATGAATTATAATTATTTAATAAATTTTGTATATCTTCTGTTAATGTTGAATATCTCTGCTCTATATCATTTATTTTATCTTGAACATCACTACTTAGTTTGTCCATCAGTTTATTTGCTTGATTTTGTAATTGGGTATATCTAGATTCAATATCTGTATATTGTGTATCAGCTTTATCCTGGATATTCTTTATTAAGTTGTTTGCATTTTCTTGCAACTTTGCAATCAATTTTTCAAGACTTTCTATATATGTATCTGTGTTATCTGAACGAACATTTTCCTTGGAACTTGGCTCTATAAAAGCATCCAAACAAAAAGAAGATACAATCTCTGTATCCTCTTTTATTTCTACTTCTATTTTTGCAGCTCCATATTTTCTAACACAGTCCGTCATGAGGACTACTTTTACAGTATTATCCTCTGTATCAACTATACAATCTTGAATAACTATACTTTTATTTGGTTTTGCAAATATTATGCTTGCTGTTTTTTTTGTTAAATCTATTGCTTGTCCATTATCCAAAATCTTAAAAATTAATTCTGTAGAATCTAACTGCTTCAATCTAATAACATCATAGCTTTTAACTTTAACATCAATGATAATTTCTTCAGTTCTTTTCATTTTTATTTGTTGCCTCCTTATTCTTTGAACTTACTTTTGCAACTGCTTGTGCATATTCTTGCTGAGATATTGTATTAGCTATTGTTTCAAATTCATGAAAAATATTTTTCAATATAAATGCTGGTAATCTTGAATTATTTACAATTTTTGCAATTTCTTCTTTTACTTTTCTTTCTTCTATTATCAGTTCATCCATAATTATTTTATCCCTTCTAGCTTTTCTAGCCTATTTGTAATGTCTTTCATAGCCTTCGACATAATTGAACAAAGAGCATATATATCTATACTCTCTCCATCTGCTGAGATTGCTTCCTTAGGCGTTCTATATTTGGGTCCTATGATAAAGCCAACATGCTTTTTATCTGTATCTTTTTCTGTTTTATAATTATACTCGTATATATCGCTATTTTTTATAATGTCTATCGCATTTTTATCAAATATAGTTATATTCTTTTTTCGTTCCTCTAGTGAAATATTATTAAATGCTTTAGCCTCTATACTTCCATTATATCCACATAAGCTAATTGCAGTAAGTTCATTATTATCGTCTAATGCTATATATGTAGTATCTGAATTATCAATATCCATGGTTCCTATATAAATGCCTTGGCTATCGTTTTTATGAGAAACAGATATATAATTTCTTATATCTAAACTATCAACATCTAAATTATTTACTGTTAAAGTTTGAATAAAACCGCCAAACCTTCCTAGATTAATCACATCTTTTCCATCCGCATCTAAAAATCGTATAGCATCATTTGATGTATTGGTCGTTATAATTAGTTTCCCATTTCCTGTTTCTATTCCATCTGCCATTTTCTTAATTGCCATATAATCCCCTGAATTTATAATTCCAGATTTAGTAAGGTCATATTTTTCGTAATCAGCAGTTGTTGGTTTTATTTCTCCCATAATTATTTTTCTTATTCTTTCAACATCTGTGGACGTATACTTTCTATTAAACGTTAAATTGGCAGAAAGCGTATTTTGGCTTAAAGTAAATCCACCTATTATTCCGCCTGTTGCTGTTATTTCTCCTGCATCACTAACTTTAAATTTTGGAGTATCAATTTCGCCAGTATCCATATTAATCCTAGTTCCCGATACTCCTTGCTTATAATTGTTTGATTGTAACATACCTGTTTTAATTAAGTTTGCATTTAACTTGCCAGTTGTGATAAAATCTGCAACAATTGCTCCATCCATAGTAATTGCCGCATCATACGGACCATCAACTCCTTTATCGCTATAGCCTAGTCCGCCTAGATTCCATCTCCATACTTTTTGCGCTGTTTTTGGATCCGGTGTATCCATAATTAATATTTCAGATGGTTCGTTTTGTGGTTGTATTACTATATATCCGATTAGTAGCATTTTTTATTAAATCTGTAGCATTTTTTTTAGCTGTCTCCAATACACTCCTACTTGCATTATTATTTTCTTGTTTTACTATGTTCTGTATATTTTTTTGCGTATTTGTAATATAATTTTCTTTAAAATCTCCTAATTCTAGTTTTATATATCTTTCTGCTAAGGCATCATATACTGTTTTTATAACTCTTAACTCCAACTGGTAATTTTCTAAAATAACTGTTACTGTATCACCCAATTTTACTCTTGATAAGAATTTGTACTGTTCATATAATGTTGCTTTCGATAAGTCAACAAAATCTACTTTAATATTAATTTTAGGCTTATCTATATTGTTTTTTGTGAATTCTTCATTTGCCCTCCTTCTTAATTCTTCATAGCATTGTTCAATAGTCTCATAACCTTCCTCATCATCCTCATTTTGTTTCAATTTAATATCTGAATATTCTATTTGACCTATCTTAGGGTGTGGATAATTATTAATAATTGGACTATCAATATATTTTTCTGGTAAAATGATTCCGTCGTATCCCATTGGTCTTAACCTAGTTATTACATTTGAATCATCTTTCATAAATTGAATTCCTGTAACGTTTTTTCTATATTTTATTTTATATCCTCTGTTTTCTCCCCTATTTTGTAACATCTTTATAGTAAAATTATCTCTTTCTAATTCTCCTCCCCATATATTAACAAAACTATTTTCAATATCTCCTATTATTGCTTGAATAGGATTTTTTCGTATATATCGTGCACTAGCTTGCTCTTCAATATCTGAAAATCCTTTAAATTTATGTTCATATTGTGTATGTGATAAAATCCAATCTAAAGCTGCCATTCCATTAAGTTTTTGAGGGAAAACATCATCTAAAGCATTATCTACTAAGTCGTAAGTTATGTGCTGTGGTTTAGCAACTATCGTCTGTAAATTTTCATTGCAATTTTTAATTCTAAATAATTGTTTTGTTTCTGTTCCAGCATTTACTTTAATAATCATATCATTATCTATATATTGTGCATATTTGCCACTTTTAGGGTATTCAAAATCAATTGTATATTCACCATTTAGTTCTTCTGTTACTTCACATTTAATTGTATCTTTCAAACTACCTATCCCATTGTTGTTAAAATCATTTTCTGTTGAACAATATACATTTATCATATATAAGCCTCCCTATATTTTATCTGTATGTTACTTACATTTCCTAAAAAACTTATATCATTTTTTCCAGGCATAAGAGTTGGAAATTCTATACAATTGATTTTATTATTACAATTTTCAATATCTTTGTAAGCCTCTTCTAATTCACAATCTAATTCAATATAATCTGTAATATTCTTTAATATTACAGATTTATTATTGACCGTTAATGTAATATCTCCTTTACCTTCTATTTTTATATATGGCTTGATTAAATATGTGCTATCTGTTATTATTATTTGTGATTCTTTTTTTATGTTTAATTCTTTCTCTTTTACTCCATAAGAAATTGGTTGTAATTCTATTTGTAAAGGAAATTCATATATTTTTCTTGCAATATCAGTATAATCAATTTGGTTAATTATCCTGGCATTATAATATCTATCAGGCATGGTTGAAAGTATAAATTTTCCTTCCCCATTTAGCCATTGCTTTATTACATTAATAAATTTTTTCTCTATTATAGTGCATGCTATTTGGGCAATTATAGGTTCATAACTTTTATCGTCTTGATATAATACGCCATTTTTGCCAGGTATAGTTATTTTTTCAATTCTTCTTTGTGGTTTTGATATTGGAGGCATTTTATTTATAATAATTCCTCTGTCTATTGAATTAATATCGTTAAATATAAAATAACTAATCATTACTTTTCACCTCGTGCTAATTGATATTGTTTGCCATAATATCCCAATTCTTCTGCTAATCCGTTAATATCTTGCTCTCTATTATTGTTAAAGTTTTCTATTGATAAATTAGTATTGTAGACAATATTTCTATTATTATCTTCTCCATATTGTCTATTCTCTTCAGCTGTTAGAACTCTTTCTCCTTTATGCAATAAAGCTAAATAATTATCATACGGAACATTTGCCATCCCAACTTTAAGCTTTGGAATATTTAATTCTTTTACTTTAGATATATTAACACCTGGTATATTGTTAATTAATCCAATAGCATTATTTATTGATCTAATAAATTTATTTATAGTATTTTCAGCAAATTTAATTATAGAATTTACTACAGTTTTAAACGCATTTCCTATGCCATTGCCTATCGTTGTTCCTATATTACTAAACATATTTTTAATAGTGTTCCATATATTTTGAAAAAATGAACCTACATTACTAAATATCCTTTTAATGCCATTCCATGCTATTTGAAAACTATTCTCAAAAAAACTACCTACGCTTGAAAAAACTGCTTTTATATTATCCCATACATTTTGAAAATATGATGTCCATGTTTTTACTACACCTTTTATAGATTCCCAAGCACCACTAAAATCTCCATGTAAAACTGCTGTAACAGCACTAAATATTCCCTTAATTGTGTCGAAAATAGCTTTAAAATATCCTGTTACATTATCCCAAACAGCTTTAATTACCACAAATGCTGTCTTGAAATATTCACCCAACACACTTGCAACTACAGAAAATATAATTTTAATATTTTCCCAAACTGTTGCAAAATATGGTTGTACCATATCCCATATTGTTTTTATATATTCCCATATTGCTGTAAAAGCTCCTACAATAGCTTCAATTAATGGTTGTACACTAGCTTTTATGCCATCCCATAGCGATATAAAATATGGTTGTACTATATCCCAAACTGCTTTTACATTTTCCCACAAAGTTATTAATGCGTTTTTTATGTTTTCAAACATTGCTGTAACTAAATTTCTAAACCATTCACACTTGTTCCATAATAATACAACTGCTGCTATTATAGCCGTTATAACTAATACAATTGGATTTGCCAGTATAAAAGAAAATAAACCGCTTAAGGCGGTTTTAATTTTACCAAACATACTAAATAATTTTGGACCGTATTCTATAATATTACCTACTGCCGACATAAGGTTACCTATACTTATGAGAACAGGTCCTATAGCAGCTACTAAGCCACCAACAATTACTATAACCTTTTGTATAGATGGACTTAAATTATTCCACTTTTCTCCAAAATTTTTTATCTTTTCTGATATAGTTTGGAGTATCGGCGATAACATAGTCATTATTGTATTTCCTATTTGACTCAATGCAACTTTCATGTTTTGCATTGCTAATTTTGCTTTATCTGCACCGTCTATAACTTCGTCATAAGTACCATCTAATTGTCCTTTTGAATTTTGTAATAATGCTAAAAAATTTTCGTATTCAAACCTTCCGCCTTGTATAGCATCAGCTAAGTCTGGTCCTGCTTTTTTCCCAAAGGCTTCTATAGCTTTTGTTGTAGCAGACGCTATATTAGGACAATTTTTTATTTCTTCAAGTGTTTTCTTAAATTCTTCTCTTGCATCTTTGCCTTCCGCACTCCACTTAGAGATTGCTGTTTTCATGCCAGAAAATGCAATTTCTGTATTAACACCTGCTTTTTCCCACTGTGAAAATATAGCAATAGATTCCTGTGTTTCAAACCCTAATGCTCTCATAGGAGCACCATATTTAACTAATGTATCAGTTAATGAGCTCATAGAAATACCAGAGGCTTGACAAGCTACTGTTAAATTATCTAGCACTTTACTGTATTCGCTAGAATCTATACTTGCATCTCCCATATATCTAGAAACTTTTTGTACTGCATCTGTAACATCGGCTCCCGTTACTTCTCCAAATTTAATAAATTGTGTAGTGCAATTTTCTAATTCTTTACCCGTAAATCCAAATCTTGTATTTACTTCTCCTAATGCAGAACCTATATCAGCAAAATCTCCAACGATACTACTTGCTACATTAGTATAACTTTCTTCAATTTCTCGTGCCTGCTCGCCAAGGGCTCCTGTGGCTTTTATTGCAATGTCTGCTCCTTCATCTACTTCATTAAATGCACTTATGCTAGCAGCACCAACCGCTACTATTCCCGCACTAACAACGCTAAAGTTTTTTCCTATAGATGTGACTTTACTTCCTAAATCTTGTACTTTTTCGCCAACTATGGCAACTTGCTGTGCCCCTACACTTCCAAAATTTTTTGCTTCATTTTCTAAACTTTTTAGTTTACTTTCTGTTGCTACAATTTCTCTTTGGAAATCTCTGTACTGTTCTTCAGTAATTTCTCCTTTATCAAATTGTTCTTGCACTTGCTGCTGTGTAGATTTTAGTTTTTCTAATTTTTCTTTACAACTATCGATACTTTGATTTAATAATTCTTGCTTTTGTTTTAAAAGTGTAACATTGCTTGGATCCATTTTTAATAATGAATTTACACCCTTTAACTCTGTTTGTAAACTTTTAGATTGTGCATTTACATTTTTTAAAGCATTGCCTAATTTTGTAGTGTCTCCTCCAATTTCTACTGTAATTCCTTGTATTTTACTTGCCATTTTTACACCTTCTTTTAAAGCAAAAACAAACAAGCTTATTTAAGCTTGTTTGTTAAATGTTTCTCTTAATTTTTTTCTGTCTGGAGATGTTTGTTCAAGTCTTTTAGCATTCCTTAAATATTCTCTACCTTCTTCTGTTTGCGAACAATTATAAATAAAAGCTTCCCTTAAATAATGTAAATACTCTATTAAGTCTAATTCTTCTACTTCCAGCAAGGAAATTTTTAAATATTCCGCAATACATTTTTCCTCTATACTTTCTACAACATAACCTGTGTCCATATTATCGTCAGCATCTGATGGATAATATGGACATTTTAGTTTTTTTCGTTTTGTATGCTATTTACCCATTCAAAGTAGGCATCTAAGAAACTTACAATTTCTAAAATATTGTATTCTTCTTCTACTTTATCAGCTGTTATTTTATAATTTTGTTTATTTTTATTGAACGCTAATACTACCGCTTCTATTAAATTTGTTATATCTCCTTCAGATAATTCATCGTTATCTTTTACCTCACTTAGATTAGCAATCTTTTTTAATATTTTCATTTTGGGTGGTTCAATATCTATAATTTGACCATTTTTTAATTTCATATTAAAATATCTTTTTTTAAATTTAGTCATATCGTACATTTTTTTATTCCTCCTTTTATTTCTGACATATTAAGCTAAAACTTATACATTTATTTATAGTTCTTTTTCTATTTCTTCTTTGTATATAATTAGAGTACCCTCATTGTCTGATGGTTTAGCTGTAAATTCTGCATCAACAACAGTTTCTTTATCTTTTGCAAAAGCTAAAGTAAATCCCGCTGTATTTTTTCCTATTATTGTTAATCGAACATTTCCATCAATTTTATCTTCATGTAAAAAATGTACAATATAATCTTGGTTATCGTCATTGTGAAGTCCTCCAATTTTAATTGTTCTAAGTCCTTTTTGTTTGTCTTCAGATACTCTTCCTGTTGCACATAATTGTTTTAATGTATCTGCATTCCATGTCATTATACCAGATGTTAATTTTGCTTCTTCTTTTGTTATAATAGTTTTTTTCACATATCCCAAATCATCCTCAGCAGTATAATGTTCTGGACTATATGATATTGATGCACCACCTTGTATGTATCCAGCAATATTACTTTCTTGTTCAATTTCTGAGTCTTCTGGTATTTCTCCTGTAAATTTTAAAATAAATAATTTTCCACTACCTAATGTAATGGTTTCTTTAGTTCTTTTTCCCATTTTAAGTTACCTCTTCTTTCCTTATTTTTTCTAATATAGGATTTAAAATCCAAAATGTGCCATACATACCTTCAGAATCTAGCCAGTCTGTTTGCGAATTATATTCATAATTGTTTTTCTTTAATAAATCGTCAACTTTTTTTATGTCTTGTAAATCATTATCATTATTTGTTTCACTATATCTTTCAATAGTAATATTGTTTTCTATAATATTATTTAGAAGGTCAGCTCCTCTATAGATTTTTTTATTTATATATAAGAAATATGGTATTTCTGGTGGTTTTAAGTATCTTAATTCCTTAATTTTAAAGCCTGTTCCTTTTTTAAACCAATCTTCAATATTCATTTTCTATAATCTCCTTTGTGCCATTTACAAATTTGTTTTCAGCTTCTACAACCTTTTCTGCAAGTGGGAATTTGCTTTCTACTCTTCCTCCATTGCGCTTTGCATGTCCGTTAGCAAGTAAATGTGTTAATCTATATTCTGGATCCTTAACATACCATGTATATACTGTGCTTGTAGATGTTTCTCGAGTTTTTTCGTAACTAATATGTCTTTTATAATCTCCCGTTTTTACTGGAGAAGACATTTTTGTATTTTTAGTCAACTCTACAACAGTTTCTTCTGCTAATACTTTTATTTTTTTTGTAACGTTACCAGCATACTTATTCAACGTTGTTTGTATTTCATCTGATAAATTTCCAATACTTATTTTCTTACTCATATCTACCTCTTTATAATGTTTTACAATTTGCAACAAATGTCAATGATATATGTCTTTCTTGTTTATCGTCAACATTAATTACATCAAATATTTTATCTTTATAAATAATTCTGTATTGATTAGTATTATAGATACAATCACTAAGTTTATTTATATATCTAACTTTGAAATTAAAAGTATTTTCTGTTATAGTCGTTCGTGCATTAAAATATTCTCTACCACTTGATTTATTGATTTCCGCATAGCATGTATAGTAATCATCCCATTTTTCTACCTTTTCATCCAATTTCTGTATTTTGACTAGTTTGTTCATTGTCATCTTTCATCAACTCCAATTTTAGCTGCCACTCAATATCATATAGTATTTTTTTTGTCGTATTAGATATATTTTTTGCATCCATTTCTCTATAATCATATAAGTCAGAAATAACTAAAAGGGCTATTTGCTTAGCCCTTTCATCATCTTTCGGATATTTTTTTGAAACTGCACCTTTTAAATATGTATCAGAAAACTTTATAAGTCTTTCTATATTTCTTTTCACAACTTCATCTTGTTCGACTTCTTCCTTCAAAAATCCCATATAATCACATACTTCTTGTAAAGATACTGGTAATGTTGATGTATTATTCTCTGGCATACCTTGTCTCCTTTCTACTATACAGCTTCTCCTAGCTCAATTTCTGTTAAATCTAGTACTTTTTTGTTTCCTTCAATTTCTATAGTAATTGTTTGTGTCTTTGCTGTTATTTTGTAAACAACTATCCCATCGTTATCTAGTATTACAGTTCCTTTACTCTTTGCTTCTGATAATTTACAAGTTACTGTTTTTCCTTCTGTTGCTTCCTTTACTTTTATTGCAATATAATTACCTGATTGTTCTTCTGCTTTGTTCGAAAATCCTTTATATTCGGTAACATTTAATAACTTACCTTTTAACTTTCCATCTTCATCTGCTTGCATATTTTCTTGCAATTCGTTAGCTCTTTTGCCAAGTATTTCTTCTGTACCCTCCGGAAATTCTACTGTTATAGAATTTTCTTCTTCGGGTGCACTAGGGTGTAGGTTCCTCTGCTTTTTCATATGATATGTATGAATAAGCATCTTTATCTGCTTGTACTGTGTCATAACCTTCCATTACCCTTAAAGTTGTTTGATTTTTATTGAACGCGTAATGCTCTGATATAGCAAATAATAAATCTTCCCTATCCATAAAGTCGCATCCAGCTTTTAAAGAACCTACAAACACTGGAGCTTTTCCCTCTGATATAACAGGAAGTTCCTTGTCAGAAAATGCTTCAATAGGTAAGCCTTGAAACATCTTTTTAGTTGGATCTTCTGGATTTGGTTGTAACATTCCTCTACCATTTTTATCAGTTTCTGCATCCATTATAGCAAAACCTGTTTGATTTGTTACAATTACACCATCAATTAAGCAACTTGGATCTATATTTTTATTTATATATTCTTTTAAACCATTTAGTCCCTTTACTTGTGTTGCTTCTTTACCTTTCTTTAGAGTATCAAAAATATCTTTGTTTTCTGTTCTTACAGCTTTCCTAATAAACCACTTATCTAAATATGCCATTAAAGAAGCTTTTTCATTTCCAAGAACGATATTAGATATATATATTAGTTTTCCTTTCCATTTAATTGTCCAAGGTGCTCTTTCAAATTTTGGATTATCTGCTTCATTTATAGCCTCTCCATCAGTAAAGTCATCTAATAATCCATCATCTCCTTTTTCAAAGTTAGTAGCTCCAGATAATGTACTTACTGGTATAACGTTGACTAATTTCTTAGCAGATTTATATGATTTTCTTTTTTCTCTGATTGCTGTTTTTACATCTTCAGGTATTAAATAGTTTGTACCTTCTGTTATTTCTTCAGGACTTTCAACCACAATAGCATTTTCTACTTCTGTTAGTTGCTTCTTATGCACCATTTTTGCCATTACTGCAAATCCATTTGCTCTTTTCTCATTTAAAGCATCCTCTATGTCAGCATCTGTAATTTGTTCTTTTTCATGCTTATATAGTTTTTCAGCAACTACATATTCCCTTTCTAGTGCATCAATTTCATTTACAGTTTTTTCGGCATTTTCTATGTCTCCTTTCTCCAAGTATTCGTTTGCTAAATCACTTAATTTTTCGATTTTAGCATAAATTTCTTTCATTTTTTTGTTCATAATTTTTTCTTCCTTTCTTTTTTAATTTTCTTTATTTTTTCTTATAAATAAAGCCACATTAATTAATTTTAATTTGTTTTTAACAAATTCTTGTTTGTTATTATCTTGTATTTCAGCTTTATGCTCATTTTTGTTATCTTCTAATTCATTTTCTGCTATATTTTCGAGAAAATTTTTAGGAACATTTTTATATCTATCGAATAAATTTCTATTGATACAAGCTGCCACTTGATTTGTTGTTGTTAGAAGATTAACTTCAAAATATTCATTCATTTCTTCAGCACTTAACCAAGATTCATTTGCTATTAATTCTTTAACTTCTTTTTCTGTAATCTTTGCTTTTGCCATATACATAGGCATCATCGTGCTTTCTTCAATTTTTTCTAGCATGTCTATAGTTTTTTGTAATTCGATAGAATTTCCGTATGCCATACACATAGGTTTGTGCATCATTACAGTACTATTTTTGTATAAATTTACTGTATCTGCTACCATTAAAAGAAAAGATGCTGCTGAGGCTGCTATTCCATCAACATAAGCATCTATTGTTATACCTTTATTCTTTAATCTTTCAAGCATAGAAATCATAGCAGATGCAACAAAAACATCTCCTCCTGGACTATTTATATATAAATTTAATTTTGAAATATTGTCTCCTAAATTGTCTAATTCCTCCTTAAAGTCCATTAATGCAACATCTGTCTTGCTTTCTTCTCCTGTCCACCAATCTACATATTTTTCTAAACAAATTTCACCATAAATATATATATCTGCGCTTGTTTCTAATATGTTTTTTATCTCATAAAACTTCATTTTACTCGCCTCCCTTCTCATTAATATATTGCTGTCCCATTAATTCAACAGGTATCATGCTTCCATTTCCAATTAGTCTGTCTCCACCAGGTAAGGCAGGCTTGTCTATCATTTCTCTTGCCTCATTTGGTGTATATATACAATGATCAACTGCTTTAGAAAGACTTTCCATTTGATCTTTTAGACTAGCTCTTAATAGTGTCCCAATATTAAACTTAAAATAGTATCCTTCATTAATTTCATCTTCAGTTAATACTTTATAGTTTAATTCATCTTCATAATGTTTGAGTATGTATAGTAATGTATCAACATAGAAAGCTAGTTGTTGCGCTTCAGAACTAGCATAACTTGACTTTGTATAATCATTAATTTGATTAGGCTTTATACCAAATGCAGCAGCAATTTGTAATGCACTATATTGTTTCAATTCAACAAATTCATTGTCTGCTAATTTAATATTTAAAGATTCTAGTTTTGAACCTAAAGGTATAGGAATTATTCCTTTAGTTGTTTTAACTTCTCCATTTGCATAATTTTCTATGTTTTTTACAAACGTCTGAACATTATCATCGCTTAAGCTTCCAGCATATTGTAAAACTGCTTTTGAGACAAACCCATTATCATACATTGTATTTAACATTTTTTGTGCCTTATTGTTTCCAATAATTGTTGTTCTTAAAACATCCCTTACACTCATTCCAATTAGTCCATCAAAAGTAGCTGAAGATTTAAAATGTAAAATTTCATCACTCGATAAAATATATCTTTTATCGCCTGCAGTATAAATGTAAAATATATCTCCTACATTCTTTAATGCTGTGCTCTTGTTATAATATGGTTTAACTTGTGAATTGGGTAATATCCATAATTTCATATTTTTCCCTATTCCATCTCTCCACACATAAGCATTTCCATAGTGGCTTCTAATATGCTCGACTGTATTCCAGAAAGTTGTAGAATCCATATATGGATTAGGTCTGTATCTTATTATGCTGTATTTATAATTTTCTCTTGCTTCTCTTGGACCTTTCTCTTTATCTTTTTTCATTAATTTTAATGATAATTTTCCAACTGATTCTCCTAATACTCTTAAGCATGCAAAATAAGTAGCTTCAGATAATTCTTTTTCGTCTGTGCCTCTTATATTTAGAAAGTCTATTAATTGATTTAACGTTATTTCTTCTCTTTGCTCAGAAATATTCTTTGTTTCAGCTTCATTTTTGATTTTAAAAAAATTTTTGAATTTTATAATAATCACCACCTATTTTTACCAATTCATAATTTTTAGATAATTTTCCATTTCTTTTTTGTAGTCAATACTTTCTTCTTTTCCTAATTTCATATATGCAACATGTGCATCTATACAAGCATCTGTGGGATCTATTCTTTT
>CANRAW010000005.1 GCA_947628715.1 uncultured Clostridia bacterium
AAACAACTTATAATTCTGAAAAGAAAAGGGTTAAGGGTACTTTTGGAATATCAAGTCCTGAAGAAATAATAAAACTATCAAATCAAGAAAAAAGAAATATAGATTATGAAAAATTAATTGAGATTATAAATCAATTATCACCTAATGAAATTATTGAATTGAGCAATATCATAGGTTATCCTGTATTTACAAGATTATGTATGGGTGTATTGAAACATAAATTTGTTTTATTACAAGATGGTGCTGCTGCGATTATAGTTAATGATAAAGGGCAAATATTATTGCAATCAAGAGCAGATAATGATAGATGGGGATTACCGGGAGGTTGCCAAGAATTAGGAGAAAGATTTGAAGATACAGTTATAAGAGAAGTAAAGGAAGAAACTAATCTTGATGTATCAGAAGATAATCTTGAATTAATTGCAATAGTTTCTGGTAATAGTAGAAGAAATGAATACCCTAATGGAGATGTTGTTATAAATAACACAGCATTATATTGCGTTAAAAACTATTCTGGAGAATTAAAGTGGGATAGTGAATCAAAAGATATGAGATTTTTTGATTTAGATAATCTTCCTGTAAATCAAAATGACCCAGATTTAATTGAAATATATAAAAAAAGTCTTTTAAAAAAATCAAGATAAATAAGGAAAGTGATAGATAATGAAACTAATATTAAATGGTGGAGGAGATGGCAAACAAGTAGAAAGTGCCAGAAAACTATTAAATAGTTTAATAGACCATAATAAAAAAATATTATATATACCACTTGCTTGGGTTGATCCGACTTTTAGTGGTTGTTTAGAATTTATGACTAATGAATTAAGTGATGTTAATTCAGCAGGTATTGAAATGATAACAAGTGCAGAAGAAATAATGAATAAAAACTTAAATGATTATGCTTGTATTTATATAGGTGGAGGAAATACTTATAAATTATTAAGTGAATTAAAAAGTAGTGGTGCATTTGAAAAAATTAAGAATTATTTAATTAATGAAGATGGAATAGTTTATGGAGGAAGTGCAGGAGCAATTATATTTGGTAAAGATTTAGATTCTTGCAATACTGATGATGAAAATGAAGTTGGATTAACAGATAATTCTGGTTTTGATTTAATGAATGGTTATTCACTATTATGCCATTATACAAGTAGAGAAGAAGAAAGAACAGAATTAAGTAAAAAATATTTATTAGAACTATCTAAAACAAAACCTATTTATGCTATTCCAGAAGAAGATACTATATATGTAAATGATAATAAAATTGAATTTTTAGGTAGCAGACCTTATTACGAATTTAGAGAGGGAGTGATTATAATGCACAATACAATTCAATTAGTTCCATATACTGATGAATACTATAATTTTGTTTATGAAGTAAAGAAAAATGCTTATAAAAAATATGTAGAAGAATGTTGGGGTAAATGGGATGAAGAAGCACAAAAAGAATATTTCAAAAAGTTTATTGAAACATATAAAAATAGTGCTTACATAATTAAAGTAGATGAACAAGATGTTGGATTTTATAATGATGAAGAATTAGATGATGGAAGTTATGAAGTAGGTAATATTTGTATTAAACCAGAATTTCAAGGCAAAGGACTTGGAACAATGATTTTAAAAAATAAACTTGAAGAACACAAAAATCAAGATATAAGAATACAATTCTTCAAACAAAATCCTGTTGGAAAACTATATGAAAGATTAGGATTTGTTCCTAATGGAGAAACAGAGTTTCATTATCAAATGATAAAACCAAAACAATTAAATAAAGTAAAATAAAAAGGCTATTCAATGACGAATAGTCTTTAATATTCTAGTTTATTCATATCAAATAGTTTAGAATTATAAAAGTCTTTAAGTTCTATTTTTAATGTTTTACAGATTTTAAATATAACTGTTGCACTAGGATTTTCTACTTGGTTTGCGAGTAATGCTCTTAAAGTAGATGGTGGAATTGCAGATAATTCTGCTAGTTTATTAGGCGTATAGTTATATCTATCACATAATTCAAATACTCTTTGACTAACGGCTTCTTTAAATAACATTTACTCACCTCCAATATTTACTAAAATTCTAGCAGAATTCGGTGGAAAATATGCACCGATTTCGGTTGACTTTCAAAAAGTACGATGTTATAATGTTTAATGTCATTGGAAAATAAAAACAGTACATTTAATTTTTCAGATGTACTGCATTTTTTTAAATAATCGCTTGGGGAAATAGAATAATTTAGAAAGGACAAGAATATGGAAAATACATATATATTATTAGCATTAGTATTTGTAGTTATACTTATTATTTCGGTTTGTTATATTTATCAATCATCTAAAAGTAAAAAACAAAGAAATGAAAAAATTGATAAAGAATATGCAGAGTATGAAAAAAGACAAAGAGATTTAGAAATCAAAGAGCGTCAAGAAAAGAGTATAAAATGGAATGAAAAAATACAGGAAAAGTTTGATGGTAAAATTAAATATAAAACTAATAGACCTATTAGAGCATTAATTGGAGATTATACTGATAGTATGGCTCCATATACAAATTCAATATTAAGAAGAATGGGAATTGAAACAGAAGTTGTACCAACTGCTAGTGATGTTATTGATAGAGTAAATACAGGAAATGAATATGATATTATTATTACTAACAATGTATATCCAAAAGGAGAAAGTGGTCAACAAGTATTAGATACGCTTAAAGAAGATACTGATTTTAAAGTTCCTATTGTAATTTTAACAGTAGATCAAAATGCAAGAAATATTTATTTAGATAAAGGCTTTGATGAATATATTGAAAAACCAATAAGTGAAGAAAAGATAAAAAAGATTTTTCCAGAACTTATAAATGATTTAGAGTTTATAAAAACTAAAAAGCAATAATCAAATTAACGATTATTGCTTTTCTCTACCAAATAAAGCGTCTATTGAAAATGGTTGATATATTTTAGTTAGATTAAAGAGAAATGTTGTTGTTATAAGATTCGTACCTAATTCATAATGAGCATAAGCAGGTTGGGTAGTATTTATTTTTTCTGCTACCATTGCTTGTGTCATTTTATTTTGTTTTCTTAAAATTCTTAAATTTTTAGAGAGTAGTTCAATATCAAGAATAATTGGTTTATAATTTATATTAGTTCTAGTTAAACCAAATAAATAATCCAAACTATAACCATACTTGTTAGCATATTCTATAAGTCTTTCTAATGGAATAGTGTCTTTTCCTGTTTCCCATCCAGATACAGTTGAAAAATGAATATTGAAAAATTCTGCAATATCTTTTTGCTTTAAATCTAATAACTCTCTACTTTCCTTAAAATTTTTTATTACCAATTTAAATCACCTATATATATTATTTCATTAACTTGTGGTAATATTATTTTTCTAGGGGAAATAGAATATAATTTGTGTATTTTTTGTAATATCTAAAATTACTATTATATCATTTAAAATAGTAATTTTTTTTGCTTTTGCACGAAATGTAAAAATCAATGCTTTTTTTGGCAGAAATTAACTATTTTTTGATATTTTTTGATATTAGTGAACAAAATTTGCTAATTAAGACAGATTTTGACAAATTTCGCAAAAAATATGTTATAGAATAGTTAACATAGTAGCAATGCTGGGGCTATGTGATATATGAAAAGGTGTAAAAAAAGGTGAAAAAATATGTAAGATAATAAAATAGAAAGAGTAGTATGTAGTATATCTATTTTTATAAGTGGTATAGTGCATATTCACATAAGAAGTAAGCAAATGTAAATGAAATATTGCTTAAAGTTCTTGATATAAGAGGCATTGACTTGATAGGAGGTTGGATGCCTTTTATGAGAGTTGATAGATTTAGATTAAAAGTATATATTTTATTTAAAGAAAAGAATGCAAAGGTGTTTGTGTGCCTTTGTGTTTCTAAATTTGCCGATTGTGATTCCAATTTGTTAAGGGACACAATCGGCTTTTTTTTGTACCTAATTACTGGAAAATTATGTAAGTGTAGAAGCCCACCTTTTATCAATTTAATTTTAAAAAATTGAATTGATAGGAGGAAAGAAAGATGGCAGAACGCCCAAAAAGAAGAAGATATAAGGATAATCCTTATACATTGATTTATATTGAAGAAAAAAATACTTATATGGTAAGTTTTAAAGATGTTAGAGGAAATTTACAACAAATAGAAGTTAGTGAGGAAATATATAAAACATTTGATAAATTTGAATTACAAGATATTAAAGAACTTAATGAATATGATAGGCATATTGAACATTCAGAAATATTTGAAAACAATATTAATGCAAGAGCAAAGGACAAGCCTACAAGTTTAGAAGATGAAGTAATTAATAAAACTCTAATTGATGAAATTAAAAGAGAAATAAATAATCTACCTGCAATACAAAGAGAAAGAATTAAAAAGTATTTCTTTGAAAATAAGACTTATGAAGAAATTGCAAGAGATGAGGGAGTAAATAAAACATCAATTATGAGAGCAATAAACAATGGTTTAGAAAAAATTTCAAAAAAAATTAAAAATTAAATGCAACTTTTTGCGTTTGAGTGAGGAAACAGGTGAGAGGGAGTTAATCCTTCTTGACCTGTTCCTTTTGTTTTTAGAGGAGCAGGAGCGTTCTTTGAAAATTTGATATACATTTCATCAAATACGTTCCTATTAGTAATAGCACATTAGCAAGTACGCTTGTCGATTAAATACTTGGCTAAAAAATTAGGTAGCACCTAATCTGCGATGAAAACTAATAGTATTAAAGATACTCCTGCCTAGCCACAGACTCAATCAATGGGGGCAGCCCGGAGAGATCCTCGGGGAGGTGGAATTCCTGTGAGATTATTTCGCTAATAATCGTTTGATGATTTCCAAGCCGAGGGGTTCGAGGAAAAATATCGGTAAATAAAAATAAAGAAGATAATTGAAAAATATAAAAGTCAAAGTGTTTAGTTGCTTTGGCTTTTTTTACATATATAAGGAGGAGAATATGAAAAGAAAAAATTATAAAATTACTATAAAAATTAAGTATGAAACTACTATGCTACATTCTGCTACAAGTGCTAATAAAGCAATAGAAGATGTAGTTAAAGTATGGACTGATATTTTAAAACAAGATAGAACATTAAAAAACTTATTTGAGTTGCCACCACATATTATATGTACTGCGAAAATTGATGATGGAAGAAGATAGAATAAAAAGAGGAAATGTATTTATTGCAGACTTAAATCCTACTGTTGGAAGTGAACAATACGGAAGAAGACCGGTGGTGATTCTTTCAAATGATTTAAGTAATAAATATAGTCCTACTATTTTAATAGCACCTTTTACTAAAATACTAAAAAAGAGAAGTTTGCCTACACATATATTAGTTAGAAAAAACTATTTTTTAAAATATGATTCAATAATTTTATTAGAACAAATAAGAACAATAGATAAATCTCGATTAGTTGCATATAAAGGTAGTTTAAAACAAAATGTTTTAGATGAAATAAACTTTGGTTTGATTGAGGCAGAAGAAATAGATTTTATTTCTTATTTAAAAAGTTTGGGAATTGGAGGAAACAATGAGAAAAAGAAAAAACTATATAGTGACTATTATAGCGAAAAATTATAGACAAGAAGTTGAAGTTAAGGCTGAAAGTAAAAAAGAGGCAGAGAATATGGTTGATAATGTTTTACTAGGTTGCGAATATTTTGTTTTTGATGATAAGAGTCAATATAAATTAGAAATTAGAAGAAAGAAATGGAGGGAAAAATAAGTGAATACTGATGAGTTAAAACAAAAATTGTTAAGATGTAGAGATATATCTTTTAATGATGTTGAATTAGATGATTTAGAAGATATAAGCAAAATTACTTTTAGCAAGAAAACTGATAGTAAAGAAAAAATAATAGATTTTATTAAGAGTTCTAAAAATCCATATATGTTTAAATGTAATGGAAAAAAAGTAAAGATAGAGTTTGCTAATACTAATCTTATAGCAGAAGATTCACTTACAAAAACTTTAAAAAATGTATATCAATAAATCAATTCTGCGATTATAAAAATCGCACAGATGAAATAAAATTATCTTCCTTATAAAATTGAGTTGTAATTTGAAAGGAGAGATAGTTATGGATATAAAAGATTATAAAATTGGACTTTATTTAAGAGTAGCACAAAAAGATGATGAGGCAATAGAAAGGCAAAAAGAATTAAATATTTCTTATTGTAAATATAGGAAATATCCTGAAATTAAAAAAATATATGCAGATAATGGATATTCTGGAAGAACGGAAAATAGACCTGCATATAAAAAGATGATAAGAGATATTAGAAATGGAAAAATTAATGTAATTGTTGTTTCTAATATGGATAGATTAACACGACAGCCTATATTTTTTTATCATAAAATAACAGAACTAATTTTAAAGAAACAATTGATAGTTATAAGTATTGCAGAAAGTCCATTAACTGATGAAGAATTATTTAATTTTAGATTTAGAATGTTTCTTATTGAAAAGCAACAAGAATTATTAGAAGAAGAAAGAAATAATGGAGGTGTTGTATAATGCCTCGTAAAAAGAAAAAATTACAAACTGAAAAAAATATATGGAAAGTAGGTGTCTATTGCAGATTATCATCAGAAGATGGAGATAATGCAGAATCAGATAGCATAGGAAATCAAAGAGAAATAATAGAGTTCTTTTTAAAAAATGAAGAAAATATTGAGATAGTTGATTATTATGCTGATGACGGATATTCTGGTACTACTTTTAATAGACCAGAATTTAAAAGAATGTTTAATGCAATGGTTAATGGAGTAATAAATACCATTATTGTTAAAGATTTATCAAGATTTGGAAGAAATTATATTGAAGTAGGAAATTATATAGAGCAAATATTTCCTTTATATAATGTAAGATTTATTGCTATCAATGATAATGTAGATAGTTATAAAGACCCTAAATCAATAAATAATGTTATTGTACCATTTAAGAATTTAATGAATGATGAGTATGCAAGAGATATTTCTAATAAAGTTAGAAGTGTTCTTATGACTAAATCATTAAACGGAGAATGGGTAGGAGGTACTTGTCCCTATGGATATAAAAAGAATCCAGAAAATATACATCAATTAATTATTGATGAAGAAGAAGCACCTGTTGTAAGAAAAATTTTTAAAATGGCAGTTGATGGATATGGACATATTAAAATTGCAAAATTTCTAAATGATAATGGTATTTTATGCAGAAAAGAAGTACAAAGAAGAAAAAAATATAAATTGAGTATGAATGCCGAAGAAGTTGAAATTGTTTATCATTGGAGTACATCAACTATTGGGAAAATGGTTACAAGCGAAATATATATAGGTAATTTAGTTTGGAATAGAACAGGCTCTGTAAGTTATAAGGATCATAGGCAAATTTATAGACCTAAAAGCGAATGGGTTGTAGTCAAGGGAACACACGAAAGAATAATTAGTGATGAAGATTTTAACAGAGTTCAAGAAATAATTAAAGAAAGAAGTTGTAAGAAGAAAAAGCCAGAAAAATTAACAATATATAAGTATAAAATTAAATGTGCTGATTGTGGTAGAAGTATGTGCAAGATGGAAGATACAAGAGATGGACATATTTGTTCTAACTACTATTGCAGAAATTATAAGACTACTTCGGGTAAATGTACACCACATAAAATAAGAACAAGCGATTTAGATTCTATGGTAATTGAAAGCATAATAATGCAAATAAAATCTGTTCTTAATATAGAAAAGACAATTAAGAAAATAAAAGATAATAATTCTATTGATAAAAAAACTGAATATGAAAATATAATTTCAAAATTAAATAACGAAATAGAAAAACTTAAAAGACTTAAAAAATGTTCTTATGAAGATTGGAAATTAAATAAGATAACAAAAGATGAGTTCCTTAATTATTCAAAAGATTATGAACAAAGAATTGATAATTATAATAATGAAATAAAAATATACAATTCAAAAATTGAAGCAAGTTTAAAAGATATAAAGGAAGAAGAATATTGGATTGAACATTTTAGAAGAAATAAGAAAGTTAAAACTTTATCAAGAGAAGTTATAGAAGATTTAATTGATTGTATATATGTTCACGAGGGTGGAGATATAACAATTAAATTCAAATATCAAGACGAATATGAGAGAGTTTTAAATGAAATTAAAAATGAAACGGAGGAGATAATGTGAAAAAGTGGAATGTTGCTGCTTATTTAAGACTTTCATCTGACGATGGAGATAAAGCAGAATCAAATAGTATTAGTAATCAAAAAAGTATAATAAAACAATATGCTAAAAGATTTGATGATTTAAAGATAGTTGAATTTTATACTGATGATGGATATTCTGGTACTACTTTTGATAGACCTAATTTTCAAAAAATGATAAATGACATTAAAGATAAAAAAATAGATTGTATTATCGTTAAAGATTTATCAAGACTTGGAAGAAATTATATTGAAGTAGGAAACTATATTGAAAAAGTATTTCCTTTATATAATGTAAGATTTATTGCTATCAATGATAATGTAGATAGTTATAAAGACCCTAAATCAGTAAGTAATGTTATCGTTCCGTTTAAAAACTTAATGAATGATGAGTATGCAAGAGATATTTCTAATAAAGTTAGAAGTGTATTAGATAATAAAAAAGCAAATGGACAGTTTATTGGCTCATTTGCTCCTTATGGTTATTTAAGAGACCCAAAAGATAAATACAAATTTATAGTTGATAAAGACGCTGCAAAGGTAATAAAGAAAATATTTAATATGATTTTATCTGGTAAAAGTAAAAAAGATGTTGCAAACGAATTAAATTCGTTAGGAGTTTTAACACCTAGAATGCATAAATTAGAAAATGGAACAGCAAAATGTGTTATAAAAGAAACAACTAAAAAATGGAATACTAAAAAAATTGACGAAATTCTAAAAAATAGTACTTATACTGGAGATTTAATACAAGGTGTAAGAAAAAAAGTTAGCCATAAAATTCATAAAAATAAAAGAGTTAATAATGATAATTGGATAGTAGTACCTAATCATCATAAAGCAATAATTACTAAAGATGAGTTTCAAAAAGTACAAGAATTATTATATGAAAGAAATATTAGAGTAACTGCAAAAAATGATTATGATATATTTGCAGGACATTTAAGATGTAGTGAGTGTGGTAATAGTTTAATTATAAGAAAGTCAAAATATCATATATATTATTATTGCAAAACATATTTAAAAGAAAAAAACTGTATATCTAATTCATTTCAAAAAGAAAAATTAGAAAAAATAGTTATAGATTTATTAAATAGTTTTAGAAATAATGTTAGAGATATTGATGAAAAAATAAATGAGATAATAAATCAAAAAGAAATAAGTTATGATATTGATATTATTAAATCTAAAATTGCCAACGTAAATGAAAAAATAGATAAATATATTAAATTAAGAAATGAAGTTAAGAATGATTTAAAGGAAAATTTTATAACAGAGGAAGAATATTGGGAATATTCTGAAGAATACAGTGGAAATATAAATAAATTAAAAAAAGAAAAAGAAAAATTAGAAGAAAGACTTGAAAAAATAACTTTTGAATCTGAAAATAATGAAAGTTGGATTGAAGAAATTAAAAAACTAAAAGAAATTAAAACATTAGATAGATTACTTATTGATGAGTTAATTGAAGATATAGAAATTGACAAGGAAAGGAATGTAAAAATAATCTTTAAATGTAATGATAAATATTTTGAGGCACTTGACTTTATAAATCGTAATAAATGTGATATAATATCACCGAGTGAAAACGCAGAAATTATAAAAGCAAATTAAGTAATTAAAACATAGGAAGGATGTTTTTTTATGGAGAAAAGTAATAACAATGAAAAGTTAACTAAGGTCGGAATTAACTGGTATCCACGGACACATGGCGAAGACAAAAAGAGAGATTATAGAAGATTTAAAATTAATTGATGTAGTTATAGAAATATTAGATGCAAGGATACCGAAATCAAGTAAAAATCCTGATTTGGAAAACATTATAAAAAGGGGAAAAAAAATAATACTTTTGAACAAAAGTGATTTAGCAGATGAGAGAGAAACAAAAAAATGGCAAGAATACTTTAAGCAAAATAATATAGAAGCAGTTATAGTGAATTCTAATGATGGAAAAGGTATAAATCAAGTAACTAGCAAAATAGAAGATGTAATGAAGGAAGAATTAGAGGCAAATACAAAAAAAGGAAGAACAGGCAAAATAATTAGGGTATTAATTTTAGGAATACCTAATGTAGGAAAGTCTTCATTTATTAATAGAATGTCAAAAAAAGTTACAGCAAAGGTTGCAAATAAGCCAGGAGTTACAATGCAGAAACAATGGATAAGAATTGCAAAAAATATAGAATTGCTTGATACACCAGGTGTATTATGGCCTAAGTTTGAAAATGAAGAAGTTGGCTTACATTTAGCCTATACAGGAACAATAAAAGATGACATTTTAGATAAAGAGGAAATAGCTTTTTATTTATTAAAATATTTAACTAATAATCATTTAAAAATGTTATCAGAAAAGTATGAATTAGATAAAGAAAAAATAGAAGAAAAAATTAAAAATGCAGAAGATGAAAATGAGCTCATAATGGAACTTATGGAACAAATTGGAAGAAAAAGAGGAGCATTAGTATCTGGCGGCAAAGTCGATAACAAAAAAGTTTCAAACATAATATTGCAAGATTTTAGAGAAGGAAAAATTGGAAGAATTACTTTAGAAAGAGTAAACTAGAAAGGAAATAAAATTGGAAGAATTAGAAAAAAGAATAAATGAACTATCACCTCTTACTTGGGCATATATTGGAGATGCAGTATATGAACTATATATAAGAGAAAAATTAGTAAATAACACAAAATTAAAACCACATAAATTGCATTTAGAAAGTATAAAATATGTCAAAGCATCTGCACAAGCAAATATTTTAAAAAATATAGAAGAAGAGCTAACCGAAAAGGAAAAAGAAATAGTAAAGAGAGCAAGAAATGCAAAAAATCATCATTTGCCTAAAAATGCAGATGTAAATGAATATATGTATTCAACTGCTTTTGAAGGATTAATTGGATATTTATATTTAACAAAGCAAGAAGAAAGAACAAAAGAAATTTTAAGTAAATGCATGTAAACTTAGGCTAGCAAACAATTAGAGGTAAATTAGATATATTATATAATTTATTTGAGTAGATTTTCAGAATAATTGCAAAAATTAATATTATCTATTAAAGATAAATGAAAGGAGGAATAAATTATGCAATATTTTAAAAAATTAATAGGAGATAGAATATATTTATCTCCAAAAGATGTATCAAATGAAGAAATAGAAAAATTTACTGAATGGATGAATGATTTTCAAGTTACAGATTATACTGGTAGGAGTGGACAAATAACAACATTAAGTGGAGAAAAAGAATATCTTGAGAATTCAGCGAAAAACACCGATAATAGAAATTTTAATATTATTGAATTAAATAATGATAAATTAATTGGAACAATAGGATTAGAACATTTTAATTGGATTGAAAGAAGTGCAGTACTTGGAATATTTATTGGGGATAAAGATTATAGGAACAATGGATATGGTACAGAAGCTATAAGACTATTATTAGAATATGGATTTAAATATTTAAATTTACATAGCATAAGATTAGACCTTCTTGCAATAAATGAAAGAGCTCATAAATGTTATTTAAAATGTGGGTTTAAAGATACAGGAAAAAGTAGAGAAGAAATATTTTTAAACGGAAAGTATTATGATAAATTACATATGGATATACTTGAAAATGAATTTGATGGGGACTACATTAGAAATAAAAATATAAAATAATGAGTAAATTCATAATTTATATAAAAAAACATTACCAGTCTTAATAACTGATAATGTTTTTTATACATTTTCTATACAAATTAAAACAAAAAATCGCTATCCGGTTTCAGATAGCATTACTTTGGTGACCCCTACGGGAATCGAACCCATGATTCCACCTTGAGAGGGTGGCGTCTTAACCGCTTGACCAAGGGGCCACAAACTACAATTATTGTAGCATACTATTAGTATAAATGTCAAGTAAAAAAAGTTGAAAAAATTTAGCAAAAAGTATTGACATCTGCTAAAAAAAGATATAAGATATTAGCAATCGAGTATATTGAGTGCTAATGGAGGCTTTAAGATATGTTAGATGAGCGCAAGAAAAAAATTCTTAAAGAGATAGTTGACGAGTATATCGATACAGCAGAACCAGTAAGCTCAGCTGTAATTGTAGAAAAATATGAAAATAATATAAGTTCTGCAACAGTCAGAAATGATATGGCAGAGCTTGAAAAACAAGGCTTTTTAGAAAAAACACATACATCAAGTGGAAGAGTTCCTTCAGCAAAAGGCTATAGACTTTATGTAGACGAACTTTTAAAATACGATAATATAAGTCTAGAAGAAATTAAATATATACAGGAAAAGCTAGAAAATAAGGCAAATGGTATAGAGGAACTTACTAAAATTGCAACTACAACACTTTCAGAAATTACTCATTATACAACCGTAAGTATAGGACCAAAAACTTCTGGGCAAATTATTGAAGAGATTAAATTTGTATTGCTTGGAGCAAGGATGTTAATGGGAATAATTGTAACAGATACAGGACTTGTAAAAGAAACAATTATCAAGTTTGGAGAAGATATAACACAAGAACAAGTTGATACTCTTAATTATTTCTTTAACAACAAATTAAAAGGAGAACCAATTGAAAAGATAGATGCTTCACTTGAAGAGTACATTTTTAGAGAGTTGAAATATAGCATAAATATTATAAGACCTATTATTGAGCAAATGAAAAAGCTAATAGAGGAAGAAGAGAAAATCTATTTAGAAGGTGCCAACAAAGCATTTGAATTACCAGAATTTAAAAGTCTTGAGCTTGCAAAAAACTTTGTAAATATCTTAGATACAAAGGAATTAATGCTTGATATATTAAATACAGGATTTGCTGAAGATATAAAAATATATATAGGTGATGAAAACGAAAATGAAGAACTAAAAGATTTTAGCATTGTTACTTTTAAACATTCTGTTGGTGAAAAAGATGTTGGAACAATAGGAATAATAGGACCTAAAAGAATGAATTATTCAAAAGTAATTTCTGTTATGAAATATATTAGCAAAAAACTTAATGAAGATTTCGAACAAAAAGATAAATAATTTAATAGAAAATGGAGGAAACTATGGAGGATAACGAGCAAAAAGAAGAAAAAACAGAAAATGAAAGTGCAGAAATGCAAAAGCTTAAAGAAGATTTAGAAAATACTACAGATAGGCTAAAAAGATTAATGGCAGAATTTGATAATTTTAAAAAGAGAAATGCAAAGGAAAGAGAAATTTTATATACATCAATTCTTGGAGATGTTGCATGTAAACTTTTGCCAGTATTAGATAACCTAGAAAAAGCAGCAAGTGTTGAAACACAAGATACAAATTATAAACAAGGGATAGACTTAGTTTTAAAACAATATACTGACGTATTAACAAATTTTGGCATAAAGGAAATAGAAACTGTAGGAAAAACTTTTGATCCAGAACTTCATGAAGCAGTAAGTCAAGTACAAGACGAGAATCTTGGAGAAAAGGAAATAAAGGAAGAATTTAGAAAAGGATACAAATTAGGAGATAAAGTTTTACGTCATGCTATGGTAAGCGTAGCAAATTAATTAGTTTTTAAATTTTAAATATATGTACAAAAGAAAATTATAAAATAAAATATTCAAAATTAAACAATTAAAATTAATTGTTTCAAAATTTAAAGAGGAGGAAAACAAAAATGGGAAAAATAATAGGAATCGATTTAGGAACAACAAACTCATGTGTAGCAGTTATGGAAGGAGGAGAGCCAGTAGTTATTGCTAATGCAGAAGGAAATAGAACAACTCCATCTGTTGTAGCATTTTCTAAAAATGGTGAAAGATTAGTTGGACAAATTGCAAAACGTCAAGCTGTTACAAACCCAGAAAACACAATCATATCAATAAAAAGAGATATGGGAACAAACAAAAAAGTAAAAATTGAAGGAGACGAATTTACACCACAAGAAATTTCAGCTATGATACTTCAAAAATTAAAAGGAGATGCTGAAAACTATTTAGGACAAAAAGTAACACAAGCTGTTATAACAGTTCCAGCATACTTCAGCGATAGCCAAAGACAAGCAACAAAGGATGCAGGAAAAATTGCAGGATTAGAAGTTTTAAGAATAATAAATGAACCAACAGCTGCAGCACTTGCCTATGGTATGGATAAAGAAGATACAGATAAAAAAATAATGGTATATGACTTAGGAGGAGGAACTTTCGATGTTTCTATTCTAGATATAGGTGATGGAGTATTTGAAGTTTTAGCTACGAGCGGAAATAATAGACTAGGTGGAGATGATTTTGATGAAAGAATTATAAAATATTTACTTGAAGAATTCAAAAAAGAGCAAGGTATTGATTTAAGCCAAGACAAGATGGCTATGCAAAGACTAAAAGAAGCAGCAGAAAAAGCAAAAATAGAATTATCAGGAGTAGGTCAAACAAATATAAACTTACCATTTATAACAGCTGATAGCACAGGACCAAAACACTTAGACATTACTTTAACAAGAGCTAAATTTGAAGAATTAATAAGAGACCTAGTAGAATCTACAGTAGGACCAGTAAACCAAGCACTTAAAGATGCAGGAATCAGTGCTTCAGATTTACACAAAGTATTACTTGTTGGTGGTTCTACAAGAGTTCCATGTGTACAAGAAACAGTTAAGAAAATAACAGGAAAAGAAGCAGATAAAGGTATAAACCCAGACGAATGTGTTGCAATTGGAGCTGCAATTCAAGCAGGTGTATTATCAGGAGATGTTCAAGATTTACTTCTACTAGATGTAACACCACTATCATTAGGTATTGAAACTTATGGTGGAGTATTTACAAAATTAATAGAAAGAAATACAACAATACCAACAAAGAAATCACAAATTTTCTCAACAGCAGCAGATGGTCAAACAAGTGTAGAAGTTCATGTTTTACAAGGTGAACGTGAAATGGC
The DNA here is from genome assembly GCA_947628715.1 of uncultured Clostridia bacterium. Classification (GTDB taxonomy): domain Bacteria; phylum Bacillota; class Clostridia; order TANB77; family CAG-508; genus JAAWPK01. The sequence continues at coordinate 15,116 of CANRAW010000005.1, forward strand.
TGCATATAATAAAACATTAGGAAGATTTCAATTATCAGGAATTCCTGCAGCACCAAGAGGTGTTCCACAAATTGAAGTAACATTTGATATCGATGCAAATGGTATCGTTCACGTATCAGCAAAAGATATGGCAACAGGAAATGAACAAAATGTTTCAATAACTGCAAGTTCAAATCTTTCTGAAGAAGATATTGAAAAAGCAGTAAAAGATGCTGAAGCTCATGCAAGCGAAGATAAGAAGAGAAAAGAAGAAATAGAAGTTAGAAATAATGCAGAAAGTTTAGTATATAATTGCGAAAAAACAGTTACAGACCTTGGAGATAAAATAAGTGGAGAAGAAAAAGCAAAAGTAGAGACAGAAATTGACAATGTTAAAAAAGCCCTTGAAGGTACAAATACTGACGCAATTAAAGAAGCAACAGAAAAATTGACTAGCGTATTTTATGAATTATCAGAAAAATTATATAAACAAGCAAATCCAAATGGTACAGCTGGAAACAATGCTGAGACAACAGGTGGACCAACACAAGATGAAAATGGCAATGTATATGATGCAGATTATAATGTTGAAGATAACAAATAATTTAATGGAAAATAGAAACTAAAGTGCAATTATAGGCACTTTAGTTTCTGTTGAAGGGAGAAAACATGGCTGAAAAAAAAGACTATTATGAGGTTTTAGGAGTAAGTAAGACAGCAACTGATGAGGAAATAAAAAAAGCATATAGAAAACTTGCCAAGAAGTATCACCCAGATGCTAACCCTGATAATAAAAAAGAAGCTGAGGCTAAATTTAAGGAAGTAAATGAGGCTTATGAAACATTATCAGATAAGCAAAAAAGAAGCAATTATGATCAATTTGGATTTAACGGACCACAAAGTGGATTTGGTGGTGGAAATGGATATTATTCATATTCAACATCAGGATTTGATGGCTTTGATATAGATTTAGATGATATTGTTTCTTCTATATTTGGTGGAGGAAGAAGCAGGAGAAGTTCAAGAAATGCAAATGCACCAAGTAAGGGAGCAGACCTAAGACATGATATTGAAATAAGTTTTGAAGAGTCATTTTTGGGAGTTAGAAAACAAATAAATATATCAAGAGAAGATATATGTGACGTTTGCCATGGAAGCGGTGCAAAACCAGGAAGCAAAGTGGAAACTTGTTCAATGTGTGGTGGAACTGGTCAAATTAGGCAAGTTCAAACGACATTATTTGGACAAATGCAAACATCTAGAACTTGTACAGCTTGTGGTGGAACTGGTAAAGTTGTTAGAGAAGTTTGTGAAAACTGTAGAGGTAGAGGAAAAGTAAGAAAACAAGCTAAGATAAATATTAGTATACCAGCCGGAATAGATAATGACCAAACTGTCGTATTAAGAGGAGAAGGTGCACCACGGAGAAAATGGTGGACCAAAAGGTGATTTATATATTGTGGTACATATTAAACACAACCCAATATATGTAAGAAATGGCGATAATGTAATTTGTGATATTCCAGTAACGGTAACACAAGCTACTTTAGGTGCAGATTTGGATATACCAATGGTTGATGGAACAATAGAAAAGTTTAGAATACCAGAAGGTACACAAACCGGTGCTAAATTTAGAATAAAGCAAAAAGGATTTACTAGCATAAATAAAGGATATAGAGGTGACTTTATATTTAATATAGTTGTTCAAACACCAAAGAGATTAACAAAAGAACAAAGGGAATTATTTGAAAAACTTGCAAAGACTATGAATGAACAACCACCAGTGAGAAGAAAAAGTATATTTGGATAAAAATGCAATTTAATAAAATTATCTAATATATTTTAGCAAAGATATAGACTTTTTATGAAATATAATGTAAAATATGTTCATAGAAAGTAAGATAAGCAGATGTGTAGTTGCCCTCGACCTTGATGACTAATCAAGAGTTAGGGGGTGAGGCTATATGTTAGAAATGTTTTTATTCATAGTAATATGTTTAATGATTTCAATAACAATAAATTTAGCCTTGCTATGTATTATATACATACAATGGGTTAATAAACATATAAAATAAAAAGCTACACATTGCTAAAAAGAAATGATTACAGTGCAATGTGTAGTTTCTCAATTTTAAGGGCAATTACACAACCGTGATTGCTTACTTTCTATACTTATTATATAACAAATAATATAAAAAAGTCAATAATTTAATAAAATAAAAGTTAACTTGTAATTATTCAAATTATTGGTATAATAATATAAAGACAAAAGAAAGGAATGTGATAAAAAATGAAAAAAGTTGCAATTTTAGCTAATGGTGGAGATGTTTCAGGATTTAATGCTGTAATAAGAGGTATAGTAAAAACAGCAGAAAATCATGGAGTAAAATGTTATGGAATAATAGAAGGATATAAAGGACTACTAGAAAATAATTATATAGAATTAGATTCATATACAAACGCATCAGGAATTATATACAAAGGAGGCTCAATAATAGGTTCTTCTACAAACGCAAATGTATTTAATTATAAAGTAGAAGAAAATGGACAAACAGTATATAAAGATTTATCAGAAATTTGTCTTGAAAATGTAAAAAAAGACGAATTTGATTGCGTATTTACATTAGGAGGAGATGGAACTCAAAAATCAGCAAGAGATTTATTTTTAAGAGGAATGAACGTAATTGGAGTTCCTAAAACTATAGATAATGACGTTGCATGCACAGATATAACATTTGGATATAATACAGCTGTATCTGTTGCAACAGAAGCATTAGATAGATTACATTCAACAGGAGAAACACATCATAGAGTAATGGTATTAGAGGTAATGGGAAGATATGCAGGATGGATTGCATTGGAATCAGCAATAGCTGGAGGAGGCGATGTTGCTTTAATTCCAGAAATACCATTTGACATAAACAAAGTTGCAGATAAGATAAAAGAAAGAATTGAAAAAGGAAAGAGATTTAGTTTAGTTGTAGTTGCAGAAGGTGCTATGCCAAAAGGTGGAGAAATAACAGTACAAAATGTAAGGGATAATGGTGCCGGAGTTGACAATACAAAACTTGGAGGAATTGGTCAAAAAGTTGCAAAAGCCTTAGAAGAACTAACAGGACTAGAAGCTAGAAATACAACATTAGGATATATGCAAAGAGGAGGAACACCAACAGCTTATGATAGAGTTTTATCAACAAAATATGGCGCAAAAGCTATGGAACTTGCATTACAAGGTAAATTTGGTGTATTAACAGTTCTAAAAAATGGAAAACTTGATTCAGTTTCATTAGAAGATGTTGTTGGAGAAAATAAAACAATAGGTGCAGTTTCTGGAAATACTAAAGAGAGTAATTTAAGAAGGGTAACAATGGATGATGATTTAGTTAAAACAGCTAGAAACATTGGAATATCTTTAGGTGACTAGAAAGGATTGAAATTAATAAAATGTTTAACTTTAAAGAGAAAATAGCAGAAGAAATTGCAAAAACAATACAAGTTGAAAAAAGTGAAATTGTGAAAACAATGGAAATTCCAAAGGAAAAAAACATGGGAGACTATGCTTTCCCATGTTTTCGACTTGCCAAAACTTTAAAAAAAGCACCACAAATAATAGCAAACGAAATCAATGAAAAATTAGGAAAATGTGACTTTATAGAAAAAACAGAAGTAGTTGGTGGCTACCTTAATTTTTATGTAAAAAAAGAAATCTTAGCTCAGGCTGTTATCGAAGAATTTGAAACAAAAAAAGAAAATTATGGAAAATCTGAATATGGCAAAGGTAAAAATATTATTGTTGAATATTCGTCACCAAACATTGCAAAACCATTTCATATTGGGCATTTAAGAACAACATTGATAGGAAATGCGTTATATAATACATATAAATATTTAGGATATAACACAATAGGAATAAATCACCTTGGGGACTATGGAACACAATTTGGAAAAATGATAGAAGGATATAAAAGATGGCATGAAGAATATACTTTTGAAAATCCAATCGAAGATTTAACAAAAATATATGTTAGAATAAATGAACTTTGTAAAGAAGACGAAAATGTTCTTGAATTATGCAGACAGAACTTTAAAAATCTTGAAGAAAAAAAAGAATATGAGGTTAGTCTTTGGGAAAAATTTAAGGAATTAAGTTTATCAGAATTTTATAAAATATATGACCTTCTAGATGTAAAATTTGACTCACTAAATGGAGAAGCATTTTATGCAGATAAAATGCAAGAAGTAATAGATATTCTAGAAAAATCAGGAAAATTAATAGAGTCTCAAGGTGCAAAAGTAATAGACTTAGAAGATAAAAATATGCCACCTTGTATAATTTGCAAATCAAATGGCTCTAGTATATATGCAACAAGAGACTTAGCAGCTATTTTATATAGAACAAGAAAATATGATTTTGATAAATGCTTATATGTAGTAGCTTATGAACAAAATTTACACTTTAAGCAAATATTTGAAGTTGCAAAATTACTTGAAATAGACGAAAAATACATAAATGGACTCGAACACGTATCTTATGGTATGGTGCACCTAAAAACTGGAAAAATGTCAACTCGTGAGGGAAATGTTATAAAAGTTGAAGAACTACTAAATGAATCAATAGAAAGAGCAACAAAGATTTTAGAAGAAAAAAATCCTAACATAGAAAATAAAGAAGAAATAGCAAAAAAAGTTGGAATAGGTGCAATAATATTTAATGACTTGTCAAATAGCAGAATAAAAGATGAAATATTTGACTGGGACAATATTTTGAACTTCCAAGGAGAGACAGGACCATATATACAATACATATATGTACGAACAAAAAGTGTATTAGAAAATGCAAAAATAACACCAAACGCCGAAAAAATAAATACAGCAGATTTACTTGAACCAGAAGCAATTGATGTAATTAGAACGATATATAATTTTGAAGATACTTTAAAAAGTGTTACAGATAAAAATGAACCATACATACTTAGCAAATATTTAATTGAACTTGCAAAAAATTACAGCGCATTTTATAACAACTATAAAATAATAAGTGAAGACGAAAACAAAACAAACGCTAGAATATATCTTACATATATGACTAATGTAATATTAAATAAAGGCGCAAATCTATTAGGAATAAAGATGCCAGATAAAATGTAAAATTTTTGTGCATTTTGTTGCTTTTTGTAATTAATTAGGATATAATGTAATAACTACAATTTTTCTTTATGGAAGGATGGGTTAAAATGGGGGCAAAACGAATGAACGATTCAATTGATGAAGAAGAAGAAAGACCAAAGAAGTCAAAAAAGGCAAATAAAAAGAAAAAGAAGAAACATATATTTTTGAAAATTGTTCTTGTATTAATTACAATAATCGTAATATGTGCAGGTGTATTGGTTGGATACACATGGAGCAAAATGACAAAAATAAATTATGATAATATAGATAAAAATGAAATAGAGATAAATGAAGAGGTAGAAGAAGCTACAGGATATAGAAATATACTTTTACTTGGTGTTGATTCTAGAGCAAATAGCTATGAAAATGCTCTTAGTGATAGCATTATGGTAGTTAGTATAAACCAAGACACTAAAAAAGTAAAAATTGCCTCTGTTTATAGAGACTCATACCTAAAAATAGGAACAAAATATGATAAAGTAACACATGCTTATGCTTCAGGCGGACCAAAATTATCTTTAAGTACAATAAACACAAACTTAGACTTAGCACTTACAGAATATGTATCATTGAACTTTAATGTTGTTGTAGATGTAGTTAATGCAGTTGGTGGTGTTGAAATTGACATTACATCAGATGAAGTAAAATATATAAACCCATATATAAATGAGTTAAATGACATTACTGGGCACAATTCTGCAAATATTACAAAAGCAGGAACATATACGTTAGATGGTGTACAAGCTGTTGCATACTCTAGAATAAGGTATACAGCTGGAGGAGATTGGAAAAGAACAGAAAGACAAAGAACTGTTCTAGATAAGGCATTTGCAAAAGTAAAGAAAATGAATATAGGTCAATTAAATAGCTTAGCCGATATGGTATTATCAGAAATTTCTACAAACATACCTGCAACACAAATACTTGGACTTTTATCAAAAGTTGCATCTTATGATATAGAAGAAACAATGGGATGGCCAGAAACAAAAGGATGGCAACCAGGAAAAGTTTGGTATGGTGTACCAGCAAACCTTGAAAAGCAAGTAAAAGAATTACACGCATTTTTATTTGATGAAGAAGAATATACTGTATCAAGCACAGTAAAAACAATAAGCAATCATATAATATCAGAAACAGGAATAAAATAATAATAGTATTTTTCTAAAAAATCTCACAATAAATGTGAGATTTTTTATTGACTTTTTTTCAATTTTAATAGATAATTAATATGTTAGTTACAAAAGATTTTTTTAAGAAACAAGGGAGGAAAAATTTATGTACTTATTTAATAGAATAACAGTAAACCCACAATTGCCAAAAAGAATAGACAAATTATCAGTTGTAGCAAATAACTTATGGTGGTCATGGAATTCTGATTTTCTAAAATTATTTAAAATGATAGATATAGATTTATGGGAAAATATAGGTAAAAACCCTGTTAAATTCTTAAAATTAGTACCACAAGAAAAATTAGAATCTTATGCTAAAAATGCCGAATTTTTAAGAGAATATGATAGAGTTATAAGCAATTTTGAATCATATATGAATAGCAAAAACACTTTCTTTTCAAAAAAACACCCAGAAAATAAAAATGATTTAATAGCATATTTCTCAGCTGAGTATGGCTTAGACGAAATAATGCAGATATATTCAGGAGGACTTGGAATTCTTTCAGGAGACCACTTAAAAGCAGCGAGTGATTTAGGAGTACCACTTGTCGGAGTTGGTCTTTTATATAAAAAAGGATATTTTCATCAAGTTATAAATGGATACGGAAGACAAGAAAATGTATATAGAGATATTGAATTAGAAAATTTACCAATAACCCCAGTAAAAGATTCTAAAGGAAATGATTTATTAGTAGAATCAAGAATACAAAAAAAGAGACTATATTTAAAAGTATGGCAAGTAAATGTTGGTAGAGTCAAATTATATTTATTAGATTCAGATATAGACGAAAATGAAGACCAAGATTTTAGAGAGATTACACAATATTTGTATGGTGGAAATCAAGAAACAAGAATAAGACAAGAAATAGTCCTTGGCATGGCTGGAGCACATTTACTTGATAAATTAAATTTAAAACCAACAGTATATCACATGAACGAAGGACACTCAGCATTTTTAATTTTAGAACTTGCAAGAAAATTAGTAGAAGAAAAACAATTATCATTTAGAACAGCAATAACAATAGTAAGTGCAAAAACAGTATTTACAACACATACACCAGTTCCAGCTGGAAATGATATTTTCCCAATAGATTTAATGGAAAAATATTTTAAAAACTTCTGGCCTAGACTTGGAATAGAAAGAGAAGAATTCCTAAGACTTGGCATGAATCCTAAAGAGGAGATGGAACTTGGCTTCAATATGGGAATATTTGCTCTTAAATTTGCAGGAAAGAAAAATGGAGTTAGTAAATTACATGGAGGAGTGTCAAGAGAATTATTCAGCGATGTTTGGCCTAATATCTCAGCAAACGAATCTCCAATAACACACGTAACAAATGGAATACATACCTGCTCATGGCTTGCACCTAATATAAAAGAATTATATAATAAATACTTAACACCATATTGGCAAGACAATATTCACTTAGACAGTACATGGAACAAAATAAACAATATTCCAGATAAAGAACTATGGGAAGCACATTATGAAAGAAAAGTAAAACTAATGAAACTTGTTAGAGATAATACTATAATGAGACTTAGAAGAAATGGAATGAGATATGAAGAAATAATGGATATAGTATCTCATTTGAATCCAGATGCTCTAACAATAGGATTTGCAAGAAGATTTGCAACATACAAAAGAGGAACATTAATTTTTAGAGACCTAGAAAGAATAACGGAAATATTAAATAATACAAATAAACCAGTTCAACTTATATTTGCAGGAAAAGCTCACCCAAGAGATGTAGAAGGACAGGATCTAATAAGACAAATACATGAAATATCAATGAAACCACAATTTAAAGGAAAAATATTCTTCTTAGAAGATTATGATATTGCAATGTCAAGATATTTAATAAGTGGTGTTGATGTATGGCTAAATAACCCAAGACGTCCAATGGAGGCATCTGGAACAAGTGGACAAAAAGCATCAGTAAATGGCGTAATTAATTTTTCAATATTAGACGGATGGTGGGTTGAAGGATATAATAAAGAAAATGGCTGGATAATTGGAAAAAATAAAGATTATGATTCTTATGATGTACAAGATAATGAAGATTGCGAAAGTATATATGATACATTAGAAAACAAAATTATCCCAACATATTATGATAAAGCACCAGGAGAAGAATTCTCAAAAAATTGGGTTAGAATTATGAAAAATTCTATAATATCAACAGGTGGAAAATACAGTACAGCAAGGATGGTAGTTGACTATGTAGAAAAATTATATTTACCACTTTGCAATTTATATAATAAATATTATACAGACATAGAAAATGTAATTAGATTAAATGAGTGGAAAGATGACATACAAAATAGATGGGACGGCATAAAAATTAAGCAAATGGACAATTTAAACAATGTAACAATGGATGCTGGAAACAATATAGAAGTAAAATGTCAAGTAAAATTACAAAATATTGACCCAGAAAATGTATGTGTTCAAGTATATTCTGGAAAAGTTGTTGATAGTGGAATATTAGATGATATAAAAATTACAAATATGGAGAAAGTATCTAAAGATAGTAATATCTATAAGGCCAAAATAGCTCTTTCAACAGGAGGAGATTATGGATATACATTTAGAATTGTTCCAAAACATGAAATGATTCTTGATTTTCAAAACCTAAACTTAGTAAAATGGATAACTGAAGAAATGCAAAAAGAAGAGGAAGAACAAACAGTAAACCCAGAAGTAATTGATACAATAAATCAAGCAAACCAAATGCAAAATCAAGAAGAAAATATAGAAGAAACCGCAAATCAAACTGAATCACAAGAAACAGAAGAAACTAAAAATAAAAAAACGCCAGAGGCTATAAAAAATGAAATTGAACAAAAACTTGATGAAATTTTAAGTGGACTAAAAATGGATAAAGATACAGAAACAGAAGAAAATAAAAATGAAGAAACAAAACAGAATATGTAAAAAATTACATAAAAGTATTGCAAAATGTATAATAAAACATATATAATATACATTAAGAAAAAATATGTATTGCATATACGAAAATAACTAAAGAAAAAGGAGGTGCAAAAATGCCTGTGATAGATTTAACTGAACCATTAATAACATTACTCTGTTTAGCCGGTATAGTTTGCGCAATATTTCTAGGACATGAATTAAAAAGAGCGGTTATTCCAGCAATTGCTTTGGTATTATGTATAGCTTTACTTGTAGTGCATACAGCTCAATTATATATATTTGGGGACAGCTATGAAGTATATAAAAGTGTAATTTCAACTTCTATGCTATATGATTTTGGATTTGTATTAATAACATATTTATCTTATTTATGGATAGATGATGTAGAAGCAAAATATAGAAATAAAAAGAGTATAGATAATAGCTTAGACTGGTTTTGGAGCAAAATATAGTAACATATATGAAGTAGCTTCACACAAGATGTGCATTTTGTTTTGAAAATGTGCACAGCCAAAAATAACTTAACCTTGTTGCTTTAGAAAATATTGTGATTTTCCAAAACAATAAAAAGATGCAGTACATATACTTAAAAAAGTGTATGTACTGCGTTTGGTATAAGTCGTTTTAGAAAGGAATATAACAAAAAATGGGAAAATTAATTGTAATAGATGGAACAGATGGAAGCGGAAAACAAACACAGATGGAGCTCCTAGAAAAAAAGTTAACATTAAATAATATTGATTATAAAAAAGTAAGTTTTCCAAATTATGATTCTCCTTCTTCAAGTTTAGTTAAAATGTATTTGTCAGGAGAATTTGGAAATGATGCAAAAGAAATAAGCCCATATATAGCATCAAATTTTTATGCAGTAGATAGATATGCAACATATAAAAAAGAATTAGAAAAATATTATCAAAATGGTGGACTAATACTTGCAGATAGATATACAACAGCAAATATGGTTCATCAAGCAGGAAAAATAAGTGATAAAGAAGAAAGAAAAAAATTTTTAACATGGCTATGGGATTTGGAATTTAATATATATAAAATTCCTGTACCAGACAAAGTATTCTTTTTAAATATGCCACCAGAATACTCTTTAAAGCTAATAGAAAACAGGAAAAATAAATTTAGTGGAGAAAGCAAAAAAGATATACACGAATCGGATAAAGTATATCTTGAAGAAAGTTACAATGCAGCATGTGATGTTGCAAAAGATTACAATTGGTGTGAAATCAAATGTATAAAAGATAATAAGATAAGGACTAAAGAAGAAATATCTGATGAAATTTTTGATATAGTAAATAAAATATTGTGAGGTCTTTATGAGGATAGGTTTTTTTGGTGGGGCTTTTAACCCACCCACTAAAGCACATATTAACTTAGCATTAAGAACAATAGAAGAGTGTAAGCTAGACAAAGTAGTATTTGTGCCAGTACGGCGATTTTTACGAAAAAAAAGAACTTGCACCATATAATGACAGGTTTAATATGCTAAAAATAGCGTGCCAAAACTTTAAAAAACTAGAAGTATCAGATTTGGAAAAAAATATAAAAAATAAAATATATGCTTCTGATGCTTTTAAGTTGATAGAAGAAAACTACCCGAATATAGACATTTTTTTTATAATGGGCGCAGATAATTTTATAAAAATTATGGAGTGGAAAAATGCAAAAGATATTATAAAAAAATATAAATACATAATTTTAGAAAGAACAAATATTAATGTACAAGAATACATAGAAAAAAATGAATATTTAAAAAAATATAAAGAAAACATAAAAATAATAAAAAACGAAGAGCATAAATCTTGTAGCTCTAGTGAAATTAGAGATATTATAAAGAAAAAAAACGAAATCATTGAAGACATGATTCAAGACGAGGTATATGAATATGTTAAAAAAAATAACATATTTTAATATAAATTTCAAAAAAATTGACAAAAGATAGGTATTTTGTGGTACAATATTAAAAGAATTTTATAAGGAATACAAATTTGGCTATTCTTGAAACGGAGGTAAAAAATGAGCGAAGTAAAATACAAACGTATTTTATTAAAATTAAGTGGAGAAGCACTTGCAGGAGACAACAAAACAGGAGTATATGCAGATGTAATAGGAAGAATATGTGATGAAATAAAGAAAGTAGTAGATTTAGGAGTACAAGTAGGAATCGTTGTAGGAGGAGGAAACTTTTGGAGAGGAAGATATGGACACCAAATGGAAAGAACAACTTCAGACTATATGGGAATGCTTGCAACAACAATGAACGGACTTGCTTTGCAAGACACATTAGAAGCAAGAGGAGTAAAAACAAGACTACAAACTGCAATAGAAATGAGACAAATTGCTGAACCTTATATAAAAAGAAAGGCAATAAAGCACCTTGAAAATGGTAGAGTAGTTATATTTTCTTGTGGTACAGGTAACCCATATTTTACAACAGACACAGCAGCAGCATTAAGAGCAGCAGAAATAGATGCAGAAGTAATACTTTTAGCAAAAACAATAGATGGTGTATATTCTGCAGATCCTAAGGTAGATAAGTCAGCAGTAAAATATGATAAAATATCATATTTGGATATATTAAATCAAGACTTAAAAGTAATGGATTCAACAGCAACTTCATTATGTAGAGATAATAATATACCACTTAGAGTATTTGCTATTGAAAAACCAGAAAATATTGTTAAAGTTGTTATGGGAGAAAATATCGGAACTGTTGTAGAATAGTACCGTATAAAAAGAAAGGAAGAAAAAATATGGATTTTAGTAAAATAGAAGAAAAAATGGATAAGACAATAAGCGTTTTATCTGAAAATTTTGCAGAAATAAGAGCAGGGAGAGCAAATCCAGCAGTTCTAAATAAAGTAAAAGTAGATTATTATGGAGTACCAACACCTATAAACCAAGTTGCAGGTATTTCTGTTCCAGAAGCAAGAATGATAGTAATACAACCTTGGGATATGAGCATTTTAAAAGAAATAGAAAAAGCAATTCTTGCATCAGACATTGGAATTACACCAAATAATGATGGAAAAGTTATAAGATTATCATTTCCAGAACTAAACGAAGAAAGAAGAAAAGAACTCGTAAAAGATATTAAGAAAATTGCAGAAGAAGCAAAAGTTTCTATTCGTGGAGTTAGAAGAGATGGCATTGACGAAGCCAAAAAAGAGCAAAAAGATGGAAACATTACAGAAGACGACTTAAAAAATGCAGAAACTCAGATACAAAAATTAACAGATAAGAAAATTGAAAAAATTGACGAAATAACTTCAGCAAAAGAAAAAGAAATAATGAGTGTGTAATTTTGTATTTTTTGAGAGGAATGATGGAAAATGGAATTCAAAGAAGAATTAGGTAAAAATTTAAAAATAATAAATAACGAACTAGAAAAATATGTAAGAAAAGAAGAATGTCCAGAAAAGATGCTTAATTCTTCTATGGAATACAGTTTAATTAGCTCAGCAAAAAGATTAAGACCAATTCTTATGGTATCAGCATATAAATTATTTAAAGACGACTATGAAAGAGTATTTCCTTTTGCTGTTGCTATGGAAATGATACATAATTTTTCATTAATTCATGACGACTTACCAGCAATTGATAATGACAATTTAAGACATCGGAAAACCAACTAATCATAAACAATTTAATGAAGCAACAGCAATTCTTGCAGGTGATGGCTTATTAAATAACGCATATATGGTAATAAGCGAAAATCTTGAAAAAGAAACAGACGAAAAAGAATTAGTCAAAAAAATAAGAGCATTTAAAGAATTATCATTTGGCGTAGACAGAATGATTGCAGGAGAATATGTTGATACAGAATTTGAAGGAAAAGAAATATCAAACGAATACTTAGAATATATGCACAACAATAAAACAGGAGCTTTAATCAAGGCTTCAGTTAGAATAGGAGCGATACTTGCAGGAGCAAAAGAAGCAGAACTTGAAAAATTGACAAAGTATGCTGAAAAAATTGGGCTTGCATTTCAAATAAGAGACGACATATTGTCAGAAATTGGAGACGAAAAAATATTAGGAAAGCCTGTAGGAAACGACAAAGAACATGGAAAAGTTACATTTGTTACAAAATATGGCTTAGAAAAAGCAAAAATAATGCTAGAAGATATAACAAATGAAGCATTAAAAGAAATTATGTGCTACGAAGAAAAAGGAGAATTCTTAAAAGAACTTGCACTTTATATAAAAAATAGAGAAAAATAGGAAGAACAATGAATTTGTAGATGCCTTAGAAAGGAACGAAAAAAATGAACAATATGCCAGAGCATATAGCCATAATAATGGATGGAAATAGAAGATGGGCAAGAGAACATGGATTAAATACAAAATTAGGACATAAAGAAGGTGCCGAAAACCTAAAAGAACTTACTAGATATGCTAATAAAATAGGACTAAAATATTTAACAGTATATGCGTTTTCAACGGAAAATTGGAAAAGAAGCGAAGAAGAAGTTGGAGCATTAATGCTTTTATTCAAAAATTATCTTAATGATTTAGTAGAAGCAGTTGATACAGAAAATGTAAGAGTAAAAATATTTGGAAGCATAGATAGTTTATCTAAAACATTGCAATCAAGTATAAAAAAAGCTATGGAAAAAACCAAAAATAATACTGGAACAACACTTTCTATTGCATTTAATTATGGAGGAAGAGACGAAATAACTAATGCAGTAAAAGAAATTGCAACTGAAGTTAAAGAAAATAAAATAGATGTAGAAGATATAACTGAACAGTTAATATCAAAGCACCTATATACAAAAGACGAACCAGATCCAGACCTTCTAATTAGGACAAGTGGAGAAATAAGATTAAGCAATTTCTTACCTTGGCAATTAGTTTATTCGGAATTTGTATTTGTTGATAAATATTGGCCAGATTTCTCAGGTGCAGATTTAGAAGAAGCAATAAAAACTTACGAAAAAAGAAATAGAAAATTTGGAGGTAAATAGTTTCTATGGACATAAAAAGGATTATGACCTCGGTACTTGGATTACCAATTGTTGCATCAATACTTATATGGGGAAGCAAAGAAGTAACAGACGTATTCTTTGCTTTAGTTGCAATAATTGCAATAAGTGAATATTTTGGAGCTTTTGAAAAAAGTGGAAAAGCGCATCCAATAAAATGGATAGGGTATGTTTCTTCAGCATGTATTGCAGGGCTTAGAATATTTCATTTGCACACAACTGCCATGGTAGATGCAGATACAGGCATGACAAATATAATGTTTTACATAGTTATAATTGCATTATTTGTTATATTTTTTCATATACTAAATTCAGGCATGAAAAAAAATATAATCGATGGTGCTGTAACACTATTTGGAATAGTATATATTCCAGTTTTTGTAATGTATTTTCCAATATTATTAAATCAAGTAAATGGAAGAATATTAATTTGGTATGTTTTTATAAGTGGATGGGGAACTGATATATTTGCATATCTTGCTGGAAAACTATGGAACACTAAAAAACACAAATTTAGTAAGATAAGTCCAAATAAATCAATAGAAGGATGTATTGGTGGAGCAGTTGGAGCAATGGTACTTGCAATAATATTTACAGTAATTTGCAATAAATATTTCTTCACAAACATATCATATATATATATAGGGGTCATATCGCTTGTATTAAGCATAGTTGGCCAAATAGGAGACTTTGCTGCATCAAGTATAAAAAGATACAATGAAATCAAAGACTATAGTAATTTAATACCAGGACACGGTGGACTTTTAGATAGAATAGATAGTATATTATTTATAGCACCAGTTGCATATTTTTTATTAATTAGTATTGGTATGTAGCTTTAGTTTGTGCCTAAGAAAGGAAAGTTAAATAAAGTATGGGTATGATACTGGTTATTCTTAAAACATTAATTTTACTAGGTGTGTTAGTTATTATTCATGAGGGAGGACACTTTTTAGTTGCAAAATTGTGTAAAATAAGAGTAAATGAATTTTCTGTCGGATTTGGCAAAGAAATATTTAGTAAAAAAGGAAAAGAAACTAAGTATTCAATTCGATTAATACCACTTGGCGGATATGTAAGTATGGAAGGTGAAGACGAATATTCAGATAAAGAAGGGTCGTTTAGTAAAGCAAGTTTGCTAAAAAAAATATTAATTGTATGTGCAGGACCTGCTGTAAACATAATATTTGGACTACTAATATATTTTATACTAGTAACAGTTCATTATGGGGTTCAAACTGCAATGACAAGTACATTAAACTTTTCAGGAGCATTAATAGAAAGTGTAAAAATGTTATTTACAGGAGGAGCAAGTATAGACGACTTATCAGGACCAGTACGGTATAGCAAATATCGTTTCACAAACATCGGGATTAACTGAATTTATAAATCTTGTATCTGTAATATCGTTATCACTAGGAATAACAAATCTTTTACCAATTCCACCACTAGACGGAGGAAAATTATTAATATATATAATCGAAGGAATAAAAAGGAGTCCACTTAAAGAAGAAACATCGCTTAGAATACAAATGCTAGGATTCGCATTTATTCTAGGACTTTCGATACTGGTAATGTATAATGATATAGTAAAATTTGTACCATAAAAGAAAAGAGGAAAAAAATGAACGAAAAAGTAGGTGTATTTCTATCTAGGATGCAACCTCTACACATAGGACATCTAGGAATAATAGAATTAATGCTACAAGAAAATGACAGAATAGTAATTATCATTGGAAGCAAAAACAAAAAGGGAACATTAAGAAATCCATTAGATGTAAAATTGAGACGAGAAATTTTAGAAGAAACAATAAAAGAGCATTTTAAAGAAAACGTAAATAGGATAACAATATCTGAGCTTCCAGATTGGTCTATGGAAACTGAGATATCGTCTAACCTAGAATGGGGAAGATATTTATATTATAATATTGTTTCACTTGCTGAAAAAAAGCATTTTTCTATGTATTTTTCAGACGAAAGAGAAATAATAGAAGCATGGTTTGATGAAGAATTATCAAAACGAATTAATTTAAGAATATTCGAAAGAAAAAATATGTTTGAAGCGGTATCTTCTACAAAAATAAGAGAAGCATTTATAAAAGACGATATAGAATACATAAAGAAAAGTTGCCCAAATGCGGTAATAAAAAGATATAATAAAATAAAAGAAATAATAGATAGTGTATATGATAATCCAATAGAAGATTATAAAATAGAAGGCTGAATAAAAGTTTGTTAGCATTAGAAAGGAAAGAAAAAAGTGAAAGTTGACGAATTTGATTATGAACTACCAGAAGAACTAATAGCACAGACACCAATAAAAAAACGTGATATGTCAAGACTTATGGTACTAGATAGAAAAAAACAAACAATAGAAAAATCAAAAATTTTCTCAGACGTAATAGACTACTTAGAAGAAGGAGATTGTCTAGTTATAAATAACACAAAAGTTATACCTGCAAGGCTATATGGAAAAAAAGAAACAGGCGCAAATATTGAATTTCTTCTATTAAAGCAATTAGAAGGAGATATTTGGGAAAGCATAGTAAGACCAGGTAATAAACTAAAAATTGGAACAAAAGTTATCTTCGGAGATGGAATATTAAAGGCAGAAGTATTAGATATTTTGCCAGGAGGAACAAGAAAAGTAAAATTCGAATATAAAGGAATTTTCAACGAAATACTTGATAAAATAGGACTTATGCCACTTCCACCATATATACATGAAGAATTAAGAGAAAAGGATAGATACCAAACAATATATGCCAAATATGATGGATCTGCAGCTGCACCAACTGCTGGTTTACATTTTACAGAAGAATTAATGAAAAAGATTGAAGATAAAGGAATAAAAATAGCAAAAGTTACACTTCATGTTGGCATAGGAACATTTAGACCAGTTAAAGAAGAAAACATAGAAGAACATGAAATGCACTCAGAACACTTTTATGTAAAAGAAGAAGATGTTAAAAAAATAAATGAAACAAAGAAAAATGGAAAAAGAGTAATTGCAGTTGGGACAACCTCATGCAGAGTATTAGAAAGTATAGCAGACGAAAATGGATTAATATATTCATGTGAACAAGATACAAGTATATATATATATCCAGGTTATAGATTTAAGTGTATAGATGGACTTATTACAAATTTCCATTTACCTAAATCAACACTAATAATGCTAGTATCTGCTTTTGCAGGAAGAGAATACATACTTAAAGCATATAAAGAAGCAGTAAATGATAAGTTTAGATTTTTCAGCTTTGGAGATGCAATGCTTATTATTTAGTCAAAATTGCTCTTTTATATAAATTGCAAATGGCACACTCAGTACAAATTTCACATCTATCTTCAAAAATGAGTTTTAAAGTATTTATAAATTCTTTATCGTCCTCTTTACCTTGAACTAGATGTATAATTAGCTTTTTAGGAACAATGCTAAGCAAAGTGTTTAGTGCATAATCATTTGAAGAAAAAGTAATATCAGATAAATATTTTGCCTTAAAAACATTATCATCCACTTTGATAATGTTTTTTTCTTCGTCAAGAAGTATGCTATCTCCATTGTGATATATCAGATGCACAATAGAAGCATTACAAGGAGTTATAGAAACATAAAGTTTTAATATATTTACAAATTCATTATATTCTTTTTCAATTAAAAATTTATTAACACAAATATCAACTGCATAATCTAAATCTTTCATATAATTTTGTAATCTAAAATTAACAAGCCCTTCTATAACAACAGATTTATTATTTTTAATATAATCTAAAACTTGGTAATAAATAGAAAAATAAGTATCGTCTCTAGTAATATCATCATTAGCAATAAAATCTTTTGCATCCTTTAGAATTTGTCTCTTTTCTTGACTAGAAAAATAAAAATAATTATATTCTAGAATTCTTTTAAGTAGTTTTAATTCATAAAACTCAATGATACACTCTGTAAGGATAGAAGAAACCCTATCATAAAAAAATTCGCAGTTATCTAAGCTGTAATGAATAATAACATTATTATATAATTTGAATTTTTTATTAGAAATGCAAAGGGAATCAATATTTGAAGTAGAAAATCTATCTATCAAATAAGATATAATTTCCGCATTATTATTTTTAAAGCATAACGACTTCATTAATATAAAAACCCCTTTCAAATACGATTCGTATATATTATTTGCTTAAAAACAAACAGATATACATTATCTTATTCAAAAAGGGTATTTTTGAAACTTGTATAAACTTAAACATATATTTTATAATCAATTTCAGGGAAAATCGGATCTTTTTCGCAAATATCATTTAAAAACGTTTTATCAATTTTATCTTCTTTAATTTGATTATATAGCTTAGTAAACCTTCCAACATGGTCTTTAGTCCTTTTTTTAGCATAATCAACCATAGTACCACTTGTTATGATAAAATTCCAATCACTACTTTGAGCAAGTAAAAGTTCCCTTGCACATTGATTCAAAGCTTTAATCTTAGTCTTATCAGTTTCATTTTTATAAGTATTTGCAAGCTCAACCATCCTATCACCGCAAATATGTAGATGCCTTATAGCATAATCATTAAGCTCATTTAACCATACCTCGCTATAGCCATTTGCACCCCAACTAGAACGACAAGGAGTACACATCTGAATATCTGGATATTTATCAATAAATTCTCCTGGAGTTATTAGTTTAAAATCAGACTTATCATAATAAATCTTTTTAAATAAAATATATAACCAATAAGGACCTTCATACCACCAATGACCAAAAAGCTCAGCATCATAAGGACAAAGTATAATAGGAGGAGTCTGCATATAATTTGCAAGATTATTTATTTGAGCTTGTCTAGAATCAAAGAAATGACCAGCTTGTTTTTCAGCAGAATCCATTGCCCACCTTATATTATAAACATCCTTATTTTCAGTATTACCAGTAATTCTATTGTATTTAATACCAGTATTAACTCTTACACCATCATAAGTAATATAAGGCTTTATATAATCATAATCAGCTTCATATCCAATATCTCTATAGAACTCTCTATAGTTATAATCACCTGGATAACCGCAAATAGAACTCCAAACTTGTTTAGAAGCCTCTAAATCACGACCAAAAGCAACAACACCGTCTGGAGAAATAATAGGCGCAAAAGTACCATAAACAGGTGTAGGATTGGCATATAAAATACCATGTGTTTCAGTTATAATATATTCAATACCAAATTCTCTTAAATATTTGTCAGCTTCAGGAACATAGCCACATTCTGGTAACCAAATACCACGAGGCTTTCTTCCAAAATATTTTTCATAAGTTTGTACGCCAACAGCAATTTGAGCACGCACAGTTTTCTCATTTACATATAAAATAGGAAAATAGCCATGAGTTGCACCACAAGTAATAATCTCAAGAACACCAATATCTTGAAAATGCTTAAATCCTTGTATAATATTACAATTATATACATCTCTAAAAATGTGTAAATCAGAAGAATATCTTTCTAAGTAATATTTTGATAATTTATTAATTCGCTCGTCATACTTAGTTCTTACAACTTCTTTTTTACACAATTCAATATGTTTATTTAAATAATTAATATATCTTTCCTGCAACAATTTATTATCTAACATAGAAAGCAAAGGGGGAGTAAGAGACATAGTAATTCTAAAATCAACTTTTTCCTCCTCTAATTTCTTAAAATTCGTTAGTAATGGAATATAAGTTTCAGAAATTGCCTCAAAAAGCCACTCTTCTTCAAGGTAATTCGTACTTTCTGGATGATGCACAAAAGGTAAATGCGCATGTAAGACAAAACTTACATATCCTTTTGGATTATTAGTCATTTGTTGTTCCTCTTTCTACTTATCTTAAAAACTCACCAGAAGATGGGTTTCCAATTACATTAAATAATTCGTCTTTATATAATCTACTATAAATATCATATAAATTACCATATAACTTATCCATGTCATTTATAAATCTCAAGCTACCAAAATCTTTAGAAGAAAGAATACCAGTTTTAGCATTTCTAAAAATAACATTTCCGAGATTAGTATTTTCAAACAATATATGATCATTTGGAGAAACGATATCATTAGAAGAATATATATAAATATATTCATTAGGTCTAGAAATAATTTTTCTACCAAGCTCAATAACATAATCGCAATTAGCTTCTTGAGTTCTAATATACCAACTATTGGCAAAATCATTTATTTCAATCTCAAAAGAGTAATTATTAGTTAAATTATGAACGATTAAAATAGGTATAGATTCATTAAAGAAATCAGCACCATATTGATTAACTAAGTTTGCTCTATCTTCATCAGAAATATCCCAGTAAACAAATAAAGTTGTAGGAGTTTGAGCAAGAATTCTTACAATTGTTTGATTATATCTATATGGTAAATCATAATACTCTGCAAGCATCTGCTTTGCAGTAGTTGATTTTTTTACTCTTGGTTTTCTTGTTTTAGAAGAAGTCTTTTTTAAGATAGAATCTTTTTTCAATGCTATAATCTTTTTAATAGAACCATTTTTTACAGAAACTACCTTGAAAGAAGTAGCCTTTAATATTTTTCTTTTAGATACTTTTGTTATAACAATCTTTTTTGCAGAAGTAGTAGACTTAGATTTACTTTTAGTCTCAGTCTTTGCAGAAGAAGACTTAATTGGAGCTTTAGTCTTTTTAGAAGTAACCTTTTTTTCAGACTTTGTTACTTTAACCTCTTTGCTAGAACCTTTCTCCTTGCTAATTTTAGTGCTTTTTTTATTATTTTCTTCAGATGCTACTTTTTTATTTGCCATAAAAACTTCCTCCTTGGTAAAAATTATATCATATATCATATACCAAAAATCAAATAAATTCAATATAATTCTTAATAAAAAATTAAAAACTTGCAAAAAATTTTTCCCTATGGTATAATATGAAAAATTGTACTAAAAATAAACAAAAGCTAAACAAAAATTTTAGCAAAAAAGAAGAAAAGGAATGTGGAAATATGGCAAAACCAATCGAGTTTGGAATTGGATTTTTAACAGGAAGAACAAATATCTGTAACATAATAAACTACTGTTATAAAGACATGATAGAACAAATGAAAAAATATCCAGAACCCGTAAATTTAACGATATTTATATTATATGACTTAGACTATCAACACACAAAAAGAGAAGAATTTTATACTCTAAAAGACGATGTATACAAAAAAATACAAATAAAATACATTACACCAGAAGACATTGAAGAAGAAAAGAAAATATTAAAATCAAGATACAATTTAACTAAAAACGAAGTTAATCTATTTTTAGGTAAAGGTTATGCTAGAGCAAGAAACTCAATAATGTATTTTGCACTCAAAAGAAAAATAGATTATCTTTTCTTTTGGGATGATGACGAATATCCTTATGCAAATATTAAAGGTGCAGACGGAAAGATAATATGGGAAAAACAAGATAACCTTTTAGAACACTTAAACGTTATAACATATTCAGATGTAACAATGGGACATAGATGCGGAAATATGTCTCCAGTTCCATATATAGATTTTGGTGAAGATTCAATTATGGAACATGACTTTAAAGAATATATAGATGCAGTAAGTAATGAAGCAGTATCTTGGGAAAAAGTACAAGACATGATGAAAAAAGACGAAAACGGAATATCTTATGCAGAATCAGATATAACAGAAGGAAAAGACAAAATAGTATTAAAACATGTTGGAATGAAAAATTGGTTATTAGCATCAGGAATATGCTTAAACCTAACACACTTAGATAAGATACCTGCGTTTTATAACCCACCAGATGCAAGAGGAGAAGATACGTTCTTTTCAACATTACTTACAGAAGCACAAGTAGTAAAAGTACCAACATACCATTTTCATGATGCTTTCCTAAAATATCCAGGAATACTTAAAGAAAAATTCCCAAAGAGATTTGAAAAAATGGAATTAAACTCAAAAAGCGTTGGTGAAAGATTCTTAAAAGCATCAATTGGGTGGATAAAATATAAACCATTGCTTATGTATATAATGCAAAGACAAACCTACTTAATGGATATAGAAATAGCAAAAGAAAAGCTAAAAAATAGTATAGACAAAATTAATGCAATATTCCCAGAAAGCGATTTCTTGTGCTTAGTTGACGAATTAGAAAAATATGATGAAAATGTACAAGAACATTACAGAGAATATCTAAAAACAAACGATGTATGGAATAGAATAAAAATAAAAATACAAGAAGAAGGAATTATGCCAGAAAATTAAAAAAAGATTGACAAATATTGAATTATATGCTAAAATATTAAACTGTAACCGCATAAGTCAAGGTTCATAAATCCTAACTTAAGTTTAGGTACCTATATTTTAAGGTTAGCGAGTATACGAAAAAGGGAGGTGCTTTCATAATGTACGCAATAATCGAAACTTGTGGAAAGCAATACAAAGTATCAGAAGGAGACATAGTATTCTTCGAAAAATTAGAAGCAGAGGAAGGAAAAAAAGTAAAATTTGATAAAGTAATCCTTGTTTCAGATAATGGAAAAGTAGAAGTTGGAACTCCTTATGTAAAAGATGCTAAAGTAGAAGGAAAAGTAATTGCACATGGTAAAGGAAAGAAAATCATTGTTTTCAAATATAAAGCTAAAAAGAATTATAGAAGAAAACAAGGACATAGACAACCATACACAAAAGTAGAAATTACATCTGTAAAACTAGGAGCTGAAAAGAAACAAGAAACAGCTAAAACAGAAGCAAAGGCATCAGAGAAAGAAAAAGCTGAAAAGAAAACAGCAACAAAATAAGAAGAAGTTTAATTTCTAGTGATATATGAAATTTTAGAAAGGAGAGATTCACCATGGCACATAAAAAAGGGCAAGGTAGCGTAAAAAATGGTAGAGATAGTGAGTCAAAGCGCCTTGGAGTTAAAAGAGCCGACGGTCAATTTGTTCTAGCTGGAAATATTTTAATGAGACAAAGAGGAACTAAAATACATCCGGGAACTAATGTTGGAATTGGAAGTGACGATACACTTTATGCGAAAGCAAATGGTATTGTTAAATTTGAAAGATTAGGAAAAGACAAGAAAAAGGTAAGCGTTTACCCAGAAGAAGAACAAAATTAGTAAATAATGCTAGGGCAAGAAGAATTAAGCCCTAGCTTTTTTAAATTTACCTACACATTTTTGAAAGGAATATCTATAAATATGGGAAAAAGAGTATTACTTGGTATGAGTGGAGGAGTCGATAGTTCCACCTCAGCAGTATTATTGCAAAAACAAGGATACGATGTAATTGGAATAACACTTAGACTATGGGAAGACGAAGAAAATACAGAAACCTTAGAAGGAGGTTGCTGTTCTTTTTCGTCTGCTTATGATGCTAAAAGAGTATGTGATAATTTAAACATACCACATTACACATTAGACTTTAAAACAGAATTCAAAAAATATGTTATAGATAACTTTATACAATGCTATAAAAACTGCAAAACTCCAAATCCATGTATAGAATGTAATAGACATATAAAATTCAATTTGATGTACAAAAAAGCAGAAGAATTACAATGTGAATACATAGCAACAGGACATTATGCGAAAACTGAATATAGCGAAAAATATAAACAATATGTATTAAAAAAATCAAATGAAGAAAAGAAGGATCAAACTTACTTTTTATACAGTATACCAAAAGATATAATACCTAAAATAATATTTCCACTTGCAGAATACGAAAAAAAAGGCAACGTTAGAGAAATTGCAAAAGAAAATAATCTTGCAGTCGCAGAAAAAAAAGATAGCCAAGAAGTCTGCTTTATACCAGACAATGACTATGGAAAATTTTTAGAAAAAAATATAAATGAAAAAATAAAAACAGGAAACATAGTATTAAAAAATGGTGAGATACTAGGAAAACATAGAGGCTTAATATATTATACTGTAGGACAAAGAAAAGGACTTGGAATAGCATATAAAGAACCATTATATGTTTTAAATTTAGATAAAGAAAAAAATGAACTAATAGTAGGGACGGAAGAAGAACTATATAATGACACACTATATGCAGAAGACTTAAACTTTTTAGTTGATATGGATAAATGGGATGAAAAAATATACGCAAAAATAAGATATAGAGCAAACATAGAAAGGCTCATATCAGTAAATTTAAAAGATAATAAATTAAAAGTAACATTTGAAAAAAAACAAAGAGCAATAACAAAAGGACAATCTGTAGTATTTTATGATATAGATGGTGTTGTATTAGGAGGCGGAAAGATAGCTTAAAAATTAGATAGAAAGGAATGAAGAAATATATGCAAGCATTAACTTATGAACTTTTACATGAAGATAAACAAACAGGAGCAAGAAGAGGAATAATACACACTCCACATGGAGATATACAAACTCCAATATTCATGCCAGTTGGAACACAGGCAACAGTAAAATCCGTTACACCTGAAGAACTAAAGGAAGAAATTGAGGCACAAATAATACTAGCAAACACATATCATTTATACTTAAGACCAGGACATAAACTAGTAGAAGAAGCAGGTGGACTTCATAATTTCATGAGATGGGATAGACCAATACTTACTGATTGTGGAGGATTCCAAGTTTTCAGCCTAAGTGACTTAAGAACAATAACAGAAGACGGAGTCGAATTCAAATCTCACTTAGACGGAAGTAAACATTTCTTTTCACCAGAAAAAGTAATGGAAATAGAAAACTCACTAGGCGCAGATATAATAATGGCATTTGACGAATGTGTTGGATACCCTGCAACTTATGAATACACTAAAAACTCAATGGAAAGAACAACAAGATGGGCAATAAGATGCAAAGAAGCACATAAAAACACTGAAAAACAAGCATTATTTGGAATAGTACAAGGTGGTATGTATAAAGACTTAAGAAAACAATCTGCAGAAGACTTAGTCGCATTAGATTTCCCCGGATATGCTGTTGGAGGATTAAGCGTTGGAGAACCAAAAGAATTAATGTGCGATGTCTTAGAATACACAACACAATTTTTACCCAAAAATAAGCCAAGATATTTAATGGGAGTTGGAACACCAGATTATTTAATAGAAGCGGTACTAAGAGGAATAGATATGTGTGATTGCGTATTACCAACTAGAATCGCAAGAAACGGAACAGCACTTACAACTTATGGAAAAGTAGTAGTAAGAAATAAAACTTATGAAAGAGACTTTACAAAACTTGACCCAGAATGTGATTGCTATACTTGCAAAAACTACACAAGAGCATATATAAGACATCTAATAAAAGCAAAAGAAATCTTAGGTGTAAGACTATTATCAATTCATAACTTAAGGTTCTTGACTAAACTAATGGAAAGAGTTAGAATAGAAATAGAAAATGATAATTTGTTAGAATTTAAAAATGAATTCTATAAAAAATATGGATATACAAAAGAGTAAGAAAGGAAGGATGAAAATGCAAATAGAGCAAGAAGAAGAGATTATACCAAAAGAAAAAGGAAATGGTAATAAATTAAATATATTAATGATTGTATTAATTGTTTTAACAATTATGGCAGTAATAGGTATAATATATGCAATAATGTATTTCCAAAGTAAAAGATTAAGCATAATAATAGATGGAAAAGCAGTTAGTTTACCAGAAAATACAATAGTATTTAAAGAAAATGGTGATATTCATATCTCAATAAAAGATATAGCAGAATATGTAGGATATGAGGCACATAATGGAGAATATAAAGTAGATGTCGAAGACCCAAACAAAATGTATGTAGAAGCAATAGATGGAACAGAAACAACATCATTTTTTAGAAACTCAAAAGTAATCAGCAAAGTTGCACCAAATACAACAGACGACTATGATAATATAACATTAGACGAAGCTGTATACATGGAAGGAGACAAAATGTATACAACTAGCAAAGGATTTATGATTGGATTTAATGCAATATTTGAATATGATGAAAATAAAAATAGAATAACTATAACAACTCTTGAAACTTTAGTTGATGCTTATTCTAAAGCAATAGAAAATTATGGATATTCAAAACTAAGTGAAGACTTTAATAATAGAAAAGCACTTATTTATGGTATGATAGTTGCATTAAACGATAAAAATGGAAAATATGGAGTAATTTCAACAGATGGAACAGAAATACTTAGCCCTAGATATAATGATATACAATTTATAGAAGGAGCTGGAGAATTCATAATAACAAACTCAAGTGAAAAAGTTGGAATCGCATATAGTAATGGAAAAACAAAAATAACAGTTTCTTATGATGAAATAAAGATTATGGACAGAGAAAGAGGACTATATGTCGTTAAAAGCAATGAAAAATATGGTGTAATTGATTCTCAAGAAAGTTTTGTTATACACATAGAATATGACAGAATAGGAATTGATTCATCAAAATACCCAGCAGATAATATAAAAAATCAATATATATTATTTGATTATATAGTTCCAGCTAGATTAAATGGGAAATGGACACTTTTAAATGTAGACGGACAAAAAATAGTAGAAGATACTTTTGATGAAGTAGGATATATTGCAGAAGGAGAACAAAGCAAAGTAGTAAACAATGCAGTATCAATTGGAGAAACAGGAACAGTAGTAGTTAGCAAAGATAAAAAATATGGTGGAATAGATGTAAAAGGTAATACACTTATAGATATCAGATTTGATGCAATATATTCAATGACAACTGCAGGAGTAACAAATTATTATATACTATTTAATGGAATAGAATACAATGCAGAAGATTTTATTAATGCAATGAAGGAAAGATTAGGATATAATATAGTAGAAGAACCTGTTACAGAACCAGAACAAGGAAACGATAACACAATAGATACAAATACAGTAAATAATGTAGGTGCCTTGAATCAGGCAGACGTTGTAAATACAACACAAGGAACAACGAATAGCACGAACACAAATAATGTATAAATTTGACACAAAGAAAAGTATAAAAATACTTGAAAATGAATATAAAATATGGTACAATATAGATAATATAAGAAACCCTACATGGTGCGTAACGAAAAAGAAATTTTAGAACCTACAAAGCAATGGAAAAGGGAGCCGAATCTCTGAATATGGCGTGTATGCTTGCACAAACTGAGATAGCAAGAAACCCACAAGTATTTGGGTAAGCACCCACCTGTATATATACAGGTCCATAAAATTTCTAAAAACTACGGCCGATGCAGGGTTTCTCAATTTTTTTTGAAAAAAATTGTAAAAATTTTAAAAAATATTGAAAAAAGTATTGAAATAAAAAAACATTAATGGTATAATGAAACAAATTAAAAAAGGAGGAACAATTTTCTATGAAAAACTTACTAAGAATTTCTTTAGTTTTTGTACTACTATTATTAGTAGCTACTACTGTAAAAGCAGCAACACCAGAGGAGTTTTTAAAATATATAACAACTCCACAAGCTATTAATGGTGAAAGCGTTGTACTTGTTACACCAGCTCAAAAAGTTCAAATTGAAAGATATTTAAAAGTTAATGATTTATCAGGAGATACTTTAGATTATATCGAAGAACAATTTGACAAAGCTGTTGATGTTATGCAAGAAGCTAAAGTTACAGATTATACTAAATTAGACACAGTATACAAAAACAAAATTATTGCTATAGCAGATGAAACAAGTGCTGTAACAGGAATAGGATATGAACCAAAAGCTAATGGTTCAGTAGTAATCGAGAACTTAGATGGTACACCATTTACAATTCCAAGCGCTACTGTTAAACAAACAGGAAGCAGTAACTATGCTTACATTATACCTGTAATAGCAATTGTTGCCGTTGCTATCGTTATAGTTTCAAAAAGAGGATTAGCAAATGCAAGATAATTTTGCAAAAATAGGTAAAGCAGCTATTATATCAATAATAGTTGCTTTATTATTTTCTTTAATAGTAGTAGTAGCAATAAAAGTAGCTGTAGGTGATAAAATTAAATTGGCAATGTCACTAATAAATAGTATGTCTATGCAAGCTACTGAAACAAAGCAAGAAGAAATAGTAATGAGTACTGAAAAAAATAGACTAGAAACATATCCAGCCTTTGGTACTAAATATGGAACAATAGAAATTGACTCCATTAATTTAAAATTACCAGTTTATCGTGGAGACACCAACGAAATATTAAGAGTAGGTGTAGGACAATTTGACGGTTCTTATTTTCCAGGAGAAGGTGGATCTATAATATATGCTGCACATAACACAGCAAAATTTTTCAGAAATTTACCAACAGTAAAAGTTGGAGATAAAATAAAAATAACTACAGATTATGGAGAATTTAACTATAAAGTATATGATACACAAGTAATACACATGTCAGAAGAAGAAAAACTACCTATTCAAGACGAAGAAGAAATTTTAATGGTCTATACTTGTTACCCTGTAACAGGTGTTGGACACAAAACTCATAGGTTTGTTGTTTATGCAGAACTATTGGAGGAGGAATAATGAAAATAGTAATAAAAATAATATCATATATTTTTATATTCATATTAATGTTGGCTATCCTAACAACTGTACTATTAGAACTTAGCAAAGCAACAATTTTAAATAAAGAATATATGTTAGCAAAAATTGAAAAAAATAGTTTCTATGAAAAGGTACATCAAAAATTTATAGAACAAGTAGAAGATTACATTGAGCAATCTGGACTAGAAGAATTCGATATACAAAATACAATAAAAATTGAACAAGTAAAAAAAGATGTAAATGAATTCTTCAGTAAAATATATGATGGAGAAACAATAACTCAAGATAATGAAGAAATAATGCAAATACTTCAAGATAGATTAACAGAAATGGAACAAAATGGAACTAAACTATCACCAGTAGAAAAAAAATCAGTAGAAAAAGTATTTGAATATGTTGCAGAAACATATAGAGTAGAAACAACTTATGGCACATTTTCAAAATACATAGAGCAAGTACCAAAATATGTTAATCTAGTAAATCAAAAATTACAAACAGTTAGAATAATAATATATGTATCAGTTGCAGTTTTAAGTGTACTAATCTTATTAATAAATATAAAACACTATAAAAAAGGAATAGGATATATAGGAACTGCAATTTTATCTAGCGGAACATTTTTAATTGGATTAAATATTTTCTTAAAATCCAATACAAAAATAACTAATTTATCTATTCTAAATGAAGCAACATCAGACCTTATAATTGATGTATTTATCGATATATTAAGTAAAATAACTATTATTGGCATAATAGGAATTGCAATTGCAATAATTTTAATAGCAATAGGAGCAATAGATGAAGAAAATGCGAATAATCGCAAAAAAGAAAGACATAAGCATAGTACAGTATAAAAAGTGACTAAGGTCACTTTTTTTTGTCAAAAAATCTGATATTTTTATTGACCTATTGAACAAAATGTTATATAATAAAAACGATATGTAAAAAATAAATTAGCCAAATAAATCAAGAGATACAGCTTAGTTACTTAAAAATGAAAGGGTAGGTCAAATGAAAGTAATAGGTGGGCATAGTAAAGTTATCATGTTTTTATTAGATGTTGTAATTATTGCAATATCAGCAACATTAGCAAATTTGCTATTATGCCAAAAAGACATGATTTTTTCAGTAGAAAATATTCATCAGATATTAAATTCAATTATTTCTGCAATTATCATATATGAAATTTATTTGAATATATTTAGAACTTATAGACACATTACAAAATTTGAGAATGGAATAGATTACCTATTCTATATTATTTTATGCCTTATTTCAGGAACAACACTTGCAATAATAAGAAGATTTGGACTTGATATAAATTCAGATAGAAAACAATTATTAGGTAGCTTTATAACAGCAGTTGGAATCGTAGGAAGCAGAATAGTTATAAAACTACTCTTAAACTTAATGACGCAAGAAAAAGAAAAAGGCGATGGAAAAAAATATAATATATTAATCATTGGCGCAGGATATGCAGGAAAAGAAATCATAAGAAACATAAAGCAAACAATGAGTGAAAAATATAATATAGTAGGAATAATAGACGACTATAAAAAAATACTACATTACATAATAGACGGCGTAGAGATATTAGGAAATAGAGACAAAATAGTAGAAATTTGTGACGAAAAACAAGTTGATGAAATATTTTTTGCAATATCGAGAATAGATAAAAAACAAAAAAAGCAAATATTAGATATATGTCAACAAACAGGAAAGAAAATAAGAATATTACCAACAACAGAAGATATAATTAGAAATAAAAATATGTTCCAAAACTTAAGAGATGTGGACATAGAAGACGTTTTAGGAAGAGATCCAGTTGTTTTAGATAATGAAAAAATTGGAAAAATAATAGAAGGACAAACTATATTAGTAACAGGAGCAGGAGGCTCTATTGGTTCAGAACTATGTAGACAAATAATAAAATATAAGCCATCTAGACTTGTAATGCTTGATATATATGAAAATAACCTGTATAATATAGAACTTGAATTAAAAGCACAATATTCACATATTAATATAGAAGCTGTTATTGGTAGTGTAAGAGATATAAAAAGACTAGAAAATATTTTTGAAAAATATAAACCATATTTAGTATTCCATGCTGCAGCACATAAACATGTACCACTCATGGAAATTAGTCCACTAGAAGCAATCAAAAATAATGTATTCGGTACATATAATGTTGCAAACTGTGCAGACAAATATAAATGTAGAAAAATGATTTTAATTTCAACAGATAAAGCAGTTAATCCAACGAATATAATGGGTGCAACAAAAAGACTTTGTGAAATGATTATCCAAGTAAAAAATAAAAATAGCGAAACAGATTATGCAGCAGTAAGATTTGGAAATGTTTTAGGAAGTAACGGTTCAGTTGTTCCACTATTTAAAAAACAAATTGCAGAAGGTGGACCTGTAACAGTAACGCATAAAGATATAATAAGATACTTTATGACTATACCAGAAGCAGCAGAACTTGTTTTACAAGCAATGAGCTACGCAAAAGGTGGAGAAATCTTTGTATTAGACATGGGAGAACCTGTAAAAATATATGACTTAGCTGTAAGCTTAATAAAATTATCAGGCTTAGAGCCAGAAGTAGATATACCAATAGTATTTACAGGATTAAGACCAGGTGAAAAACTATATGAAGAGTTACTTATGAAGGAAGAAGGATTGCAAAAAACAGAAAATAAAAAAATATATATTGGGGAGTTAACAGACTTAGACCAAAAAGATATAATAGCAAAATTAGATAAACTAAGAAAATTAGTAGAAGACGAAAATACACCAATTGATTCAATAAAACAAACTATTCATGAAGTAGTACCAACATATAACATGAAAAAGGAAGAAAATGGAGAAAATGAAAATCAAGAAGATAATAACAATAGTATTGATAATTGCATGGATGATAGTGGTGTTTTACCTGTCTAACCAAGTAAGTAACGAATCCTCAGAACTTAGTGGTAGATTTACTAAAGCTATTTTAGAATTAGTAAATATGTTTGATAAATTAACACCAGAACAAAAAGAAGTAATAGAAACAATAGTTAGAAAACTAGCACATCTTTCAATTTATACAGTTGGTGGAATAATTATAATGTCGCATGTTTGGTTATATAATATATCTTCAAAGAAAAAAGTATTAGTAAGTTTAGGGATAGGTACGTGTTACGCAATTACAGACGAAATACATCAGTTATTTGTTCCGGGAAGAAGCGGAGAAATAAGGGATGTATGTATAGATTCATTAGGAGTTATAACAGGAATTATAATATTTTTAGTAATATATATAATTGTAAAGAAAATATGTAATTTAAGAAAGGGTGAATAAAAAAATGGAAAGCAAAAAAATCTTCTTGTCATCACCACACATGTCAGAAGAAGGATATGAACAAGAATACATAAAAGAAGCATTTGACACAAACTGGGTGGCACCACTTGGAGAAAATGTAAACAAATTTGAAGAAGAAATAGCCAAATATGTAGGAAGTAAACATGCAGCAGCATTAAGTGCAGGAACAGCAGCAATACACATGGCATTTAAAGCAATAGGAGTAGAAAAAGGAGATATAGTATTTTGCCAAGCATTAACATTTTCAGCAACAGTAAATCCAATAATATACCAAAATGGAACTCCAGTATTTATAGATAGTGAAAAAGAAACGTGGAATATGGATCCAAAAGCATTAGAAAAAGCATTTGAAAAATATCCAAATCCAAAAGCAGTAATAGTAGTACATTTATACGGAACACCAGCAAAGATAGACGAAATAAAAAAAATATGTGATAAACATAAAGTGCCATTAGTAGAAGATGCAGCAGAAAGTTTAGGAACGATATATAAAGGAAGACAGACAGGAACAATAGGAAAATATGGAATCTACTCATTCAATGGAAACAAAATAATAACAACAAGTGGAGGCGGAATGTTAGTATCAGATGACGAAGAGAGAATAGCAAAAGTAAGATTTTGGTCAACACAAGCAAGAGAAAAAGAGAGGCACTATGAACATAAAGAAATAGGATACAACTACAGAATGAGTAATATAGTAGCAGGAATAGGAAGAGGACAATTAAAAGTATTAGATAAAAGAATAGCCAAAAAAAGAGAAATATACGAAACCTACAAAAAAGGCTTTAGCGATATAAAAGAAATAGAAATGCGGACCAGAGCCAGAAGGAACAAAACCAAATCACTGGTTATCAGCAATTTTAATAAAAGAAAATTCTAATGTTTCACCATTACAAATAATTGAAGCGTTAGAAAAAGAAAACATTGAATCAAGACCAATATGGAAACCAATGCAGATGCAACCAATATTTAAGAAATATGACTATATACAAATAGAAAAAGAATCAGTATCAGAAGACATATATAAAAGAGGAGTATGTTTGCCATCAGATACAAAAATGACAAAAGAAGAGCAAGAAAAAGTAATAGAAGTAATTAAGGGGTTGTTTTAATGTATAGGAAATACATAAAAAGGATATTAGACTTTGTATTAAGTTTAATAGCAATAATAGTATTATCGCCAGTGTTACTAATAGAAGGAATATTAGTAAGGATAAAACTAGGAAGTCCAGTAATATTCAGACAAGAAAGACCAGGAAAAAACGAGAAAATATTTACACTATACAAATTTAGAACTATGACAGACAAAAAAGACGAAGAAGGAAAGCTATTACCAGACGAAGACAGACTAACAAAATTTGGAAAAATGTTAAGAAGCACAAGCCTAGACGAATTACCAGAATTAATAAATATATTAAAAGGAGATATGTCAATAGTAGGACCAAGACCACTACTTGTACAATATCTGCCATATTATACAGAAGAAGAAAAACATAGACATGATGTAAGACCAGGCTTAACAGGACTTGCACAAGTAAACGGAAGAAATGCAACTTCATGGGAAGAGAGATTTAAGGAAGATATAAAGTATGTGAATAATATCACCTTTATAAATGATACAAAGATAGTCTTAAAAACAGTAAAAAAAGTAATAAAAAGAGAAGGAATCTCACACGAAGGAGAAGCAACAATGGGCAGTTTAGATGTAGAGAGAAAAAGAATAAATAAAATTGTTCAAATATAATTATAAATTTAACACAAAAATAGGAGAAAAGAATGCAGATAAAAACACCATATTATGAGATAAATAAAAAAGAACTAGATAACAATTATAATAACATGGTTAATGCATTAGATAAGTATTGGAATAATTACATTATAGGATATTCATATAAAACGAATTCATTACCATGGATAATAAAATATTTTAATAATAAAGGATGCTTTTCTGAAGTTGTTTCAAATGACGAATACGAACTTGGAATAATGATGAAAGTTGAAAAGAATAGATTTATATATAATGGACCAATAAAAACGAAAGAATCATTTATAGAAACAGCAAAAAATGGATGCTATATAAATATAGATGCAACTAGAGAATTACAATGGGCGACGGAGCTAAAAGGAGATTATAAACTAGGAATAAGAGTAAATTTTGATATTGAAAAAATGTGTCCAAATCAATCGCAGTGTGGAACAGAAGGAGGAAGATTTGGATTTTGCTATGAAAATGGAGAATTTGGAAAAGCACTAGAATATCTAAAAAAAAATAATATAAAAATTTCTGGATTGCATTTACATACTAGTTCAAAGACAAGGAGTTTGGATATATATAAGGCAATAGCTAATATGGCAGTAGAGATAAAAAGAAAATTCAATTTGGAACTAAATTATATAGATATTGGAGGAGGATTTTATGGAGGTTTAATTAATAAACCACAATTTTCAGAATACATAAAATCGGTTGCAGATATTTTAAATAAGGAAATGTCTCCAAAAACAACAACATTAATTGTAGAACCAGGAATGGCGTTAATAGGTTCTCCAATTAGTTATATTAGTTCAGTAATTGATATAAAAGATACAACATATAACAGATTCGTAATAACAGATGGAACAAGAACAAATATAGACCCACTAATGAGAAAAAGTGAATACTTTCACAGTTATGATTATGTAGATAAAAATAGAAAGATAATAAAAAAACAAGTGATATGTGGATATACATGTATGGAAAATGACAGAATCTATGTAGAGAATGATGGGACAGAGCTAAAAGTAGGAGATAAAATCATTTACGAAAAAGTAGGAGCTTATACAATGTGTCTTACACCATTATTTATAAAATATTTCCCAGATGTTTATGTTTTAGATAATGATAAGCACATAAAAGTAAGAAAAGAATGGACTGCAGAGCAATATATTCAAAATAGTATATAGGAGAGAAAAGTAATGAACATATTAATATTAAGTGCAGGAACAAGAAACAAAATAGTGCAATATTTTAAGAAAGAAATAAAAGGCAAAGGAAAAGTAATAGCAACAGATTGTAGTACATTAGCACCAGCAATATATGAAGCAGATAAATATTATATAACATCAAGAATAGACGAAGAAGGATATATAAATAGCATAATAGATATATGTAAAAAAGAAAAAATAGATGCCTTGTTTAGTTTAATAGATCCAGAAATAAATATGATTGCCGAAAACATAGATAAATTTGAACAAATAGGAGTAAAGCCAATAGTATCAGATTATGAAAAAGTAGAAATGTGTTTTGACAAGTATAAGATGTATAAATTTTTAAAAGAAAATAACATAAAAACAGCAAGAAGTTATATATCAAAAGAAGAATTTTATAAAGACGTAAACGAAGGAAAAATAAATTTTCCAGTAATTGCAAAACCAATAAAAGGAAGTGCAAGTATAAATATAAATAAAATAGAAACAAAAGAAGAACTAGAAGTTATATGGAATAAATCAAAGGACATAATGATACAAGAATACATGAAAGGACAAGAGTATGGAGTAGATGCGTATATAGATATGATATCGAAAGAGCCAGTAGCAATATTTACGAAGAAAAAGATAAAAATGAGAGCAGGAGAAACGGACAAATCAGTATCAGTAAAAGATGACAAGTTATTTGATGTAGTAAAAAGTTTTATTAAGAAAGCAGGATTTATAGGAATAATAGACATAGACGTATTCAAAGAAGGAGAAGACTATTACATATCAGAAGTAAATCCGAGATTTGGAGGAGGATATCCTCATGCTTATGAATCAGGAGTGAATGTACCAAAAATGATTATAAATAATATAGAAGGAATAGAGAATATAGCGCAAATAGGTGAATACGAAGAGGGCATTTATATGATGAAATACAATGAAATTATGATTAGAAAATAAAAAGGAGCATAATAGTGATAATTTTAAAAATTATATTTTGGATAAGTTTATATGTAATATTTTGGGCTATGATTGGATATCCAATATCATTAAAATTAATTGGAAAAATATTTTGTAATAAAGAAAATAGGAAAGATTATAAATATCAACCAACTGTTACACTTTTAATTGTTGCTCATAATGAAGAAAAGGTTATATTGGATAAATTAAATAATGCAATATCATTAAATTATTCATCAGACAAATTAGAGATATTAGTTTCATCAGATAATAGTACGGATAATACAAATGACATAGTTAAAAAGTTTATAAAAGAAAATCAACAGTATAAAATTAAATTATATGAAGTAAAAGAAAGAAAAGGAAAAACGAATGCACAGAATGAGGCACAAAAATTAGTAAAGTCTGAAATTTTAGTAATGACTGATGCAAATTCTATATTTGAGAAAAATGCTATAAAAGAATTAGTATCATCATTTACATCAGAAGAGATTGTTTATGTATGTGGTAAACTAGATTATATAAATAAAGAAAATGAAACAAGTCAATCTGAAAGTACATATTGGAATATTGATTTAGAAATGCGTGAAACGGAATCGAAAATTCAAACAATTACAGCTGGAAATGGAGCAATATATGCGTGCAGAACAAAAGATTATCATGAGTTCGAACCAATAGAATGTCATGATAGTGCAATGCCTTTTTACTATGCCATGATAGGAAAAAGAGCAATATTTAATAAAGAGGCTATAGCTTATGAAAAAGCAGGAGAGAATGATCAAGATGAATTCAAACGCAAAGTACGTATGAATCGAGACATATTACAAATAATGTTCAGAGGATTAAGAGCGTTAAATATTTTTAAATATAAATGGTTTTCTTATTTCTATTTTGGACATAGAACCTGCAGACAATTTTTATGGACAGCACATATAATGATATTTATTGCAAGTTTTATTTTAATACAAGATAATATATTGTATTTACTAGCATTTTTGGGACAGATAATTATTTATGCGATGGCCATTATAGGCAGTATAACAAAGAAAAAAAATAAAATAGTAAAAATGACTTTTTATTATTGTATGACTGTTTTTGCACAAGTCGTTGGAGTAAAAAATATCTTAACAGGACAGGCTAAACCATTTTGGGAGAAAGCAGAAAGCACGAGGTAAAAAATAAGAAAGGAAAATAACGAAATTTATGAAAAAGGTATGTGTCTGTGGACATTTTGGAGGAAATGAAAATTTTTATGATGGTCAAACAGTAAAAACTAAAAACGTATATGGTGCTTTATTGGAAGTTTATGGACAGGAAGAGTTGGAAAAAATAGATACATATAAATGGCAAAGAAATCCTATAAAGTTTGCAGTAGAGTGTGTAAAAAAGTTAAAACAAAGTGAAAATATGATTATATTAACGGCACAAAGAGGTGTAAAAGTATTCATACCATTTTTTCTATTTTTTAATAAATTATATCACAGAAAAATATTTTATGTAGTTATTGGAGGATGGTTACCAGAATTTTTAAGTGATAAAAAAGTTCTATTAAGAAAAATGAAAAAGATAGATAAAATTTTTGTTGAGACTAATAACATGAAAAAACAATTAGAAAAAAGTGGAATATCAAATACAGAAATATTAGTTAATTTTAAAAGTATAGAAGCATTAAAAGAAGAAGAACTTGACTTTAATCATAGTATTCCTTTAAAAGCATGTACATTTTCGCGAGTAATGGAACAAAAGGGGATAGAAGATGTCATTAATGTTATAAAACAAATAAATGAAGAAAACAATAAAATTATTTATGAATTAGATATATATGGAAAAATAGACAAAGGTTATGAAGAAAAATTTAATCAATTAACGAAAGAATTTCCTAATTATATAAAATATAAAGGATGTATTGATGCAGAAAAATCGGTAAATATATTAAAAAATTATTATATATTATTATTTCCAACTAAATTTAAAACAGAAGGAATACCTCGGAACTATTATTGATGCGTTGTTTGCTGGTGTACCTGTTATTGCGTCTGAATGGGAAAATGTTAATGAAATTATAGAATATGGAGAAAATGGAGTAATATATAAATTTAATGATTTATGCGATTTTAAGGAAAAATTGATATTAATGGAAAATACAGGATATGTTAATAAAATGAAAAAGAAATGTTTATCAAGTGCGATAAAATATCAAAAAGAAACAGCAATAAAAAATTTAATTGATGTATTAGGACAATAAGAGGGGGATAAATGGCAATCAATAAATATAATATAAAAAAATGGTTTAAAATGATAATAGGTAAAAGTACATTACATACAAAACAAGGAATAGGAAAAATATATTCTAAAGAAGAAATTAAAGGATATTATAGTGATTTAACAGCGAAAGTAAATAATGAGAAATATGTTAAAAATAATATTCCATTATTTTTAAATCAAAATAATGAGTTAGAAGAATTCTCAATAATGATTTTTCAATATGGTTTAGGGGCTTATGATTTATATTTGCAAAAAATTAATGTTAAAGATAATTTTGAAAAATTTCGTGCGACACTTAATTGGGCAGTAGAAAAACAATTGGATAATGGAGCATGGGTAACATTTAAACAACAAGAAAATGGTAAAGTATATTCATCTATGGCTCAAGGAGAAGGAATTTCGCTTTTATTAAGAGGTTATATAGAATTTAAAGAGGATAAATATTTTGAATTAGCCAAAAAAGCATTACAGTATATGATGAAGTCTGTAGAAGAAAATGGAACTACTGAATATAAAGGAAATGATGTCTATTTAAAAGAATGTATACAACAAGGAGAATTGGTTATTCTTAATGGATGGATATTTTCTTTATGGGGAATATATGATTATTTAAAAATTGACAAGGATAATAAAGAGATAAAGGAATTTTATCAAAGAACCATTTTAACATTGGAAAAAGAATTATGCAAATTTGACAATGGATATTGGAGTATGTATGACATGGGAGAAAAAATTGCAAGTCCTTTCTATCATAACTTGCATATACAACAATTAAAAGTTATGTATGATATAACAAACAGAGATATATTTAAGGATTATGCAAACAGATTTGAAATATATGAAAGAAAATTTTTAAATAGAAAAAGGGCATTTATAGTAAAAGCATCACAAAAAATATTGGAGAAGTAATGTTAATATGAAGAGATTATTATGTATAGTAGGTAGTATGGACGTAGGAGGAGCAGAAACGTTCTTAATGAAAATATACCGAAAAATTAATAAAGAAAATTATCAAATGGACTTCTGTGTAGCTAAACAAGATAAAAACTTTTATGAAGACGAAATAATGTCATTAGGTGGAAAAATTTATAGAATAATTCCTAAATATAAGAATACATTAAAAAATTTTCATGATATAAAAAAAGTGGTAAAAGAAAATAATTATAAATATGTTTTAAGAATATCGCAACACTCACTATCAGCTCTAGAGCTATTAGCAGCAAAATTAGGTGGAGCAAAAGTATTATGTTTTAGATCAAGTAATACTTCTGGAGGAGGGGGAAAAATAAGCTCTCTTATACATTATTTATTTAGACCTATATTAAATAAAATAGCTAAAATAAAAATAGCTCCGTCAACTGAGGCAGCTACATATATGTTTGGAAAAAATATAGTAAAAAAAGGAAAATATACATTAATAAAAAATGGATTAGATATAGAAAAATTTAAATATTCTAAACAAAAAAGAGAAGAAATAAGAAAAAAATTAAATTTAACAGATAAATTTGTAGTGGGTCATGTTGGAAGATTTTCAGGACAAAAAAATCACAAATTTTTGTTAGAGGTATTTAAAGAAGTTTTAAATAAGAAAAATAATAGCATTTTACTGCTAATAGGAAAAGGCGAATTAAAAGATGAAATAAAAGAATATGCTAGAAGATTAGGAATAATAGATAAAATAATATTTTATGGAATTAGTGATGCAACAAATGATTTGTATTGTGCTATGGATTATTTTGTTTTCCCATCTTTGTATGAAGGAATGCCTAATGCTATTTTAGAAGCGCAAACTTCAGGACTACAATGTTTAGTTTCTGATAATGTAACAAAGGAATGTGATGTAACAGAGTTGGTAACTTTTAAATCATTAGACGAATCTGCAAATGAATGGAGCAAAGTAATTGTTAATGATAAAGAAGTAGATAGAATGCAATATGCAGTGAGCATGAAAGATAATGGTTATGATATTAACGATGTTATAAAAAAATTTGAAAAAACAATTTTTATAGAAGAAAATAATTATTAGAAATGATTCTGATAATTGGCAAAGAGGATATTTAGTTGATGTAAATAACACAGCTAAATTAGAAGAAAAATAGAGGATGTGTTGAAGAATATAAATAATGAACAAATATCTGAGATATCTAATAATGCAAGAAAATTTATAGCTACATTAAATGAGAAAAGTATAAATAACATGTGATATAAATTTATATCAGATATTCCAAAAAAGTATTAATGAATAAAAATGAAAGGTAAAAAATATCATGAATAACAAATGGAGTAATGCCACATTATTGCTTTACATATCAATAGCATTTATAATAGCGTTATTATTTAGAAAAACAATAATCGAAAAAAATAAAAAAAAGAAATTACGTGAATATATAATATACTATTTTATAATATATATTATTTTGATTATATTTTCATGTTTTAGAACGGTAGGCCAAAATATTGGGGGAGCAGATTCTATTAATTATATTAATATGTTTGAAAATGTCCAAAAACCAGTATTTGACATTATATTAACATTAAAATTCAGTGGTAATGAATATATATTTTTCTATTTATTGTATTTGGTAAGATGTATCACTTCTGATTATCATATCATGTTCTTTGTATTATATAGTATAATAATAACTTCTTATATATTTTTTGTTCATAAGGAAATACATAATGTTAATGATTGGGGAATGCTTTTACTTTTAATTTTACCTTATATTATGAGCTTTAATATAGTTAGAAACTGTTTAGCAGTATCAATTACTATATTTGCAATATATTTCTTAAAAGAAAAAAAGAATAAGTTATTTATTCTTTTTGAAGTTTGTGCATTTTTAACTCATTATACAGCAGTAATAACACTGATTTTTTATTTTTATTATAAGATATTTGCTAATAAGTTATTACATAATAAAAAAATATATATTATATTGTTAGTTATATCATATATGATGACAATTACGTTTATTCCTATTGCTATTAATTTATTTCTTAAATCTGGTTATTCAGGGTATGTGGGAAGTGATATTTCGTTATTTGGATATTTTGCACCAAAAATATTATTACTAATTTGTATATATTTTTTTTATGATTCTCTATATAAAGAACTTGAAAATAATAATCAAATTATATATTTAAGCTATTTTAGCTTTCTATGTTTAATATTGCCTATGGTTGTTTATTTAGGTGGAGCTAATAGAATAATATTATATTTTGATTTTGCGATTATGATTTTATGGATAAATATTCAAAAGATTATAAAAGAAAAGATAAAGTATAATGGAAAAACAATAAAACAATATATTCAAATATTTTCAATTATTTTTGTTGTATTATGGATAGTATTTAAAATTCATGATATAGGATTTTCATATGGAATTATGCCATACTATACTGATTTATTTTAGGAGGAATAAATATGAAAGATAATAAAATAATAAAATGTATAAGAGAACCGTCAATCATTATTTTGTATCTTATGAGTAAAAATTTTTTATGGTGGCTAGATGATAAATCATATATAAAATTGAAATATAGACTTATGGTTAAATCAAAATTGAATCTAGAAAATCCGCTAACATTTAATGAAAAATTACAATGGCTTAAATTATATGATAGAAAACCTGAATATACGAAGATGGTAGATAAGTATGAGGCAAAGAAATATGTTGCTAACATTATAGGGAAGAAATATATAATTCCAACATTGGGGATATATAATAAATTTGAAGAAATTGACTTTGAAAAATTACCAGATAAATTTGTAATCAAGCCAACACATACTTCAGGGGATATATTTGTATGCAAGGATAAAAATGAGATAGATTATAAAAAATTAAAGAAAGAGGTAAAGAAATGGTTAAAAAGGAAATATTATTATTTACATAGAGAATGGCCATATAAAAATATTAAACCTAGGATTATAATTGAGGAATATATGGAAAATGAATCAAAAGAAGAATTAAAAGATTACAAAATATTTTGCTTTAATAGTGAACCCAAAGTAACATTGGTATGCTCTAATAGATTCCAAGAGCTTAAAGAAACTTTTTTTGATAATGATTGGAAAGAGTTAGATGTAACAGAAGGTGGACATGAAAAGGAAAAAAATATACAAAAGCCAATAAACTTTGAAAAAATGAAAGAATTAGCAAAGATATTAAGTAATAATATTCCAGCAGGAAGAATTGATTTATACGAAATAAATGGACAAATATATTTTGGAGAAATAACAATTTATCCCAAATCAGGATATGAAGAGTTTTCTGACGAAAGATATAATGTATTATGGGGAAACTGGATACAACTTCCTAAAACGTAAAATAATATAGAAAGAAGAAGGACTTTTAAATGAAAAAAATTGTAAAGCTATTATATAATAATATGTCGAAATATTTTACATATAGAGGAGAAAAGAAAAATATAAAAAGAAAAAAGAATCTAATAAATAAAGTAACATTAAGTAAAGAACAAATAGAAAAAGTAGATAATCTTTGGGTAAAAAATTATGGAAAAAAGGTACCAAAAGATTGGCATAAACTGTATACATCTTACTTAGGAATATTTGATGAAAAATATTTTCCAGAAATATTTTTTACAACTAATTTGTTAAATAAGTTAAATCCAATAATTAGAAAAAAGTACCTAGATGATAAGATACTCACAGAATGTTTTTTCAAAAATATAGATTACATAGGATACAAACTGCCCCAAAATTATATCTATAATTGTAATGAATATTTTTATGATAACGAACGGTATTATTGAGTATTATGAATCAATAGAAAAAATAAAAAATATTGGAGAAGCAATAATAAAACCAACAGTTGATTCTTCTTCGGGAAGAAATGTAAGATTAATAGATATAAGAAATGGAATAGATACAATTACAAATGAAAAAATAGAAGATATACTAAAAAGATATAACAAAAATTTTGTAATCCAAGAAAAGATAAAACAGCATAAAGATTATGCAATGCTAAATCCATCTTCTGTAAATACAATAAGAATAAATACATATATTTGCGAAGGAAAGGTATATTGTGCACCAATAGCAATGAGAATAGGAAGAAATGGTAAGATTGTTGATAATGCTCATGCTGGAGGCATTGCAGTTGGAGTATCTAAAGAAGGAAATTTAAAAAAATATGCATTTACAGAATATGGAGAAAAATTTGAAAAACACCCAGATACAAAAGTAGTATTTGACGGATATAAAATTCCAAAAATAAAAGAAATGATAGAATTTACGACAAAATATCATTATAAAATTCCACATATTGGAATTATTGCATGGGATTTAACGTTAGACGAAAATGAAAACATTGTACTTATAGAAACAAATATATCATGTCCAGGAATATGGTTGCCACAGTATGTAAATGGAGAGGCTTTTTTTGGTAGAAATACAGAAAAAATGATTAAATTATTAAAAAATGAAAAGGAGGATATATGAAATATTATTTACTTAGAAATATATTAAATAAAATAATTAACTTCGGACAAAAATTTACTGTTTGGTTTGAAATAAAAAGATTAAATTTTTATGATGTAAGATGTGTAAAGAACTATATTGATAGAGGTCTTAAATTAGATGAAAATTATAAAAAAGATATAAAAGAA
The DNA here is from genome assembly GCA_947628715.1 of uncultured Clostridia bacterium. Classification (GTDB taxonomy): domain Bacteria; phylum Bacillota; class Clostridia; order TANB77; family CAG-508; genus JAAWPK01. Next base: position 59,029 of record CANRAW010000005.1, read on the forward strand.
TATTGGAAAAAATACAAAAAGATAAATCTAAAATATCACAAGATGTATTTTAATGTAACAGGAAAAAAGGATGTAAGATTTATACCAGTTAATATATATTTTGAGGTTATAGATTACTATTTTAACAAATGGCGATTTAGTATAGCAATTTCAGATAAAAATTATTATGATTTATTACTTAAAGATATAAGAAAACCAATTACAGTTATAAAAAATGTTGATAAAGTATTTTATGATGCAAATTACAATATTTTAGATAAAAATGAGGCAACAAACATAATTAAAGAGCGTCTTCACAAAAATGGAGAACTAGTAATAAAACCTACGATTGATTCACAAGGAGGAGCAAATGTAAAGGTATTTAATGAAAAAGAATCAATAGATGAAATATTAGAAGAATATGGAGACAATTATATAATTCAAGAACTTGTAAAACAAAATAAAGATTTAGATAAAATTCACGCAAAATCTATAAATACAGTAAGAGTAATATCTTTGTTACATAATAAAGAAGTAATTATACTATCTGCGGTCTTACGAATGGGAATAGGCGATAGTAGAGTAGATAATTTTAGTGCAGGTGGAGTAGCATGTGGAATTGATGAAAATGGGTGTTTGAAGAAATATGCATTTAATAAGAAAGGTGAGAAAACGGAAGAACACCACCCTGGATTTAAATTTTTAGGATATAAAATAAGAGGATATGATAAAATTTTAGAAATTGTAAAAGAACAACATAAAAAATTTGGACACTTTAAATTAATAAGTTGGGACTTTGCTATAAATGAAAATTATGAGCCTGTTTTTATAGAATGTAATCTAAAAAGAGGTAGTGTAAATTTACATCAAATGTGCAATGGACCTATATTTGGAGATTTAACGGACGAAATATTAGACGAAGTTTTCAAAAATAAAAGACCTTTAGATAAAATTCAATTTTAATATAAATAACATATAAAAGTAAAGGAATGAATTAATTATGGAGCACGAAAAAATCGCAACAGTAACGGTTACATTTAATAGGAAGGAACTATTACTGCAAAACATACAAGCAATATTAAATCAAAACTACGATATTGATAAAATAATAATTATTGATAATCATAGCACAGATAATACTAAGGAAGCGGTTGAAAAGCAATTTCCTACAGACAAAATTGAGTACATATATTTAGAAGAAAATACAGGCGGAGCTGGAGGATTTTATACTGGTTGTAAGTATGCTTATGATAATGGATTTGATTGGATAGTTCTTATGGATGATGATGGGAGACCTAAGAATAATGACACAATAAAAAAACTAATGGAAGCAACAAAAGTAAGAAAACTAAGATGTAGTGATAAGGTACTATTTAATTCATTGGTATTAAGGGATGATGAAAATTTAACTTTTGAACTTCTAGAAGGCAAAACAACTTTAGAAGACATAAGGAAAAGTACAGTTGAAGGAATTATAGTAAATGCAATCAATCCATTTAATGGAACTTTAGTGTCAAAAGGTTTAATAAATGAAATAGGATTTCCTAATAAAGATTTTTTTATAACATGTGATGAGCAAGACTATAATTTAAGAGCTGTATCTGCCAAAGCAAATGTTGCAACTGTTGTAGATTCGCTTTATTATCATCCATCAAATAAAGCACCAAATGCAAAGGTAATAAAAATCTTTGGAAGGAAGATGCGCGTAGCTATTGGGAGTCCTGCAAAGACATATTATATTACTAGAAATAAAACGTACATGTATCAAAATGCAAATAAAGAAAAATGGGCAAGGAAATATTTAATAAAAAGACTTATAGCCATATTTGCAGTAAAATGCGACAAAATTGAAAACATAAAAATGCTAATAAAAGGATATAGGGATGGAAAAAAAGGAAGATTAGGAAAAACAGTTGAACCGAGGTAAGGAAAAGTAAAATGAAGAAATCAATAACCAAAAATTATATATATAATTTAATATATGAAATATTAGTATTAATATTACCATTAATAACAACACCATATATTGCAAGGGTATTAGGTGCAGAAAATATAGGAATATACAGCTATACAGCATCTGTAGCAACATATTTTATATTATTTGGATCGCTAGGTATAGCATTATATGGAAAAAGAGAAATAGCATATTATCAGCAAGATAAAGAAAAATATAGTAAAAACTTTTGGGAAATTCTAATATTAAGATTTGTAATGATGACTATATCAATGTTAATATTCTATATTACATTGGTAAGAGAAAATCAGTATAGTACATATTATGCTATTTTATTATTAGAACTATTAGGCAATTGTTTAGATATAAGTTGGTTCTTTCAAGGATTAGAAGAATTTAAAAAAACAGTATTAAGAAATATATTGGTTAGGATAATATGTATTACAAGCATATTTTTTTTTGTAAAAACATCAAATGATTTAGTTATATATGTATGGATATATGTACTATCTACATTAATAGGTAATATATCATTATGGGCATATTTACCAAAATATTTAAAAAAAGTAAAAATAAAAGAATTAAATGTAATACAACATTTAAAACCAACAATAGCATTGTTTATTCCACAGATAGCTATACAAATATATACAGTATTAGATAAAGTTATGATAGGTGCCATGATTACAGATAAATCAGAGGTAGGATATTATGAACAAGGTCAAAGAGTAATAAAGGTATTACTAACAGTAATAACATCACTTGGAACAGTAATGGTTCCAAGGATGGCAAATATATATAAAAATGGTGAAAAAGAGAAGTTAGCAGAATATATGAAAAAAGCCATTAACTATGTATTTTTAATATCTTTTCCAATGATATTTGGAGTAATGAGTATATCTAAAGCATTTGTGCCTGTATTTTTTGGAGAAAATTATGATAAAGTTGCAATATTAATGAATATAATTAGTCCAATATTATTAATAATAGGCTTAAGTAATGCAATAGGAACGCAGTTTTTATTACCAACAAAGAGACAAAAAGAATACACAATATCTGTAGTAATAGGAGCTTGTGTCAACTTTATAGCAAACTTAATACTAATTGGAAGATATGCTTCAATAGGTGCATCAATAGGAACAGTAATTGCAGAATTATGTGTTACAAGTATACAAATTTATTGTATTAGAAAAATAATAGATTTAAAAAGTATATTAAAAATGTCGATAAGATATTTAGTAGCATCTATAATAATGTGTGCAGGAAGTATGACGATAGGAACAATAATAAACAATAATATATATGCAATAATAGTACAAGTATTTGTTGGAGTAGTTATTTATGGAAGTATATTATTAATACTCAAGGACGAGTTTATATATTCAATATTAAATAAAATAAAAAGGAAGGAAAATAAAACATGAACGATAGAACCCTTGAGGCTGTAGAGAGAGAGAGAGAGAGAGAGAGAGAGAGAGAGTATACATTTACGCGGGCAAAACAAATGCTCTCAAGAAAATGAAACAAAACATAAACGATTAGGATACATAGATATAGCAAGAGGAATTGCTATACTATTAATGATAGTTGGACATGTTACATCAATAGGAAAAAATGTCATATTTTCATTTCACATGCCTTTATTTATTATTGCAAGTGGGATGTTTTTCAAAAAAGAAGAAAATTGTAAAAAATTAATAAAGAAGATTGTAAAAACTTTAATATTGCCATATATATTAACAATAAGCATTATGTATATTATGAAGTTTTTATTATTCAAAGAGACAATTAGTTTATGGACAATATTACAACAAATTATTTTATCATATTCAAATAAAAAGACATTCTTTACCAATGTAGATAAAATAGGAGTATTATGGTTTATACCATTTTTAGCTGTATGCAAAGTTTTGTATTTCATTATAAATAAAATATCAAAAGGAAATGATATATTAAGTTGTATAATATGTTTAATATGTACAATAGCAGGTTTATTTTTGACTAAAGTTAATATATTTTTACCATGGAGCTTTGATATAGCTTTAGCATGTATGATATTTTACTATATTGGATATATATTTATGAAATATAACATATTAGAGGAAATATTGAATAATAGAAAATATATAATAGGAATTATTGTATTATATTGTATATGTTTACAATTTGGTTATACAGAACTAGCTGAACGTTTATATTCAGGTGAATTAATATGTTATATTACTGCAATATGTGGAACATTAATTGTATTTAAAATTTCAAAAATAATAGAGAAAATGCCAAAATTTATACCAGATACATTACAGTGGTTTGGAAAAAACTCAATGTATGTTTTATGTATTCACTTTTTAGAGGGAAAACTTATGCCATATAAGGCAATATTTCATATGAATAAAAACTTAACATTACTTATTATAAAAATATTATTTATATCTATGTCTACCTTTTTGCTTGTTAACATAAAAAATATAATGAGCAAATTAAAGAATAAAATTAAACTTCAAAAAATTTCCGGTTAAGACCGGACAAATACCAAAAACATTCCGGCTAAAACCGGAATGTTTAATATGTTACAAGTTTTGTTGTATAATCTAAGTTAGATTCTGAGCCATATTCATACCCAAGAGTATATATATTA
>CANRAW010000006.1 GCA_947628715.1 uncultured Clostridia bacterium
TATTTATTCCTTATTATTTTATTGTATGTTAAATATCCCCTAGAGCTACATGTGTGTGTGTGTGTGTGTGTGTGTGTACAGCCGCAAGGGTTTCAGCGATTTGGTTTATTCTTTTCATGATCTTTCTCCTGTTTTAAAAATAATCAGTATTCTTTTGCCAACTAAATTTTTTATTATTATATTTACAATTTTTATTTTAAAATATAAATCGACACTTGTCAATAATTTTTTACAAAAAACTCACCGGTAATTTTTAGCAAAAACTTCTTACTTACTACAAAGACCATAAAAAATAGCCATTATGCTTTAAACACAAAATGACTATTTTCAATTTATTAAGATACCACATTAATTTTACAAAATCTTTTTTACCAAATCTAATGCTTCAAGAATTACCTTATCCATGTCATAATACTTATATGCACCAAGTCTTCCACCAAAAATTACATTTTCTTCTTGTTTCGATAACTCTAAATACTTTTCATATAAAGCATTATTTTTATCATTATTTATTGGATAATATGCTTCCTTTTCTCTATTCCATGAATCTGGATACTCTCTTGTAACTACAGTTTTTGGAGAAGTCGTATCAAACTCAAAATGCTTGTGTTCTATTATTCTAGTATAAGGAACCTCATATTCTGTATAATTTACAACTGCATTTCCTTGATAATTTTCCTCCTCTAAAATTTCTGTTTCAAATCTTAGACTTCTATACTCTAATTCGCCAAACTTGTAATCATAATACTTATCTATTGGCCCTGTAAATATTATTTTTTCAGCAATATCCTTTAAATTATCTTTATCATTAAAGAAATCCACATTAAGTCTTACCTCTATTCCGCTCAAGCATTTTTTCAATTATGCCTGTGTATCCTCCTATTGGAATTCCTTGATATCTGTCATTAAAATAATTATTATCATAAACAAATCTAACTGGCAATCTTTTTATTATAAAACTTGGTAGTTCTTCTGCTCTTTTGCCCCATTGCTTTTCTGTATAACCTTTAACTAATTTTTCATATATTGTTTTTCCGAACAAGGCTAATAGCTTGCTCCTCTAAATTCTTTGGATTTGTAATATTTGCCTTACTTTTCTCTTCTTCTATTTTTTCTTTTGCCTCTTTTGGCGTTTTTACGCCCCATAACTTATTAAATGTGTTCATATTAAAAGGCATATTATATAATTCGTCTTTATAAATTGCAACTGGTGAATTAATATAATTGTTAAATTCTGCAAATTGGTTTATGTAATTCCATACCTCTTCATTACTCGTGTGGAATATATGGGCACCGTATTTATGTACATTTATGCCTTCTATTTTTTCTGTATAAATGTTTCCTCCTATATGTGGTCTTTTTTCAATTACTAAACATTTTTTACCTCTTTTTGTTGCTTCGTATGCAAAAATTGAACCAAATAAACCTGCTCCAACTATTAAATAATCATATTTTTTCATTTTTATTATTCCTTTCTTTACTATGGCATAATTTAAACATAATATGCTGATTATTTCTCAGCATTTTCTTCTTCCCTTTCTTCTATACCAATTAATGCTTTTATTTTTTTAAATATATCTTCAACTAATTCGTCTTTTAGCAGAATTAAAATTTCTCCATATATTATTATACCAATTACTACTTCAAAAAGTAAAGGAGAAATTCCTTCTTCAATAAATATTCCTATAGAATAACAACTTACAAACATTGTTAAACTTGCGATTAAATAATTCCTTGTACCTTTTAATATTTCTTTTATGTTGAAATCTTTTCTTACAAAATAAAGTTGTATTGCCGTAACTGTTCCTTCAGCAATTACAGTTCCTATTGATGCACCTAATGCGCCATAATTCCAAATTAATGCTAAGTTTATTGCAAAATTTACAATCGCTCCACATATTACTGAAATTGAAAATTCTCTTTGCCTTTTTGTTGGCAATAAATATTGTGTTCCAATTACATTACTAAGTCCTATTAATAATATAATCGGAGTTATTACGTTCATAAGAATTATTACTCTATCATAGCCTTCTCCAAAGAATAATGGAACGAACCTATTTGAAACAGCGAGTATTCCAAAAATCATTGGAAATGCAAGTAAAAATACGACATTAAATGACTTCTTCATATATGCTACTACTTGCTTTTTTTCGCCATTTATGAAGCTACTTGATATTCTTGTTAACATTACAGGACCAAGTGAAGTTACAACTGTAAGTAACATTTTTATAATTTTTTGACTCTGATCGTAATATCCAACTTCTGATTTATCTGTTATTATTGCACCTATCATAGTTCTATCAAATAGAGTATAAACTTGTATTGCAATTTGTGGAATAAATAACATGATAGTTGGTTTTAAATGTTTAAATATATTTAGTTCTTTTATTTTAACCTTATCAATGAATTTTGGTAAACTTATCCATAAAGTTCCATTTCCTATTATTACTGATAATACATATATTATAAAATATAATTTTAAATCGTTTGCATTTTTTACGAATATAAATATGCTTATTATACTTATTATTTTTATTAAAGTGTTTCTTATTACTGTCTTTTTAAATTCCTCTAATCCTTGGAATAGCCAACTTATATCTATTGTCGTTCCTATTATTTCAATTAACAAAATCTTATAATATTCTTTATAGCTATTATTTCCATTTACAAAAAATAAATAAAAAATAGCTAATGATATTAGTATTGTAAATGCTCTTAATATAACAATTTCCCAAAACGTTTTGCTATATTCTTTTTTATTATCTTGCTTATAGGCAATTTCTCTTTGCCCATATAGTGCAATGCCAAGTGAACCAAATAAAATGAAATATGCTGAAATTGATGTTGTATAGCTGTATATTCCTATGTTTTCTGCACCTAGCATCCTTGAAATATATGGTGTAGTTACAAGTGGCAATATAAGTATTAATATTTGATATATTAAGTTATATATATAATTTTTCGTTACGCTCTTTTTTTGCATTTTAAATCCCTTCAATAATATTACTTATGTTTTTTATTGTTTGCATTAGATATTCTCCTTTTGTTAATTCTTCAGAAATATCTTTTGCATTATTTTTCATTTCTTCATATTCTTCTTCTGTTATTTTTTTAATTTCGTATCCTATATCTTCTAATTTATCTATTACTATTCCCACTTTATTTTTTAATACAAATTCCGCCATTGCGGATTTTCTCCACACAATTACTGGAAGCCCTGATGCTATATATAAAGACATTTTATGTGGATTATTATATTGCAAGTATTCTCCATAAGGTCCAGTGCAATTTTCTATTGAATCTCCATCCCATACAAGTCCGAAGCCGTCCTTCCATATTTTTTACTATTTCTGATGGAGAAAATGCCCCTTTATAATTTATATTTTCTTCTCCTTTTTCTTTTTCGTATCCCATGCCATATAAATTAAAAGTAATATCTTTTAATTCTTTTAATTTTTTCAAATATTTTGCTTTTTCTTTTGATAAGTTTCCTGCAATTACTATAGGTTCTTCTTTTTTCTTTTGCTTAGTAATTACCTTTCCATCTATAATATAATCAAATATTTTTAGTTCAAACATATTAGCTGCTGGAATTTCGCATATTTCTGTTATTTTATTTTTCATTTTTGTATTATGAACTATTAAATAAGTCGCTCTTTTTAAAACTTCTCTGTCTTCCTTTATTATTCTTGGCATATTATCAAATCTAAGTGAGTCTAAGTCATGTATTAATAATATTGTTTTTACATTTAGCCTATTTAACTCATCCATAACTTTCTCAAAACCTAGCATTGCATTTATTAATGGATATTGTATTAATAATATGTCATCTTTGTTAAGTTTTGATATTGTTTCTATCCATATTTTATAATTTTTCTTGTAGTCTATATATTGTTTAAATTTAAGTAACTTATTTTTTTGAACGCCATATACTGTTGGTATTATAAATTCTTTAAATCCCATTTTCTTCAGTATATATTCTGCATCTTCTCTTGCTTTTGTTGATGCGTTGTATTCTCCATCTGGTGTTCCTTCGCAAACATAATACTTCATATTATTATATCAATCCTTTCTAAAGGCCTCTTAGATTTTCTTCTAATTTTTTTGCCTCTAGTTTAATATCAAATCCCATTTTTCTTATATTATTTCTTCTATTTTCTCTTTCGTTTGCTTCTTCTAAATTATTAATTATTATTTTTGCCCACTCTTCTGCGTCTTTACCTAATGATATAAATTCAAAATCTTCAGACATTTTTGCAGTAGTTGGCATTGCTTTATCTGATGCAAAAACTAAAAGTCCTGATGCTTGTGCTTCTATTAATGCTACTGCAAGTCCCTCAAATATTGATGGAAATACAAATACATCCATTGCTTGCATTAATTCTTTTACATCGTCTCTTTTTCCTAAAAATGATATTTTATCTTCTATTTTAAGCCTTTTTGCTTCTTCCTTTAAATTTTCTTCTTCTTCACCTTGTCCGTACTATAATTAAGTGTGCATTTTCTTTCATTTTGCATATTTCATTAAATACTTCTATTAAGAAAATTTGATTTTTTTGGAACGTTAGCCTTCCTATATTTCCGATAACTAGCTTGTTTTCTAGTCCGAAGTTTTCTTCTATATTCTTCCCTTATATTAGGGTTATATTTATATTCTTCTACATCTATTGCATTATTTATTATTTTATATTTATTTTCTTCTCTAACTAGGTCATAATAGAACCATTTTCCTGCATCTTCTGAGCATGCCCAAAAGTCAGTTGCATATTCTGCAAGTAATATTTTATTTAATCTATGAACCATGCCTCTAAGGAAACTATCCATATTTTGTGAATTATGACTGTGTACTATTCTTCTTTTTATTCCATATTTTTTCGCATATTTCAAATAATCTATATTTGCTAAGCTACATATATTTACCCAAATACAAGCGTATTCTTTTGCATGATTTGAGAAGAAATTTTTCATGTCTTCTTTATATTTTTTTATATCTTTACTTCTTGCTGTTACCCTATATATTTTTCCACCTAATTTTTTTATTTCTTCTTCATAAGCAACAATTTCGGTATTACATAAAAAATCAAATTGTACTTTTTCTCTGTCTATATTTCTGTAATAATTCATTATTACACTTTCGACGCCACCTGGATTATCTGTTATTCCAAATACTAATACTTTAATTTTTTCTTCTGGATTATGTGGCTTTTCATTTTTGAATTTACTTAATTTTGAGTTTAAATATTCTCCTATTTGCCACCAATTTTCAAGTACAATATATACAAGTATTACAGCTACAAGCCTTGCAATTCCTGCTTTGCTTAATACTTCTAAATATAAATATCCATCCATTGGGTGTAGATATATCGTATATGCTAAATACCCATATATTATTATCCATATATTTCTATATTTGTCTTTTGAGTATTTTATTTTGTTATATATTATTGTGAAAAATGCTGCCATGATTCCCTGAAATACTACTATTCCAAGTATTCCGAAATCATTTATCCATCTTCTATATGCAGTGTATATATTTCCAACCATTTCGTCTTCATAATATATAAATTCTAGGTGTCCTGATTCCCTTTCTGTAAGTCCATAATTAGTTATACCAAATGAATCTAAGTTTGAGATAAGTCCGTAAAAGGTTTCTTCTCCTCTTACCATTTTTATTTGTTTTTCATTTTTTACATATTGATTAAAGCACTCTATCGAGCCACCACAATAATATGTTATATAATCAAATAGTCCTTTTGAATTTATTCTTCCTACAACTGACGCACTATAATAAAATATTATTAATCCAATTATTCCTGCTGTAACAATTTTTACCATAGTTTTTATTTCTACATGTTTTTTCCATGAGCCTTTTACAGACCAAAGTATGATTCCTATTGTAAGCATACCAACGAAGAAATCTATTATCATACCTCTATTAGATTGTAATATATATAATATTATAAATAAAACTGCTGGTAATAAATATGCTTTATATTTTTTTATTGCTTTTGCTTTGTCTTCTTCTACTAATAAATTATTTAGAAATATCTGTGTAAATGCAAAAGCACAGGCAATTACTGGACAATTCATAAGTGTTATAATACCTGGAAGCGCTACTTCCTTACTATATGACGTATGTTCTTTATATACTGTAAGTGCTCTTGATATTCCAGTAAATGCTTCATATCTTGAGGAAATATCTATAACGACTAAAATCTGTAAGCAAATTGTAACTATACAATATAAAGCTACTAGATATATTAAAACTTTTGGCACAGTAATTGTTTTTAATTTGCTTCTTTCTTTTTCTTGCTTACCTTTTATTCTTTTTAAATATAGTTTTTCTGTTAAATACGATACTCCAATAAATTCTACCGCTCCAAGTAGAAGTATTAAAAATGTCGCACCTGACATCTTTATTCCCCATTTTTCTACATTGAGAACTGCGCAAAATACACTAAATGTGTACATTGCAATAAATATTATTGCTGGTCCGCATTATTTCTTTTTTAAATAAATAATATGCTCCTACTAACATTATCATAAAGCATATTAATAATAAGTAAATTAGCATTCTTTCTCCTTCTGTTTTTTAGTTTGTTCTTTTTTAAATTGTGTTTGTCTTACTTTTGCTATAACCATTGTTATAAAATATAACTTGTGTTTTATTGTAAATAGTGTTATTTTTCTTGTTATAGAAAGTTCTTCATACGTTGATTTTTTTATTGCTAAATTAAATTCGTCTATATTACATATTTTTTTTAGATTTTTTATTTGCTGTAAATTAGTTAGTCCATTTTCTTTGTTAAAGCAAAAATTTACTGCAATTAATAAAATATGGTATGCAACATAGTTGTTGAATTTATTAACTATTTCTTCATTTGTTGAATATTCTTTTTCAATGTATTTTTTTGCTATTTTCATGGAGTCTAATACTTTATCTGCAAAATACTTATCATATTTTCTTACGGCTGAATTTTCATTAAATCTATAATTATATAATGCTTCATTTAAAATGTAGATTTTATTTATATTTTTACATGACATCATACAAAATAGTGCATCTTCACCAATAAAAACTTTTGGATTAAATTGTATATTTTTTATTATTTCTGCCTTCCATAATTTGCCCCAACAAAAGCCTGTCCCATTTTGTACATTTAATATTGTTTTCAAAAATTCTTCTTTATTTAAAATTAATTCTTTTTCTTTTGTAATTTTTTCAGTTTTATTTTCATATATTCTATTATATCCGCATATTACGCAGTCTGCGTTTTGTGCTTTTAAAACTTTTAATAATTTTTCTATATAATTTTTTTCTATATAATCGTCACTATCTACAAAAGCTATATATTTACCTTTTGCACTTTCTAGCCCAACATTTCTAGATGTGCTTACACCTTCATTTTCTTTATCTATGAATTTTATTCTTGAATCATTAAATTCTATACAAATTTCTTTTGATTTATCTTTTGAACCATCATTTATCAATAATATTTCTAGATTTTTATATGTCTGATTAATAATGCTTTCTATACATTTTTTTAGATATTTTTCTGAATTATAAACTGGAACTATAATTGAAACTAATTCTTCCATATTTTAGAAACTCTTTTCATATTTTTTTCCTACAAATTTCGCCATTAAAAATGACGTTATTTTTTTAACCCAGTTTACTTTTTCTATATCTATTACATTTACTTCTGTGTATTTTATATTGTTTTTATTAATCCAAACATTTAGTAATAATTCAGATATTCTTCCAAAAAATCTAGCATGAAACTCGTCGTATTTTGATACATCAATTCTTTTCTCTAATTCAAATAATATATCAAATAGCCAAGTACAATAATCATTTAATATTTCTTTTTTCATTATAAACATATTAAACATGTGAGCTGATGTAGCTTTATGTAGTTTGTCAAATTCTTTTAAATATTCTGGATATTTTTCTTTTAATATTTTTCTTGTCTCGTCAAGAGGTTCTACGTACATTGTGTGCTTATAATGTGAATATATCGTTTCAATATAGTATTGTCTTTTTTTAGATAATATAACATCTGTTTTTTCAAGAATTTTGCTTGCTTGTTCTAATGTCAGAACATTATCTATTTTGTCAGCTTCGTCTCTTGCGCCATTTTTTTCTATGCAAAAATGTCTTCTATAATGTGCAAGCCCAATATAATCAGCTTGTACATTTTTCCATGCCCAATAAAGCCCAGTTAGTTCACAATACCATGGGTTTTTTTCAGATATATTGTCTCCAACATTATCTGGCTGATAACCTAATTCGCAATTTCCTAATGCTTTTCCGACGTGAACTGGCAAATACATGCTATCGCTTGGCATCTTATATTTTTTATGTGTCGCAACTATTACCTTAATATCTTTCACTACGCATAATCCCTTCTATTTATTTTAGCGTTTATGATCATTATACTTTTTCTTAAGCCAAAAGTCAATATTTTTTACTAATAGTTCATTGACATTATTCGTTTTTTGTTTTATATTATTTTTAGTTAAATATTTGTAACTTTTTGTAAATTTTTGTATTTTTATGGGGGTTAATATATGTTGAATTTCGTTTTATGCGATGACAATCTTCCTTTCCTTAAAAATTTAGAATCGACATTGAATAAGTTAATTGTAAAAAATAATTTTGATGCAAAAATCGGTTATACATCAACAAAAATATTAGATGTTTTAGATTATATGAAGAAAAATAAGACTGATGTTTTATTCCTTGATATTCTACTAAAATCTGATAAAACTGGACTTGACATTGCAGAAAAAATACGAAATACCAACAAAGATATCTATTTTATTTTTACTACAGGTCATTTAGAATATGCTTTTTTAGCCTTCCAAGTTAAGTCATTTGATTATTTACCAAAGCCAATTACTTCTGAAAGATTGGAAAAAACTTTATTTAGATTATTTGACGATGTTAATTTTTCTAGGAATAAATTTATATCCTTAAATAGTAAAACCTATATTAATCAAAATGATATTTATTATATTAAAAGAGATGGGATGAAATTAATCTTTAAAACTAATAATGAAACCTTTGAGACTTATAGTTCATTTAACAAAATTTCAGAAAAACTTCCTGATAATTTTGTAAGATGCCATAAGTCTTATATTGCAAATATTAACAATATCGAGCGCATTGAAGCCAATACTAATACACTGTATTTCTCTGATAATGCAAAGTGTTATATTGGTCCTAAATATAAAAATGATTTTTTGGAGGTGATTAATGATGGAATCAGTTTGGAAGCTTCTAACAACGCCTAATGAGGGGCTTATTGGAATTATATTTAACAATTGGGGAATTCCTTTTATTTTTATTGAAATCGCTGTTTCAGCTTTATTATTTACGCAAGTTTTTAACATAAAATATGAAAAAAAGCAATTAGTTATTTATGTATTAATTTTAGCATTTATTTCTGGTTTATCTAATACTATATTGCCTAAACCTTATAGTGCTTATATAAATATGATTGCAGAGCTTTTCTTAATTATTTTCATTTTTAAAACTAGCATATTTAAAAGTATTCTTGCAGAATTCGTATCTATCATTAGTATTGTAATTTTTGAAACCATATTTTGTAAATTATGCACTGTTCTTCTTAACGTTGAATATGAACAGTTATATTTAATTCCATTAACGAGATTATTTATAACTATGCTTATATATATTTCAATATATATATTATATACTTTTTTTAAACATTATAATATAACAATAAATGTTATTGATAATATAAGCAAAAAGAATAAATACATACTTATTTTAAACTTTATTTTTGCCATTGTTACTATTGCAATTCAATTCTATATAATAGGTTATTACTTATATTCTTTACCTATTTTTATAACTTTACTAAGTATGATTTCATTAATCATTTACTTTTTTATTAGTATATATAGTTTAGTTAAAACTACTAAACTTGAAGTAACAAGTAAATCTTTAGAAGAAGCACAGCTTTATAATAAAACTTTAAATATTTTACATGATAATTTGCGTACTTTTAGACATGACTTTTGCAATATTATGCAGTCATTTGGAGGATATATTGCAAATAATGATATGGAGGGATTAGAAAAATATTATGATGATATAAAAGAAGAGTGTAACAGTCTTAATACTTTAACTACACTTAGCCCTAGTCTTATAAATGATGCTGGATTATACAGTTTAATTACATCTAAATATTATACAGCTGAACAAGCTGGAATTAAATTTAATATAAATATTTCTGCAAACTTTCGTGATATTCCTATTTCTGCCTATACACTTACTAGGATTTTAGGAATACTTTTAGATAACGCAATAGAAGCCGCAAAAAATTCTGAAGAAAAGGAAATTAGTTTTATGGTGTATGGTCCTTCTGAAAATGCTAATGTAAAAAAGAGCATAATTTCTATTGAAAATAGTTATTCTAATAAAGATGTCGATGTAGATAGAATACGTGAAAAAGGCTTTACTTCTAAAACTGAAGAAGAAGGTTCTCATGGTTTAGGTCTATGGGAAGTTAATAAAATTTTAAAGAAAAGTAAAAATCTAAATTTGCATACTACGAAAAATGATAAATATTTTATACAGCAATTAGAGATATATAACCTAACAAAATAATTTTATATCAGCATAAATATTATAGATATTATTTATGTAATCATTAAATAAAAGCAAAATTTTCCAATTTTGCTTTTATTTTTTACTAATAGTTCATTGACATTTGTAAAAAATTGTTTTATATTTATCATTACAAATTTAGTTAAATTACATAATGTTTGAGGAGGTAACTAATAATGGAATCAGTTTGGCATCTTCTAACAACGCCTAATGAAGGGCTTATTGGAATTATCTTTAACAATTGGGGAATTCCTTTTATTTTTATTGAAATCGCTGTTTCAGCTTTATTATTTACGCAAGTTTTTAACATAAAATATGAAAAAAAGCAATTAGTTATTTATGTATTAATTTTAGCATTTATTTCTGGTTTATCTAATACTATATTGCCTAAACCTTATAGTGCTTATATAAATATGATTGCAGAGCTTTTCTTAATTATTTTCATTTTTAAAACTAGCATATTTAAAAGTATTCTTGCAGAATTCGTATCTATCATTAGTATTGTAATTTTTGAAACCATATTTTGTAAATTATGCACTGTTCTTCTTAACGTTGAATATGAACAGTTATATTTAATTCCATTAACGAGATTATTTATAACTATGCTTATATATATTTCAATATATATATTATATACTTTTTTTAAACATTATAATATAACAATAAATGTTATTGATAATATAAGCAAAAAGAATAAATACATACTTATTTTAAACTTTATTTTTGCCATTGTTACTATTGCAATTCAATTCTATATAATAGGTTATTACTTATATTCTTTACCTATTTTTATAACTTTACTAAGTATGATTTCATTAATCATTTACTTTTTTATTAGTATATATAGTTTAGTTAAAACTACTAAACTTGAAGTAACAAGTAAATCTTTAGAAGAAGCTCAACTTTATAATAAAACTTTAAATATTTTACACGATAATTTGCGTACTTTTAGGCATGATTTTTGCAATATTATGCAGTCACTTGGAGGATATATTGCAGATAATGACATGGAAGGTTTAAAATTATATTATGATAGTATTAGAAAAGAAAGTGATACTTTAAATAATTTAACCGCTCTTAATCCTAATCTTATAAATGATGCTGGGTTATATAGCTTAATTACATCAAAATATTATACAGCTGAACAAGATGGTATTAAATTTAATATAAATATTTTAGCCAATTTTAATGATATTTCTATATCTACTTATACTCTTTCTAGAATTTTAGGAATACTTTTAGATAATGCAATAGATGCAGCTAGAATTTCAACTGAAAAAGAAATATCTTTTTCAGTATATGGTCCTTCTCAAAATTCTTCTATAAATAGATATATAATTAATATTGAAAATACATATTCAAACAAGGATGTAAATATTGATAAAATATTTGAAAAAGGATATTCTTCAAAAACTACTGATAAAAAATTCCATGGTATTGGATTATGGGAAGTTAATAAATTAATTAAGAAAAATAAAAATCTGAATTTAAAAACAGAAAAAAATTCAAAATACTTTATTCAAAATTTAGAAATATTTGGAATTTAATTTTGGTTTGGGAGGAAATAAAATGTTGAACTTCGTTTTATGTGACGATAATTTAGCTTTTTTAAAAAGTCTAGATAAAACATTAAACAAATTAATATTAAAAAACAATTTCAATGCCAAAGTTGGTTTTAGCTCTGATAAAGTTTCAGATGTATTAAACTATATAAATAATAATCACACTGACGTACTATTTTTAGATATAAATCTTAGTAATTCTGATAATGGTATAAATATTGCTGAAAAAATCAGAAGTAGAAACAAAAATATTTATCTTATATTTACAACTGGTCACTTAGAATTTGCTTTTTTAGCGTTTCAAGTCAAAGCATTTGACTATTTACCTAAGCCGATTACCGCAGAGCGACTTGAGAAAACCTTAATTAGATTATTTGACGATATAAATTCTTCTGATAATAAATTTATACAAATAAATAATAGAACATACATAAATGAAAAAGATATATACTATATTCAAAAAGATGGTATGAAACTATTATTTAAAACTGCTGATAATATTTATGAAACATACAGCTCTTTTCAAAAAATCTCGGATAAACTTTCTAATAATTTCATAAGATGTCATAAATCATATATTGCAAATATATCTAATATAACTCATATAGAATTAAACAATAATACTCTATTTTTTCATAATAACCTAGAATGTTTTATTGGTCAAAAATATAAAGATAATTTATTAAAAGCAATAAATAAATAATTTTATACGAAAAGAGAAGTGTTTATCTCACACTTCTCTTTCTATGTATATTTGTAACTTTATATTTGATAGTTAATACTATCATTTAAGGAAATATTATATTAAAATATTATGATTAATCTTTTTTAACTAATGATGCTGGCATTTTTGGTTGATGGAACATACCAATTACCCAGCATGAAGCATTGTTAGATTTTGCAGTTTTTTCTGCAACTTTTGCTAAAGTTTTTACCATATAACATTCTCCTTTCTTTGGTAAAATTTTTATATAATACAAGATAAATGCCGGCTTTATTATCTTGCATTAAACTAAAATTTATTGATACACCTCGTGTCCATACTTGTTGTCAAATAATATGTAAATAGGTCTTGTCATCATTATTGAACGTATTAAGCATCCAAAAATTAAAATATTTGATACAACGATATTATTCAAAAATACAGCAACTATTAAACTTAATGTTAGCATTACACATGCCATTATTTTTTTGAATTTTCTTTCTTTTTTCCTAAGAATAGGTACATTTTCTGTGTCTGCTGGAGCATATATCAAAGACATTATCATACCAAATATCCAAACTGCCAATATTAATATATATCTTTGAATATTTACTTCTTGAAAAAAATTTTGGCTTAAAATTACGCCACCACAATATATTGTTGGTGTAGCAATTATACATGCAATATGGCTTTTCGCATGTGCTCCTCCTGCAAATATCGTATAAGGAAGAAGTATCAAATAAGATAGCAGTGTTAGTTTTAAAACTCCAAGAAAATATGCTATAAGTAACATAATTGCAAGTTTTGGAATTTCGCCCATTATCATTTTTAATCCATAGTCAATTACTTCTAGTCTTTCTTCGTCTATATCAGGAATTTCTACTTTAATCTTGTCATTAATTTTCTCACAAATATTATCTAACAATTTGTCTATCATTAGTTTTCTCCTTTTGTAACTTTCCTATGAGAAAATTTTATAACAACTACAAAAAATATTACGGATTTGTTTATGACTGGCTAAGTTTCATTTATGAAAATTTCAAATTTTATTTTTATATAATAATTTCTATTTTTCATAAAATTTACATAAAATGTGTAAAAAAAAAGATATAGTTTTCTATATCTTTATTCCTTCTAAAATTTTCCATGTACCATTTTTTTCTGGTAATGATTTAAAACTCATAAATTCTTTTGAAACAGGATGATAAAAACTTAATTTATAAGCCCAAAGTGCAATTTGTTTTCCGTCTTCCTCTAGTTCCATATTTTTGATCCCCATATATACTATGAGAAATATTTGAAAATTGAACCCTTATTTGATGATGTCTACCTGTATGAAGTAATACTTTTACAACTGATAAGTCAATTTCTTCGTTATATTTTAAAACCTCATACTCTAATTTTGCAAGTTTTGCATTTTTAGTTCCAGCAGGCACAACAAAGCTCATATTTTTTCTTTCATTTTTTAAAAGATAATTTTCAAGGACTCCACTTTTTTCTTGAAATTTTCCATCACATACGACCAAATATTCCTTTTGTATATTTCTTTGACGAACTTCCTCACTAAGTCTACCAGCCGATTTTGATGTTTTTGCAAAAACCATTACTCCTCCGAACAGGTCTATCTAATCTATGCACTAAAGCCAAATATACATTACCCGGCTTTTGATATTTTTCTTTTAAATAATCTTTAATAATAGTTAACATATCTAAATCTTCTGTCTTATCCCCTTGAGATGGAATATTAGGTATTTTTTCTACTACAATTATTTGATTATCTTCATATATTACATTTAATTTTTCCATCTTATTCTCCTACAAATCTTCCATAAATTCCACAAGGCAAAACTAAATTTGAGTCTTTCATTGGAAGCCCAATTTCTCCAGAACTTGTATGTCCCTTAAATTTTTTAGCAACAGTCAAGTTCAATATATCTTCTAACACCTTGCTTGAAATACCTGTTGTATATGAATTAATCAAGAAAAATAAAGGTTTATCACTCAAAACATTTGAGCATAAATCTACTAACTCATAAATATTATCTTCAAACTGCCATACTTCTCCATTTGTACCTCTTCCATAAGAAGGAGGATCCATGATTATTGCATCATACTTGTTTCCTCTTCTTATTTCTCTATTTACAAACTTTACAACATCATCAACTATATATCTGACGCTTTTTTTAGCAAGCCCTGAACTTTCAACATTTTCCTTTGCCCATGTAACCATGCCCTTTGAACTATCTACATGGCATACGCTTGCACCTGCACTTAAGCAAGAAACCGTTGCCCCTCCAGTATATGCAAATAAATTAAGTACCTTTATTTCTCTTTTTGCATTTTTTATCTTGTCCATCATCCAATCCCAGTTAACAGCTTGTTCAGGAAATATGCCAGTGTGTTTAAATCCCATTGGCTTAATATTAAAAGTTAAATCTTTATATTTAATTTGCCATGCCTTTGGTAATTCCCTTTTATATTCCCAACATCCGCCACCTGTTTTGCTTCTTACATACCTTGCATACTGCTTTTTCCACTCTTCTGGCTTTTCCTTTGTCTTCCATATAATTTGTGGATCAGGTCTAACTAAATAAATATTACCCCATCTTTCTAATTTTTCTCCATTTGCCATGTCTATTATTTCATAATCTTTCCACGACTTTGCAACTTCCATTACTATATCCTTTCTGCATTTACATATTACTTAAGATATTAAAAAAACTAAATACCAAATACACATTAACTAAGCAAAAACTTACTCCGACAGCTAATAATAATCCTATAAATTTTTTCATTTGTAAAAACCCCTCTTTCATTAATATAATAATATATATTCTTGATTAATTGAGGTTATTACAAAATTCATATCAATAATTTTGCTAATTTTCTAGTTCTTCTTTTATTTTTTTAGCTAAATTCTCATTAATACCTTTTATCTCTTGTAATTCTTCTATACTCGCCTTTTTTATTTTTTCAACACTGCCAAATTTTTTAAGTAATAATTCCTTTTTCTTTTCTCCTATTCCATCTATGTCATCCAATTTTGATTTCATACTTTCCTTTTCTCTTACCATCCTGTGATATTCTATTGCTGTATCATGTACGGTATCTTGGAATCTTGTAATAAGATTCATTGCTTCTTCAGAAAGTGGAAATTCCTGTTTTTGTTCATTAATTAAAGCTCTTGTTCTATGTTTATCATTTTTAACCATACCATAAATTGGAATATTAACATTACATTTTTCAGTTGCAACTTTTGCAGCTCTAATTTGTGTTATTCCACCATCTACAAAGATTAAATCTGGAAGTGCACCAAATCCACTTTTTTCGCTATCTATAGAGTGTCTTAATCTTCTTTCAATAACTTCCTCCATACATCTTGGGTCATCCTGACCAAATACCGTTTTTATTTTAAACCTTCTAGATAATGATTTATTTATTTTTCCATCCTGAATAACACACATCCCGGCAACAATATTAGTTCCAGATATGTTTGAAATATCAAATGTTTCAATTTTTTTAGGCAATTTTTCTAAATGTAAAATCTCTTTAAATTCATTTAAGACTTCATATTTTCCTGCTGAATTATTTTCAAGAGTAACTCTTGCATTATTTTTTGCCATTTCTACAAATCGTAATTTTTCTCCTCTTTTAGGAGATTTTATCTCAACTTTCTTATTTGCCGATTCTGATAAAATATTAGAAAGAATTTCCTCTTCTTCTATTTCTTCCTCTATCATAATTTTTCCGTGGAAGGTTTTCGTTTCCAATATAATATTGTTTTATAAAGCTAGATAATATTTCACTATTTTGAACTTCATTTACGTCTTTTAAAAAGAAATGTTCTCTTCCTATCATTTTACTACCACGGACAAAAAACACCTCAACACAAACATTAAATTCATTTCTAGCAATACCAATTACATCTATATCATTATTGCTAAAGTTAGAAACCTTCTGTCTTTGTGAAATATTTTCTATCGCAATCATTTTATCTCTAAGACTTGCCGCTTCCTCATATCTTTGTTCCTCTGACGCCTTTTCCATAAGTCTTTGCATTTCTTTTTTTACATTATCTATTTTTCCATCTAACAGCATTATAATTTGGTCAATCTGTTTTCTATATTCCTCTTTAGATACCTTATTGACACATGGTCCTAAACATCTACCAATATGATAATTTAGGCAAACTCTTTTATTTGATTTAAAATTTCTACATTGTCTTATTTTAAATCTCTTTTTTATAAAATCAACCATTTCCTTTGCACTACCTGGGTTTGCATAAGGTCCAAAATATTTTGCACCATCATTTTTTACTTTTCTCGTTATAAAAACACTAGGATAATCTTCATTAAGGTCGATTTTTATATATGGATAACTTTTATCATCCTTTAATAAAACATTAAATTTAGGTCTATTCTTTTTTATTAAATTGCACTCTAAAATAAGAGCCTCTGCTTCATTATCTGTAACAATATATTCAAAATGGTCTATCAATGAAACCATTTTTTCTATTCTTGCCGTTTTATTATTTTTTCTAAAATATTGCCTAACCCTATTTTTTAATGAAATTGCCTTTCCAACATAAATAATATTGTCGTCTTTATCCTTCATTAAATATACTCCGTGGTTTTCCCGGCAATTTTTTTAGTTCTTCTTCGATATTAAACATTTGCGTCTTTCCTTTTTACATAATATAGACTTTAAGCCTCTAAATATGCTACATAAGGTAAATTTCTATAATTGTTATCTATATCAAAACCAAAGCCTACAATATATTTATTATCAATTTCAAATCCAGTATAATCGATAGGAACATTTACTTCTCTTCTACCTGATTTATTTACAAGTGTACAAACTTTTAAGGTTCTAGGATTTTTAGACCTTAAATGTCCTAATAAGTAATCCATGCTTTTACCAGTATCAATTATATCTTCTACAATTAATACATCTTTTCCCTCTATAGATTCTCTTAAATCTGTTCTAAGCATTACGTCTCCTGTTGAATCAGTTCCTTCGTAGCTTGAAATTGTTATAAACTCATATTTTAATTTTGTTTTCATATTTAAAGTCAATTGAACTGTAAAAAATACAGCCCCTCTCATTACACATATAACTGTTAATTCTTTTCCTGTATAATCTTTATCAATTTGATTTGCAAGTTCTACTATTCTTTTTTCTAATTCTTCTTTACTTATTAGTACCTTAAAATGTTCATCCATTATTACTTATCCCCTTTTTAAATATAAAATTAAAATAATATATTAATTATACTATTTTCTGCCAATTTTTGCAATACAGAAGTTTTCTTTAATTTTTTATTTACAAAATTTTTTTGCTATGTTATAATTTATAATGTAAAATTATGAGGGAGGCAAGTATATGAACCAAATACTATACACTGGTAAAAGTGGTGGACCAGCTTCAATTAAATCTATTCTTAAATTTTTTGCAATATCTTTGATAATATTCGGAGTTATTTTTGCAGGAGATGGTTCGTATGCTTTATATATAAATTATACAATAACACATGCTGAAGGCGATACTTCTGTTCCTGAAGTAAAATTCGAACAAGAAGGAAATAATGCAATCGTTACAGTAACACATAATAAAGGTATTTCAAGGGTTAGATACCATTGGAACGATGAACCTGAAAAAATCATTAGAGGCGATTCTAAAGAAACAATAATGTTAGACAATATAAGTGTTCCTGCTGGAATAAATACTTTACACGTTTCTGCAACAGACATACAAAATAGAGAAACAGCTGTATCTTATGAATATGCCTATGATGGTATATGTATTGAACTTGAACCAGTAGATAATTCTTATGTATTAATTACAGCAACAGATGTTACAGGACTTGACCACATAACATACAACTTTAACTCAGGTGAAGAAATTACTGCATATCCTGACACAGAAGATACTACAATAATTAAATGTAAAACTGAAGATATACCTGTTGGTGAAAGTGAAATTACAGTTACAGCAATAAACTCAAATAATTTAACTCAAAAAGTTACTAAGAAAGTTATTGGTATTCGCCCACCTCAAATAAGACTATATACTCAAGGTAATGACTTAATAGTTATGGTATCTGACGATGTTGGTATAGATAAGATTTATCAACAAATAAATGTTGAAGAGCCAATGGAAATTGATTGCGGTGGTGCTAAGGAATATTCTTATAGATGGGATATTGCTGACCAAGATAATATCTTAGTTACACTAACTGCAGTCGATGTCGAAGGAGCACGTAGAACATTAAAAGGTAAAAACTACTAGAAGGGAAGATAGTAAATATATGGTACACGAAGTACTTGTTGTAGAAGATGAAGAAGATATAATAATTGAATTAAAAGAATTGTTCAAAAGCGATAAAGATATTTCTTTCAAATGTTCAAATACAGACCAGATAAATGATTATTTGCTAGATATTCCATCCTTAATTTTAATTAATGAGGATAAAATAAGCAAACATAAACTTATTGAAATTTGTCAAATAATTAGAAATAATGAAGACAACAGTATTACACCAATAATTACAATGACCTCAAATACAAGTATTGAACACAAAAGAGAAATATTAAAAAATGAAGTAGAATATTGCTTTACAAAGCCAATAGATAATTGCTGTTTTGTTTATACTATACACAATATATTAAGGCTTATAGATGTAAATAGAGGTATTAGTCCATTAACTAAACTACCAGGTAATATTCCAATTCAGTCTGAGTTAAAAAGACGTTTGTTAAAAGGAAAAGATTTTTCTGTATTATATTTCGACCTTGATAACTTTAAAGCATATAACGATACTTATGGATTTTTAAGTGGGGACGAAATAATAAAGCAAACAGCAAAAATAATTATAAAAAATGTTAATTCAGACGAAAATATTCACAATTTCATTGGTCATATAGGCGGAGACGATTTTGTCGCATTAGTTTCTAATAAAAATTATGAGGAAATATGTCAAAACATTATCTTAGAATTTGACCAAAAAATATTAGATTATTTTTCAGAAGAAGATAGAGATAGAGGTTACCTTGAGGTTCCAAATAGAAAAGGCATTATTGAAGAATTTCCACTTGTGTCTATTTCAATTGGTATCGTAGAAGTAAAAAAAGGACAATTTCATAATGTACTTGAAATTGGCGAAATTGGAGCACAGATTAAACATTTAGCAAAGGTTACTCCTGGAAGTGCTTATGCAATAAATAGAAGAAAAGTTATATAAATCAAAAATAACACATATATATATTATATGTGTTATTTTTATGGCTTCGCCATTGGAGGATATTTTTATGTATATTTTTAGAAAAAAACACTTTGGCTTAATTCTTTTCTTTTTATTTTTATCTCTTACATTTTGCTCTGTAAATGAAAATATATCAAAAAGAAGTTATGATATAACTCAAGTAACAGCTCCACCAATAAATGAAAAAACGATAATAATAGATGCAGGGCATCGGTCGGAGAAGACGGGGGTGCAACAAGTTCTCTTGGAATAAATGAAGCCGAACTAAACTTAAAAATTGCATTGAAACTTCAAAATCTATTAGAGCAAGCAGGAGCGACCGTTATTCTCACAAGGTCAGATGAAAATGCCATATATGAACTTGATTCTAAAACTTTGCGTGAAAAAAAGGTTTCTGATATAAAAAATAGAGTAAAACTTGGTAATGAATCAAATGCAAATATATTTATTTCAATTCATATAAATAAAATACCTCAAACTCAATATTCAGGCTGGCAAACATTTTATAATGCAAAAAATGAAAATGGTAAAATTCTCGCGCAAAAAATACAATCTTCTTTAAATTCAGCAATAGATATTGAAAATAAAAGAGAAGCAAAATCTATAAATAATATATATCTTATTGACCATGTTGAAATTCCTCTTGCACTTGTTGAGTGTGGCTTTTTATCTAATCCATCTGAGCTTAATTTATTATCTCAAAATTCATATCAAGACAGACTTGCTTGGGGAATATATACAGGTATAATAGACTATTTTAATTAAATAACGGTATTTCCCCCATCTCGTCTGTTCTATATATTTTTGTGCCGAAGATTTTTAAACCTTTCTATAACATCTTTACTTGGATGTCCAAAGGTATTATTTTCTCCGCACACCTATCAATACTATTTTAGGAGATACTGCTTCTATAAATTCGGCAGTAGATGATGTCTTAGAGCCGTGATGACCTGCTTTTAAAATATCTGATTTTAATTCTTTTTTGTCATAAAGTTTTAAGATATTTTCTTCTGCCACTTTTTCTATATCACCTGTAAAAAGTATGCTTGTATTATCACAAATAAATTTGCCAACGATAGAATTATTGTTTATATCATCATGACTTAGAGGTTCAGTTGGATATAAAATTTTCATATACGCACTTTTATCAAATTTTAAAATATCTTTTGCTTTTACAACAATTATATTTACTTTCTTTTTTCTTGCAATTTCAATTATTTCTTTAAAATTTTCATATTGTTCTTTCTGTTTTGAAATAACTAAATTTTTTACTTTTAAATTTTCTAATATTGTTTTTATCCCTCCACAGTGGTCTGTATCAAAATGACTACAGATAATATAATCTATTTTTGTTATCCTTCTGCTCAAAATATATGGTAATAATATCTGTCCACCAACATCATAGCTTTCGGAACCTCCCCCATCTATTAATATTTTCGTATTTTTAGGTGTAATAATTAAACACGAATCTCCTTGACCAACATCAATAAAATATACTCTTAATTTTTTAGGAATATAATTTATGCTAAGAAATATTAAAATAAAAATAAGTAAAACTGCAATTATTTTTTTGTGATATTTTTTTATGATTCTTTTTATTTTTATGAAAAATATATCTTTACCATATTTTTTATATAAATAAAAAATTGTAAAAATAAAGATATAATATAAGATTATTTCATATATATAAGGCATTTTTACATATATTTTTGAAAAAGGAATTTTTGAAGTATTTTCTGTTATAAATAATAATAATTTTATTAATACATTATAAAATAATCCTAATAATTTTGATATATCAAAAAATATAAATGAAATTAATATTATTACAAAGCCAAAAATAATAATTAACCCTATTAAAGAACTTGTTAAAATATTTGTTATAAAAAATGTAAGAGAAATTGTTTTATAATTATATGCAATTATTGGTATTAAAATAATTTGTGCAGAAAAACTTACACAAAAAATATTTTTTGCATAATTTATTATTTTGTTTTTTATTTTATTTATCTTACTTGATTCTAGGGCAAGATTATGATTGGTATTTGGTTTATTTATTATACTTAAAAAACATATAATTCCAATCGTACCACCAAACGAAAGTAATACCCCATTATTTCTTATATTATATGGATTCATAATTAAAATTACAAGAAGAGAAAAACATATATTAGACCACGTATCGCTTTTCCTATGAATAATCCCGAGATAAAATTAATACTACTGACATAATGGTTGCTCTTACAACTGAAGGAGTAAGTCCTGCAAGTAACATAAAAAATATTAGAAATATAGCCGTAAATGCGCTTATTTTCGATTTTGAGACCTTTAAATGTTTAAGTAAGTAATTTATACCTATAATTATAAAACCGTACGTGTGTGCCGGATACAGCTAAAATATGGTATATACTACTATCTTTAAAATTTGTAATTATTTCTTCGTCTATTTGTGATATATCACCGAATAAGAATTCCAAGCGCTATGCTTGAATTTTTACCTAATATTTCTTGCAAATTATATTTTATTTTCGTTCTTAAATTATTTATAAAAAGATTAACAAAGTTTACATCTTTTTGTTTTAATAATTTTGCATCTTCTACATTAAATATTCCATATACATTTTTTGTTTTTAAATATTCTTTATAATCAAATGCCCTATAATTTGTTGCATTACTTGCTTTACTGTAACTACCTGAAAAACAATACTTACTACCATAAGTTAGTTTTTGTTCTTTAGATATGTAAATTATTAAATTTGTTCCTTTATATTTTGTATTATTATTTATGCTTTCTACTTTAATAGTATAGCTTAATTTATATGATGTTTCTTTTTCGTCTGAAATAACAGTTCCTACAATTTTTACATCAGTAATATTATTATATAAAGTATTAAATTTTTTCTCTAATCTAAGTATTTGAAAATTAGATATTATTGAGAATATTATTAAGCACATAATGCAAAATTTATATTTAAAAAAATTACTTAAATCTATTCCCCCAATTTTAGTAATTAAAAATATAACTCCTGTGATTAAAAAAAATATAGGAACTATACTCATTTTCAAGTATAGCCCCCATATTATACCTGTTATATATCCAACCGCTATATATACTAACGGCCTCATATATTAACCTTTCTTTTATTTATTTATGATTCGTCTTGCACATACGAAGTAAAAACCATCCCCACTGACATTAGATATTATAACACCCTTTCTAGAATTTGCGGCGTGTATAAATTTTCCGCCTCCGATGTAAATACCTACATGCCCTACTTTTTTACTTCCACTTGTTCTTGCAAAACATACAATATCTCCTGCAACCATTTCAGATTTACTAACTGCCTTACCATTTGAGGCTTGTGCTGAAGATGAACGTGAAAGTGAATATCCAAAATGTTTATATACATAAGAAGTAAATCCTGAACAATCAAATCCACTTGGAGAACTTCCACCATATACATATTTATTTCCTAAATACTTTTTAGCATAAGCAACAATGTCTGACCCTGTAGCATTTTTATTTGGAGTAATGTTCTCTTGTTTTTCAGTTACAACACCTTTCGTAGTATTTGTTTTGGTTACATTTTCTGTATCTTTTTTAGTTGTGCTCTTTGTAGAACTTCTCGTTGTTGTTTGTATTTTCTTGTCTGAAACATATTGAGATGCAACATATCCTACCCTACCATCATACTTTATTTTAATCCAACCATTTGTCTCTTCAGCTAAAACATCTACTTTAGCATTTCTTTTTAGTTTTAGTATTGATTTTGATGTAGAATTTGCTTCTTCCCTGAAATTTACAGAACTTCCTGAAATATATCCTGTTCTAAGTGATGAATTTTGTTCAGTTTCAGAAGCTTCCTTCTCAACTATATTTTCTGTTCTTACCCAACCTTTTACGTTTCCTACAGTAACATAAGACCAACCATCTAATTCGCTAACAATTTGAACTTGTTTTTCTTCTTCCATTGTTTCTAAAACTAATGAATTTATTGTTGGTGTTATATATACCTTTACTCCTACGGAAATAACCTTTACCATTATTTTATTTTCTTGTTTTTCATTATTTTCAGTATTTCCTTCGCCGTTATTTGTTCCTTCTTGATTATTATTCTCATTAGTATTATTTTCCGTATTTCCCTCAAGAACTTCGCCTTCTAATATTTGTATATAATCCTTTGAAACATATCCAGTTTGTTCTTGACCATTAACTGTTGCTTTTACTTTATACCATCCATTTTTTTCTTCTAAAATTTCCACTTCATCATTTATTGATAAAAGTGCTATAATTGATGCGTCTAAAGATGCGTCATTTCTTAATCTTAAAGTATCTGTTGTTACCCTTCCCGTAGATGCAAAACTATATATTGATGTATAAAATAGAATTACGACAGTCAATAGGGATATTACTATACTTTTTTTCATAAATCACCTCAATTTTTCATCACGTAACTCTTATTATACTCCCTTTTTACAGTTTTGTCAAATTTTAGGCAAAAAAAAGAGAAGTTTGACCTTCCCTTTTCCGTCTTTTCCTACTCTTAAGCTAATTCTACAACTGCTCCAGCTTCTGTAAATTTAGCTTTTAATTCTTCAGCTTCTTCTTTTGCTACGTTTTCTTTAACTGTCTTTGGAGCTCCATCAACTAAGTCTTTAGCTTCTTTTAATCCTAATCCTGTAGCGTCTCTAACTACTTTTATAACTTGGATTTTGTTTGCTCCTGCTTCTTTTAATACAACATTAAATGAAGTTTTTTCTTCAACTGCTGCTGCTCCAGCATTTCCTGCTGCAGGTGCTGCTGCTGCAACTGCTGATACTCCATATTTCTCCTCTATTCCTTTTACTAATTCTGATAATTCAACAACTGTTAAGCTGTCAATAGTTTCTAATAATTCATCAATTTTTGCCATTTTAAAATGACCTCCTTTTAAATTTTTTATTTTTAACTAGGCAATAGCGCCTTCCTCTTTTTTAATACGTACTTGGTCAAGTCCAACTGCAAGTTTTGAAATAGTTCCAAGTAATCCACCAGCAAGCATTCCAATAAGAGTTTCTCTTGATGGTAATTTTGCAAGTGTTATTATTTCTTCTGCAGTCATTACTTTTCCTTCTATTACACCACCTTTAATTTTATAAAAGTCGTGTTCCTTTGTATATTCATAAATTGCTTTTGCAGGTTCAAGATAATCGTCATGACCTATTATTACTGCTGTTGGTCCTTCTGTTGCATCATCTAAACCTTCTATCTCACATTTTGCAAGAGCTCTTTTAGAAATATTATTTTTTACAATTTTATATTCAGAATTTGTTTTTCTTAAAGCTGTCCTTAATTTTGTAACATCTTCAACATTAATTCCTCTATAATCTGCAAAAAGTATTAATTTAGCGTCTTTCATTTTTTCTGCTAAGCCATTTACTTCTTCTTCTTTTTGTTTGATAATCTCTTTATTTGCCATTTTTTCACCTCCTTAAACTAAAAACCAATCTTGTATGCCCTTTATCTCCGAGGCATAAAGATTGGTTAATCTTCAATATTTATTCCTCGGTAGGGCTTACTTTATTGCCTACTGTCTTAGGGTATTTAATTATTTTTGATTTATATATAAGCTAGGTCCCATTGTAGTTGTAATAGCTACACTTCTAATATATTGTCCTTTTGCTGCTGCTGGTTTTGCTTTAATAATAGCATCCATTATTGTATTATAGTTTTCTAGTAATTTATCAGCTCCAAAAGATACTTTTCCGAATCCAAGGTGAATTATATTTGTTTTATCTAATCTATATTCAACCTTACCAGATTTAATATCTGCAATAGCTTTTGTAACATCCATTGTTACTGTTCCAGATTTAGGGTTTGGCATTAATCCTTTTGGTCCTAAAACCTTTCCTAATCTACCAACTACACCCATCATATCTGGTGTTGCAACTATAACATCATAATCAAACCAGTTTTCTTTTTCTATTCTTGGTATTAGTTCTTCTGCACCAACATAGTCAGCTCCTGCTTTTGTAGCTTCTTCTGCTTTTGGTCCTTTTGCGAATACTAATACTTTTAATGTTTTACCTGTACCATTTGGAAGTACAACTGTACCTCTTACTTGTTGGTCAGCATGTTTTGAATCAACACCTAATTTAACGTGTAATTCAACTGTTTCATCAAATTTTGGCTTTGGGAATTTTTCTATTAATTCTAAAGCTTCTTTTGCTTCATATTCTTTTCCCTTTTCTAGAAGCTTTTGTGCTTCTGCATATCTTTTTCCTCTTTTCATATTTACCTCCTTTGGTTTTAACGAAGTTTATTTTAAACTTCTCCCAATTTTTTTAGAATATAATTATTCTACAACTGTTACACCCATAGAACGAGCTGTTCCTTTAACCATGCTCATAGCTGCTTCAACTGATGCAGCGTTTAAGTCTTCTAGTTTTTGTTCAGCAATCTTTCTAACTTGCTCTTCTGTAATTTTTGCAACCTTTTCTTTATTAGGTTTTCCTGAACCTTTTTCAATTTTAATTGCTTTTTTAATTAATACAGCAACTGGTGGAACCTTTGTTATAAATTCGAAAGATTTATCTTTGTAAACAGTAATAACTACTGGAATAATCATTCCTGCTTCGTTTGCTGTTCTATCATTGAATTCTTTTACGAATTGCATAATATTAACACCACTTGAACCAAGTGCTGGACCTACTGGTGGAGCAGGTGTTGCTTTTCCAGCCTCTATTTGTAATTTAATAACATTTGTAATTTCTTTTTGTGCCATTTTGTCTTGCACCTCCTTTTTTGTTTATCTATATTTGTTATTAGATTTTTTGAACTTGTGAAAATTCTAATTCTGCAGGTGTTTCCCTTCCAAACATTGAAATAAGAACTTTTACTTTTCCTTTTTCTTTGTTTATTTCTTGTACTACACCTATGAATCCTTCTAATGGTCCATTAACCACCTTCACTGATTCATTTACTTCATAATCTACCTTTACAGGTACTTCTTCAAATCCCATATTTCTTATTTCTTCTTCTGTAAGAGGTATTGGATTAGTACCAGAACCTACGAAACCTGTAACTCCTCTTGTATTTCTAACAATGTACCATGTTTCGTCAGTTACTATCATTTTAATTAAAACATATCCAGGAAATACTTTTTTTAGATTTGCTTTTCTCTTTCCTTCTTTAATTTCTATTTGTTCCTCCATTGGAACAACTATATCAAAGAAGTAATCTTCAAGCTCTCTATTTTTAACCATTTTTTCTAGATCTGTTTTAACCTTGTTTTCATACCCTGAATAAGTATGTATAACATACCATCTTGCAACTGAATCTTCTTTTTGATGTGCCAAGTTATCCGCCTCCTTAAAACAATATTTGGAAATAGAAATATATCACTCTATTTAGCTTGACCAATTTCTTAACTGTTTGTTTCGTTATTTTCGCTATTATTTGCATTTTCTGTTTCGTCAATTATTTCGTTTGTTTGAACATTGTTTTCAGTATCTACAATATTTTCATTATCTGAATTAACTTCGTTATTATTGCTTTCTTCACTAGATACGCTATTTAAAACTGCGCTTTTTAGCTTATCTATTCCATATTTATTCATTGCTTCAAATACGAAGTCTAAAACGAAACAAATAGCAGTAACTATTAATACAATAACAATTACTATTATTGTATTATTTATAACTTGGCTCCTAGTAGGCCAAATAACCTTTTTTAATTCAGCTTTAAAATCTTTCCAGAAATGTTTTTGGCTTTTCTTATTTTCATTTTTTTCTGGTTTATCTGTTTTTGCCATTTTTCAAAACCTCCATTAAAATAAAGTTATTTTGTTTCTTTGTGTGTTGTACGTTTTTTGCAATATTTGCAATATTTTACTACTTCTAATCTATCTGTATTATTTCTTTTGTTCTTAGATGTCATGTAATTTCTTCTTTTACATTCTGTACACTCTAAGGTAATGTTTTCTCTTGGACCTTTTGCAGCCATTAAAATACACCTCCGTAATTTGTTTATCAGTTTTGTCATTCATTAAATTTTAGGTTATATAACGATGTGAACACGTATCAACCTCAATACGTGTTCACATATTCTATCATAATTATTAAGATTTGTCAATAATTGCATAGCATTTTTATTGCATTTTTATAAAATTTTTGTAAATTTTCCTATATTACAATTATTATCTACCATCTCTTTCTGTTTCTTTTGGTTTTGTATTTTCTCCCATTCCTGACTCTTTCTTTGTGTAATTTCCATCTTGTTCTACCATTTCTCTTAAATATGCCATAAAGTTATCTCTTTGTTCTTTTATAGTTTTTGGTTCTTCATTCTTAGTTTCCTCTGTTTGTGTTTGAGCTGGTTCTTCATTTTTAGCTTCTTCAGCTTTTGGTTCTTCTTCTTTTTCAGGTGTAGATACTTCTTCTACCATTTCTGGTTCTTCGCTTACATTTTCTCCCATGGCTTTAGCAACCCTATCTGTCCATTCTTGTTGTTTATCGCTATTAATAGTAGTATCTGTTTTACCTTCGCTCATTATTTTATTAAATTCTTCTTCGCTCATTTCTACATTTTCTTCTTCAATACCATTTGCAATTTTTTCAGCCAATTTTTCTTTTCTTTCTTGTTCTTGTTTTGCCATAGCCCACTCATCTGCTCTTTTTGCAATTCTTTTTCCAAGCAATGGGATTCTTGATATTATTTTATGTCTTTCGGCAAAAGGTACATATTGATTTGCAGGAAGATTATTTTTTTCTTCTTCTGCAATTTCTTGTTTTTCTTCGCCATTAGTTTCTTCCTCTTTTATTGTATCATCAGTAGTGTATTCTGCATCATTTCTTGTGTCGTCAGCAGTATATTCTACTTCGCTTTTCTTTGCTTCTTCTACAATAGCGTTATATTCTTCTTCACTCATTTCTGTTGGCTCTACTGGATTTACTTCTTCTGGTTTTACTTCTTGCTTTGTTTCTTCTGTTTTAGCAGTTTCTTCTTGTTTCTTTGATTCTTCTTTTCTTTCTTGTACATCTTCTATTTTTACATAAACAATGTCATCCCATGTTTTTCCAGCTGCTAACATTTTCCAAGCCATATCACATTTTGCTATCATAGAGTCTTCATTGCTTTTTCCTTCTTTATATTTATTAGCCTCTTTTTTAGCATCTTTTAAATCAGCTTCTAATTTTTCCATAGACATTTCTGATTTTTCTTTTAATAATTTATTTCCTTCTATTGCTAAATCATTTAATTCTTTTCTATCATTATCATCTAATTCAGCTTTTTTATAATATTCTTTTCTTTTATTTTCTATTTCTTCTAATTTTTTATCTACTTCTTTTGCTCTATCTACTTTTGCTTTTGCTTCAGCTACTTTTACATTTGCTTTATCAGCTTTTTCAACTTTCTTTTCTTTAATATCGTCCTTAATAGACATAATATGTAAAATTTGTTCTCTTAGTTTTGGGAAGTTTTGTAAAACTTTTTCCTCTTTTTCTAGTTTACGATCTTCTCTTGTAAGTCTTTCATAAGACTCTTGTTCCATAGTTGCTCCTCTACCTACAATTTCTTTATTGATATCTTCTCTTCTTTTTGAAACTCTAACAAGTAATTCTGCCATTTTTGCATCTGTTTCTAAGAATTTTGCAGTTTTTTGTTCATCAGATATTGTTTTATCATCTGCAATTTCCTTTAAATCAATAAATATTTGCTGCATCTTACTAATTTTCTCTTTTTTAGGTTGTTTCTTCATTTGTTCTCTTCTCATTTTCTTTTTTTCTTCTTTTTCTCTTTCTAAAGCGTTTTTGTATCTTTTTGCCATAAAAATTACCTCCTAATTATTTTTTATAAATATATTACGTATAAATATCCTAATTTATCATACAAAATTATTTTAACACATTTACATAATTTTGTCAATTTTTTTGACGAAATATTTGTATATATGTCATAAATAAATTAATTAAGTAAAAGAGGAAATCCATAGACTTCCTCTTTTTATGTTACATTACATACTTCTTAATTAATCCAATTCCTCCTGCAAATGTTACAAGTATTATCATTACTAATCCTAAGTATATTCTTGCTCCACCTGTCTTTACTGCTATTATTACTGGTGCGTCGTCTATATCGTCTTCTCCTTCTTTTTTGTTATTTGGTGTTGAGTCTACATCTGGACTATCACTTGGATTATCGTCTTCACTTATTTCTGCTAAGTTTACTTTTCTTCCAAAGTTCTCTTTATTGTTTATCCATGTTAATACTACTTGTATTTCTGCACTCTCCCCTGGCTTTAATAGTTTTTTCTCTAATGCCTTTGTTGCTATTACTCCATTTCCTTTTTCATACCAGTCTGGATTATCTTCTTTTACAAATTTTAGTCCTTCTGGTATATAGTCTGTTACTTCTGTCGCATATCCTTCGATTTCTCCCTCGTTTGTTACTCTTATTGTATATCTATATTTGATACTTATTTTATTTATGTCTTTTGATTTTATTTCAAGTTTTACCGTATCTTCATTTTTCGAAGTTTCTGCTGTATGTCCTGTATTTATTACATCTGTTTTTCCATTTAATGTTACTATCGTTTCTGATACCCATTTTAATAATGATAAGTCGAAATATTTTACTTTTACATTATCATAGTCAATATCGTCTTCGTTATCGTCGTCGTCATCATGGTCATATTCTTCGTCTCTATGTGGCTCTGAGTCATCATCGTCGTCTGAGTCGTCTGAGATTTGTGCTGTGTTTACTATTATTCTTTCTGACTCTTCTTTTGTTGTTGCTTTATATGTAACCTTAAATGCAATTTCAATGTCTCTATAGTTTGGGTTTCCTTCTGTTACTCCTAATTCTTTATTGTATGCTTTTATTAGATTATTTCTTCCTGTCTCTTGTTCTTGCTCTTCTGATAAGTAATCTGTTATTATGTATTTTGCTTTATTTACATCTTTAGTTTCTTCTTGATTTTCGTCTAGCATTACCCATCTATATTTTTTATTTGTTTCATGTTCTGGTAAAAATTCTAATCCTTCTGGCATATCGTCTGTTATTTCGTTTGCATATCCATCTGCTTCTCCTTCGTTATATACTCTTATTGTATATGTTACGATGTCTTGTGTTACTACTTCTACTGGATCTTTTGGATGTTTATATCTTAATCTGTCTTTTTCTTCGTCATAATATGGATTTGGATATCTTGTATTTATTTTTAAATTTCCAACTTTTGTTATGAATTTTCTTAATGCTAAGTCAAAGTTTGGTTTTACTACTACTTTTTCATAGTCATCGTCGTCCTCTTGTCCTGGTACATAAGGTTTATCTTCTTCGTCTTCTTTGTATTTTGGCTTTTCTTCATCATCTGGCTCGTCGAAATCTCCGTCTGGCGTTGAATCTCTATCTTCTGGAATTTCTTTTCCTTCTTCGTCTGTTTCTTCTGTTATTTGTGCTAAATTTGTTAAGATTCCATTTCCTACTGCTTTTTCGTCTACTTTACAAACTATTATTACATCTATATAATCTAGCGTTCCATCTCCATCATAGGCAAGTAAAAGTTTTCCATTTTCTCTATCTTTATATACTTCTTCTCCTTTTTCATTATCCATTGCTGTTATTATTGTCTTTACTTGTCTTGTTTTTTCGTCATATACCCATCCATATCTTTGATTTATTTCGTTATCTGGCAAGTAAGTTAAGTAATTTGGTAAATAGTCTGTTATTTCACTTACATATCCATTTATTTCGCCTTCGTTATATACTCTTATTGTGTATGTTACTAAACTTTCTTTTTTTACTAAGATAGGTTTTTTTGGATGCTCATATTCTGATGTTGTATCCCTTCCTTGATCCATGATGCCAGTTTTTACATTTGGTTCCCTTGATGCTTCAGGCTTTACCCCATCTACTTCTGATATATATTTTCTTAGTGATAAGTCTAGTTCTTTTGGAACTACAACTACTTTCTCATAATCGTCGTCGTCTTCTTGTCCTGGTACATAAGGTTTATCGTCTTCATCTTCTTTGTATTTTGGCTTTTCTTCATCATCTGGCTCTTCAAAGTTTCCATCTGGAGTTGAATCTCTATCTTTTGGAACATCATTTCCTTCTTCGTCTGTTTCTTCTGTTATTTGTGCTAAGTTTGTTAAGATTCCATTTCCTACTGCTTTTTCGTCTACTTTACAAACTATTACTACATCTATATAATTTAATGTTCCATCTCCGTCATAAGCAAGTAATAATTTTCCATTTTCTCTATCTTTATATACTTCATCCCCTTTTTCATTTTCCATTGCTGTTATTGTTGTTTTTACTTGTCTTGTTTCTGCATCATATACCCATCCGTATCTTTGATTTACTTCGTTATCTGGTAAGTAAATTAAGTAATTTGGTAAATAGTCTGTTATTTCACTTACGTATCCATTTATTTCGCCTTCGTTATATACTCTTATTGTATACGTTACTAGACTACCTTGTTTTACTGGAACTGGCTTTTTAGGATGTTCATATTCTGCTGTTGTATCTTGTTTTTGATCCATGATTCCAGTTTTTACATTTGGCTCTCTTGTATTTTCAAGTTCTATGCCATCTACCTCTGATATATATTTTCTTAATGATAAGTCTAGTTCTTTTGGAACTACTACTACTTTTTCATAATCGTCGTCATCCTCTTGACCTGGTACATAAGGTTTATCTTCTTCGTCTTCTTTGTATTTTGGCTTTTCTTCATCATCTGGCTCGTCGAAATCTCCATCTGGTGTTGAATCTTTATCTTCTGGAACATCATTTCCTTCTTCGTCTGTTTCTTCTGTTATTTGTGCTAAGTTTGTTAAGATTCCATTTCCTACTGCTTTATCATCTACTTTACAAATTACAATAACATCTATATAGTCAAGCGTTCCATCTCCATCATAAGCAAGTAAAAGTTTTCCATTTGCTCTATCTTTATATACTTCATCCCCTTTTGCATTATCCATTGCTGTTATTGTTGTTTTTATTTGTCTTGTTTCTGCATCATATACCCAGCCATATCTTTGATTTATTTCGTTATCTGGTAAGTAAATTAAGTAATTTGGTAAATAGTCTGTTATTTCGCTTACATATCCATTTTCTTTTCCTTCATTATATACTCTTATTGTATATGTAACTAGACTTCCTTGTTTTACAACAACTGGCTTTTTAGAATGTTCATATTCTGCCGTTGTATCTCTTCCTTGGTCTAAAATGTCTGTTTTTACATTTGGTTCCCTTGAATTTTCTAAACTTTCTCCATCAACTTCTGATATAAATTTTCTTAATGCTAAATCTATTTCTGGTGATTTTACATATACCTTTTCAAAATCGTCATCGTCCTCTTGTCCTGGTACATAAGGTTTATCGTCTTCATTGCCTTTATAATCTGGTAATTCGTCATCTTTTGGAAGTTCAAATTCGCCATCTGGCACAGAATCTCTATCTTCGTCTAATGGTTCATTATTTTTATCTGCCATTTCTGTTATTTGTGCTAAATTGGTTATATTTGTGTCCCATGGTGCTGTATTTAATACTTTACATGATATTTCAATATCAACATAACTTAATTTATAGTTATTTGTTTCTTCTATAAATTCTGCTTTTGGTATTAATACTTCTCCTAAAGGTTTTCCGAATTTCTGTCTCTTCTATATTTCCTCCAACTGCTCTAACTATGCAGTTTCCGTGTAGTTTCAGTTTTTCTTTTAGTTCCTTCGTCTATGTTCCACCAAGTTCCATTATCGTCTCCATAAGGTACATATTGTAAATATGGTGGTAAATAGTCTGTTACTTCTTTTATATATGTATCAACTTCCCCTTCATTATATAATCTTAATGTATATGTTACAATATCTCCTACTTTTACTTCTACTGGCTTTTTTGTATGATTATATTCTGCTGTTGTTTGATAAGTCTCACCTTCATATTTGTCTAATTTATTTGTATCTACATCTGGTACTCTTGATTTATCACCTTCTAGTTTTTCTCCATTTACTGCCGTTATAAATTTTCTTAATGCCACGTCTACCTGTGCATTATTTGTATTTGTTATTCTATATCCTTCTTGTTGATTTCCTTCTACTTTTGCTATATATCCGCTTGGTACTTCACTTTCTTCTAC
This sequence comes from uncultured Clostridia bacterium, assembly GCA_947628715.1. GTDB lineage: Bacteria > Bacillota > Clostridia > TANB77 > CAG-508 > JAAWPK01. The sequence continues at coordinate 34,286 of CANRAW010000006.1, forward strand.
TGTATATGTTATTAATCTTCCTTGATTATATTTTGCCAAATTCTGCCATATATATGAAAGATTATCTTTTTCAAGTGTTACCTCATTTTCATATACTATATCTTCTCCCGCTGTTCCTATTAATTTAACTTTATATTTGTCTCTTAAACCAGCTCTATCATTATTGTCTTGCCATATTTTATCAACTCTAACATTTACTTTATCTGGCGTATAACTATTTGTTATTGTAAATCCCTCTGTTTGGTTTCCTTCAATATCTGCTGTATATCCTTCAGGAACTAGACTTTCTGTTACTGTATAATTAATTAATTCTCCATCGTAATATTTATCTAGATGGTTCCATGTGTATGTAAGGTTATCTTTTTCAAGTAATACTTCATTTTCGTATACCGTTACTCCTTTTGCTGTTCCTAGTATTTTTACTTTATATGATGTTCTTTTTCCATCTTGATTATTGCTATCGTTCCATACCTTATTTACTGTAACTTGAGTTTCTTCTGGAGTATGTGTATTTGTTATCTCAAATCCCTCGTCCTGATTTCCTGTTACGCTTGCTTGATAATCTGCTGGTACAAAACTTTCTTCTACTGTATATTTTACTAGTTCTCCTTTATTATATTTTGGTAGTTTTTCCCATGTATATGATGTATTATTCTTGCCTAATTCAACTTCATTTTCATATACTTTTTCTCCATGTGCTGTTCCTGTTATCTTTACTTTATATGTTCCTCTTCTTCCATCTTGGTCATTTTCATCATTCCATATTTTTTTGACACTTACACTTGTTTCTTCTGGTACTCTCGTATTTGTTATTGTAAAGTTTGAAGTTTGTGTTCCTTCAACTTTTTCTTGATACCCATCTGGCACTAGACTTTCTACTACTGTGTATGTAATTTGCTCCCCTTCATAAAATTTTGCTAAGTGCTCCCATGTATATGTTAAAGTGTCCTTTGGTAGTGTTTGTTCGTCTTCATATACTTTTTTTCCTTTTGCTGTTCCGGTTATTTTTACCTTGTATTCAGACCTTTTGCCGTCTTGGTCATTATTATCGTTCCATACTTTCGTTACTTTTACGCTTGTTTCTTCTGGAGTATGTGTATTTGTTATTCTAAAACCGCTATTTTGATCTCCTTCTACTTTATATTTATAATCTGCTGGTACGAAACTTTCTGTTACTGTATATGTAATTAGTTCTCCTTGATAATATTTTTCTAAATTTTCCCATATATATTTTAATGTTTCTTTTGGAAGTGGTACCTCATTTTCATATACTGTTCTTCCTTTTGCTGTTCCCGTTATTTTTACGTTATATGTTCCTCTTTTTCCATCTTGATTATTTTTGTCATCCCATTCCTTTTCTACATTAACACTTACCTTTGCAGGTGTATGTGTATTTGTTACGTTAAATCCTGTTTCTGGATTTCCTGTTACATTTGCCTCATATTCATTTGGAATTATACTTTCTGTTACTGTATATACAATTAATTTTCCTTCATGATATTTTGGCAATTTATCCCATGTATGCGATAATGTATTTTTATCTAACATTTGTTTTTTCTCAATTACTGTTACTCCATCTACTTTTCCCTCTAGTTTTACCTCATAAGAATTTCTTTTTCCATCTTGGTCTTGATTATCTACCCATGTTTTTGTAACTTGTACTTTTGTTTCTTCTGGAGTATGTGTGTTTGTTATTGTAAATCCATTTTCTGCATCTCCAGATATGCTTGGAGTATAATCATCTGGAATTTCACTTTCAATTACTGTATATTGTATTTCTTTTCCATCCTTATATTTAGGCAAATTATTCCATGTATATGAGTTTTCTCCTTTCTGCATTTCTTTTTCTTCTTGATATGCAATTTGCCCATCTACCATTCCAACTACTTTTACTTTATAAGATGTTCTTTTTCCATCTTGATCATCATTATCGCTCCATATTTTTTCTACACTTACACTTGTTTTTGCTGGTGTATGTGTATTTGTTATTGTGAACCCATTTTTTGCATCTCCTGTAACTTCTTCCTCATATCCATCTGGAACCAAACTTTCTGTTACTGTGTATACTATTTCTTCTCCATTATTATATTTATCCAAATCTGTCCATTCATAATGTGTTGTACCTGCTTGCAACTCTACTTCTTCTGAATGTACTACCTTGCCATGTGCTGTTCCTTCTATTTTTACTTTATATTTATTTCTCTTTCCATCCTGGTTGTCATTGTCGCTCCAAATTTTATCTACACTTACACTTGTTTTTTCTGGCGTATATTTATTTTTTATTTTAAATCCACTTTTTGCATCTCCTGTAACTTCTTCCTCATATCCATCTGGAACCAAACTTTCTGTTACTGTGTATTCTATCTCGATTCCATTATGATATTTTGCTAGACCTGTCCATGTATGTGTTAATTTGTCTGGTTCTAATTCAACCTCAGATGAATATACTTGTTCACCATTCGCTTTTCCTACTATTTTTACTTTGTACCTTTTTCTTTTTCCATCCTGATTATCTTTATCTTCCCATATTTTGTCTACTTTTACATCTACTGTTTTTGGTGTATATCTATTTGTTATTTTAAATTCATTTTTTGCATCTGATGTAACGCTTGCATCATATTCGGCTGGAACTACACTTTCTGTTACTGTGTATTCTATCTCCTCTCCTTCGTCATATTTTGGTAATCCTGTCCATGTATGTGTAGTTTCTCCTTTTTGTAATTCTACTTCATTCGTATATACTACTTCTCCATGTGCTCTTCCTTCTATTTTTACTGTATATTTATCTCTTTTTCCATCTTGATTATCTTTGTCTTCCCATATTTTGTCTACTTTTACATCTACTGTTTTTGGTGTATATGTGTTTGTTATTGTAAATCCATCTTTTGCATTTCCAGTTACACTATAGTGATATTCATCAGGAACTACAGTTTCTGTTACTGTATATTCTACTTTAACCCCATCTTTGTATTCTGGTAAATTTCTAAATGTATGTGTTAATTCATCTGCTTGCATTTCTACTTCTTCTGAATATACTTCTATATTATTTGCTGTTCCTACGATTTTTACTTTATATGCTTTTCTTTTTCCATCTTGGTTTTCATTATCATCCCATTTTTTGGTAACTTGTACTTCTATTGTTGACTCTTTTTCTTCTACACTTACTATTGGCTGTTCTAGTGCCATATTAGTTCCAACTGTATGTATTGTTATTTTTCTTTGCAAAGTATAATTTCCATCTTGTGTCTCTGCTTTTGCTGTATCTATTAAGTATTTATATAACTTGCCTGCAGCTTCTTGTCTTTCTTGACCATAAGTATCATTTAAAGTTTCACTCATACCATCAAATAATCCTGCAAATGTATCATAATCATCTTTTTCAACAAATTCATCGCCTGTTAATTTCATATAAATCGTTGGTAAAGTAGCTTGATGATAATCGTTTTCATCGCTATTTGTATAATACCATATTGCAAGTTGTGTAATTGCTTCTATATCTGACCTTGTTAATACATTGTATAAATCTTCTGATTTCGTTAAGTCTTTTGGCTTATATCCGGCATGTGCTTTTAAATAATCTTTATATTCTGTATCTGATGCACTGCTAAGTAACATATGGTCTAATATCCACATTACTGCATCAAAATTACTTTTGCCTGTTGAATCAAATATTGAAATTTCACTATGTAATGATGCAAAATCATTTACCAATTTATTATACTCACTTGGCATTTCATAGCTTACATTATAATTAACTACTTTATTTCCACTGCTTGATAAATCTTCTGTTGTAAATCCTAACCCTGCTCTTAAGCAGTACAAATCTTTTACTTCGTCTGTTTCTAGTCCTTCAGCCGTGCATGTAACTAGATTCCAAATATTTTTTGTTCTACTTGTCTGTCCTTTATATAACTGATGCATATATGTCATGGGTCCGAGTGTTCCTTGCTCTTTCCTTATTTTTGTAATTGTTACATATCCAATGCTTGTTGCTGCTTCGACAACGTCAAAAAAAGCTATAATTAATAGCATAATCAAAAACATCACTAATATTTTAATTATTCTAGTTAATTTACTAGCTTTCATCTTCTACCCACCTTTTTGTTATATTATATATATATATATTTATATTAATATTTCAATATGTATACCTATTATATTTTATATATTTTTATAAGTTAAAGTCAATAGCATTTTTTTCCATAATAATAAGGCTATTTAAAATCCTTTACGGAAATAAGATTTCAAATAACCTTTATATTCTTTTACATTTTTATTACATTTTACATTACAGCTTTTTTATTATATATCTAGTACATATTTTTTAATTAATCCAATTCCTCCTGCAAATGTTACAAGTATTATCATTACTAATCCTAAGTATATTCTTGCTCCTCCTGTCTTTACTGCTATTATTACTGGTGCGTCGTCTATATCGTCTTCTCCTTCTTTTTTGTTATTTGGTGTTGAGTCTACATCTGGACTATCACTTGGATTATCGTCTTCACTTATTTCTGCTAAGTTTACTTTTCTTCCAAAGTTCTCTTTATTGTTTATCCATGTTAATACTACTTGTATTTCTGCACTCTCCCCTGGCTTTAATAGTTTTTTCTCTAATGCCTTTGTTGCTATTACTCCATTTCCTTTTTCATACCAGTCTGGATTATCTTCTTTTACAAATTTTAATCCTTCTGGTATATAGTCTGTTACTTCTGTTGCATATCCTTCGATTTCTCCTTCGTTTGTTATTCTTATTGTATATCTATATTTTATACTTATTTTATTTATGTCTGTTGATTTTATTTCAAGTTTTACTGTATCTTCATTTTTCGAAGTTTCTGCTGTATGTCCTGTATTTATTACATCTGTCTTGCCATTTAATGTTACTATTGTTTCTGATACCCATTTTAATAATGATAAGTCAAAATATTTTACTTTTACATTATCATAGTCAATATCGTCTTCGTTATCGTCGTCATCGTCATGATCATATTCTTCGTCTCTATGTGGCTCTGAGTCGTCATCGTCGTCTGAGTCGTCTGAAATTTGTGCTGTGTTTACTATTATTCTTTCTGACTCTTCTTTTGTCGTTGCCTTATATGTTACCTTAAATGCAATTTCAATGTCTCTATAGTCTGGGTTTCCTTCTGTTACTCCTAATTCTTTATTGTATGCTTTTATTAGATTATTTCTTCCTGTCTCTTGTTCTTGCTCTTCTGATAAGTAATCTGTTATTATGTATTTTGCTTTATTTACATCTTTAGTTTCTTCTTGATTTTCGTCTAGCATTACCCATCTATATTTTTTATTTGTTTCATGTTCTGGTAAAAATTCTAATCCTTCTGGCATATCGTCTGTTATTTCGTTTGCATATCCATCTGCTTCTCCTTCGTTATATACTCTTATTGTATATGTTACGATGTCTTGTGTTACTACTTCTACTGGATCTTTTGGATGTTTATATCTTAATCTGTCTTTTTCTTCGTCATAATATGGATTTGGATATCTTGTATTTATTTTTAAATTTCCAACTTTTGTTATGAATTTTCTTAATGCTAAGTCAAAGTTTGGTTTTACTACTACTTTTTCATAGTCATCGTCGTCCTCTTGTCCTGGTACATAAGGTTTATCTTCTTCGTCTTCTTTGTATTTTGGCTTTTCTTCATCATCTGGCTCGTCGAAATCTCCGTCTGGCGTTGAATCTCTATCTTCTGGAATTTCTTTTCCTTCTTCGTCTGTTTCTTCTGTTATTTGTGCTAAGTTTGTTAAGATGCCATTTCCTACTGCTTTTTCGTCTACTTTACAAACTATTATTACATCTATATAATCTAATGTTCCATCTCCGTCATAAGCAAGTAATAATTTTCCATTTTCTCTATCTTTATATACTTCATCCCCTTTTTCATTATCCATTGCTGTTATTGTTGTCTTTACTTGTCTTGTTTTTTCGTCATATACCCATCCATATCTTTGATTTATTTCGTTATCTGGCAAGTAAATTAAGTAATTTGGTAAATAGTCTGTTATTTCGCTTACGTATCCATTTATTTCGCCTTCATTATATACTCTTATTGTGTATGTTACTAAACTTCCTTTTTTTACTTGCACCGGTTTCTTTGAATGTTCATATTCTGATGTTGTATCCAGTCTTGAATCTAATTTATCTGTTTTTACATTTGGTTCTCTTGTATTTTCAAGTTCTACACCATCTACTGCTGATATGAACTTCCTTAAACTCATGTCAAATTCTGGTTTTATTACTAAAACTTTTTCAAAGTCATCATCATCTTCTTGTCCTGGAATGTATTCTTTATCTAACTCATTATCTTTATAATCTGGTAATTCTTGATCAGATGGAAGTTTAAAATTGCCATCTGGTACTGAATCTCTATCTTCGTCTAATGGTTCATTATTTTTATCTGTCATTTCTGTTATTTGTGCTATATTGGTTACCTTTGTATTTTTTTCTACTGTATCTAATACTTTACATGATATTTCAATATCAACATAACTTAATTTATAGTTATTTGTTTCTTCTATAAATTCTGCTTTTGGTATTAATACTTCTCCTAAAGGTTTTCCGAATTTCTGTCTCTTTAATATTGCCTCCAACTGCTCTAACTATACAGTTGCCGTGTAGTTTCTGCTTTTCTTTTGGTTGCTTCGTCTATATTCCACCAAGTTCCATTATCGTCTCCATAAGCTACATATTGCAAATATGCTGGTAAATAGTCTGTTACTTCTTTTATATATGTATCAACTTCTCCTTCATTATATAGTCTTATTGTATATGTTACAATATCTCCTACTTTTACTTGTAATGGTCTTTTTGTATGATTATATTCTGCTGTTGTTTGATATAAGTCACCAACAGTTGTATTTAATTTATTTGTATCAACTTCTGGTACTCTTGATTTTTCACCTTCTAGTTTTTCTCCATTTACTGCAGTTATAAATTTTCTTAATGCTACGTCTACCTGTGCATTATTTATATTTGTTATTCTATATCCTTCTTGCTGATTTCCTTCTACTTTTGCTATATATCCGCTTGGTACTTCACTTTCTTCTACTGTATATGTTATTAATTGTCCATTATTATATTTTGGTAAATTTGTCCATGTATATGTTAGAGTATTTTTATCTAGTGTAACCTCATCTTCATATACTTGTATTCCATTTGCTGTTCCTATTATTTTAACTTTATATGAATCTCTTAGACCTGCTCTATCATTATTATCTTGCCATACCTTATCAACTCTAACATTTACTTTATCTGGTGTATAGCTATTTGTTATTGTAAATCCATTTGTTTGATTTCCTTCTACTAATGCAGTGTATCCATCTGGAACACCACTTTCTATTACAGTGTAGGTTACTAATTGCGCATTATTATATTTTGGTAAATGATTCCAAGTATGTGTTAGTGTATCTTTATCTAATGTAACCTCATCTTCATATACTTGTATTCCGTTTGCTGTTCCAACTATTTTAACTTTATATGATGCCCTCTTTCCATCTTGATTATTGCTATCATTCCACGTTTTTGCAACTGTAACACTTACTTCTTCAGGTATGTATGTATTCGTTATTCTAAAGCCATCATCTTGATTTCCTTCTACTTGTTCTGTGTATTCATTTGGTACAATACTTTCTGTTACAGTGTATTCTATAAGTTTCCCATTATGGTATTTAGGTAATTCATCCCAAGTATATGAAGTAGTATCTTTATCGAGCTTTTGTGTTTCTTCAACTATAGTTTCTCCATCTACTACTCCCTTTATAGTTACTTCATATTCTGCTCTTTTTCCATCTTGATTTTCTTTATCATTCCATATTTTTGTTACTGTCACACTTGTAGTTTCAGGAGTATGTCTATTCGTTATTTCAAATCCAGTTTTATAATCTCCTTGTATATCTGCGTTATAATCTTTTGGTATGCCACTTTCTGTTACTGTATATTTTATTTCTTCTCCATTACTATATTGTGGTAATTCCGTAAATGTATATGTTAAGTCTGTTGCCTGTAGCTCTACCTCTTTTTGATAAACTACTTTTCCACCTGCTGTTCCTTCTATTTTTATTTTGTATTTATCTCTTTTGCCGTCTTTATTATCTTCATCTTCCCATGTTTTCGTAACTTGTACTTCTATCGTTGGCTCTTTTTCTTCAACCTGTACTATTGGTTGCTCTGTTGCTCTTTTTGTTCCAACTGTATGTATAGTTATTTTTCTTTCTGGTTTATAATTTCCACCTTGTGTTTCTGTTTTTGCATTTGTTATTAAATATGTATACAATTTTGCTGCTGCATTTTGTCTTTCTTGACCATAACTTTCATTATTATTTGGTCCTGTTCCGTTAAATATATCTCCATACGTTTTATATCCTTCTTTTTCATAAAGTTCGTCCCCCTTTAAGTTCATGTATATACTTGGCAAATTTTCTTGATGATAATCGTCTTCATCTTTATTTGTAAAATACCATATTGCAAGTTGCGTAATTGCTTCTATATCTGACCTTGTTAATACATTTTGCTTATCATCTGCTTTTGTTAAGTCTTTTGCTGAATAACCAGCATGTGTTTTTAAATAATTTTGATATTCTTCTTCTGTTGCACTGCTAAGTAACATATGGTCTAATATCCACATTACTGCATCAAAATCTTGTTTATTCTCTGATTTAAAAATTGATATATCACTTTGTAATGTTGAAAAATCATTAATTAATTTTTGGTATTGCTCCATTATTTCATAACTTACATCGTAATTAACTACTTTTTTATTTGATTCCGTTATATCTCCATTTGTAAAGCCTAATCCTGCTCTTAAACAATATAAATCCTTTACTGTATCTGTTTCTATTCCAGCTTCTGTACATGTTACTAAATTCCATATATTTTTCGTTTTTCCCGTTTGTCCTGTGTATATCTGATGCATATATGTCATTTTACCGTTCTTTTCTTTCTTTAGTAATTGTTACATTACCTATACCTGTTGACGCATGAACCACGTTAAAAAATGCTAAAGTTAATAGCATAATTAAAAACATCACAATTATCTTTGTAATGATACTCAGTTTCTTATAGTTCATTTTTACCACCTTATTATATACATATTAATACTCATATTATATTTTATATATTTTTTTAAATTATTGTCAATAGTATATTTTCCCATAGAAAAAAAGACTATTAAAATCTATTTACGGAAGTTATTTTTTTAATAGTCTTTTTAGTTATTTTACATTTATATTACATTTTTTCAATAATTTTGTCTAATTCATTTAATGCTCTTTTTGCTAACATTTCATATCTCAATTTTTTGTCTTTTATTTTTTCATTTAAACTTGGAAGTATTCCAAAATTTGCATTCATTGGCTGAAAATCTGCATTTTCCGTGCTTATATAATTTGCTAAGCAGCCAATCATTGTTTCATTTGGAAATACTATATTTTCTTTTCCTTTAATTCTATTTACTACATTTAATCCGAACTACCATACCTGAAGATATTGATTCGACATATCCCTCTACACCTGTGATTTGCCCAGCAAAATATAGGTTGGTGGATTTTACATTATATGTATTATCTAATAATTTTGGTGAATTAATATATGTGTTTCTGTGCATTACACCATATTTGACAAATTCAGCATTTGCAAGGCCTGGAATAATTCTAAAGACTCTATCTTGCTCTCCAAACTTCAAATTTGTTTGAAATCCAACCATGTTGTATAATGTTCCTTCTTTATTGTCTTGTCTTAGCTGTACTATTGCATACGGTCTATTTCCTGTCCTAGGGTCTGTAAATCCTACGGGTTTAAGTGGTCCAAACCTTAATGTATCTAATCCTCTTTTTGCCATAACTTCAATTGGCATACATCCTTCAAATATTTCTCTTTTTTCAAAGTTATGAAGTTCTGCAAGTTTAGCATTTACAAGTTCTGTTATAAATCTTTCATACTCTTCTTTATTCATTGGAAGATTTATATAACATGCCTCTCCTTTTCCATATCTATCTCCTAAGAAGCCTATATTCATATCTATAGTATCTTTTTCTACAATTGGTGCAGCTGCATCAAAAAACGATAATTTGTCTTGTCCTGTTATCTCCATTATTTCTTTTGATAATGAATCACTCGTAAGCGGTCCTGTTGCGATTACTACTATATTATCTTTTAGTAGTTCTTTAAGATGTATTTTTTCTCCTACTTCTTCTTGTATTAGTTCTATATTTTCTTCCTCTTTGATTTTTTCTGTAACCATCTTTGAAAACATTTCTCTATCTACTGCTAATGCCTGTCCTGCTGGCACTGCTGTTTTATCTGCTATATTTATTAAAAGGCTATCTAATCTTCTTAATTCTTCTTTTAAAAGTCCACAGGCATTTGTTAATAAGTTTGATTTAAAAGAATTGCTACATACTATTTCTGCCAAATTTGGGTTTATGTGTGCTGGTGAAAATTTATGTGGCTTCATTTCATATAATTTTACTTTTATATTATTTTTGGCTATTTGGTATGCAGTTTCACATCCTGCAAGTCCTGCTCCTATTACAATAATCATATTAATATTCCTTTCGTTTACATAAGGTTTGACGATTTGCTATTTTTTTGATATAATATATTTAATTTAATGTTGAAGTCGAAAATGATGGAGGACATCTATGATTGACTTACTTTTTGGCCTATTTGGCTTCATTGCTCGAGGAATCGGGTGGCTTTTAAGTGAGCCAGTATGGCTGGTCCTAGCCATACTAATTATTCTACTTTTACTCCGTTTCATATTTTGGATAATTTCATAATTGAAACGGATGCGGGGGACTGCTAAAGCAGACCCCCGTTTCTTTTTGTATCTATTATTCTAATACATACTTCTTAATTAAGCTAATTCCTCCTGCAAATGTTACAAGTATTATCATTACTAATCCTAAGTATATTCTTGCTCCACCTGTCTTTACTGCTATTATTACTGGTGCGTCGTCTATATCGTCTTCTCCTTCTTTTTTGTTATTTGGTGTTGAGTCTACATCTGGACTATCACTTGGATTATCGTCTTCACTTATTTCTGCTAAGTTTACTTTCTTTCCAAAGTTTTCTTTATTGTTTATCCATGTTAATACTACTTGTATTTCTGCACTCTCTCCTGGCTTTAATAGTTTATTCTCTAATGCCTTTGTTGCTATTACTCCATTTTCTTTTTCATACCAGTCCGGATTATCTTCTTTTACAAATTTTAATCCCTCTGGTATATAGTCTGTTACTTCTGTTGCATATCCTTCGATTTCTCCTTCGTTTGTTACTCTTATAGTATATCTATATTTGATACTTATTTTGTTTATGTCTTTTGATTTTATTTCAAGTTTTACTGTATCTTCATTTTTCGAAGTTTCTGCTGTATGTCCTGTATTTATTACATCTGTTTTTCCATTTAATGTTACTATTGTTTCTGATACCCATTTTAATAATGATAAGTCGAAATATTTTACTTTTACTTGGTCATAATCTATGTCGTCTTCATTATCGTCTGGATTCTTTGGATCATACTCTTCGTCTCTTTTTGGTTCTGAGTCGTCATCGTCGTCTGAGTCGTCTGAGATTTGTGCTGTATTTACTATTGTTCTCTTTGTATCGTCTGTTGTTGTAGCTTTATATACTACTTTAAATGCAACCTGTACATCTTTGAAGTCTGGGTTTCCTTCTGTTACGCCTTTTTCTTTATCATAAGCCTTTATTAAGTTGCTTCTTCCAGTTTCTTCTTCTTGTTCTTCTGATAGGTAATCTGTTACGATGTATTTTGCTTTACTTACATCTTTGGTTTCTTCTTGATTTTCGTCTAACATTACCCATCTATATTCTTTATTTATTTCATTATCTGGTAAGAATTCTAATCCTTCTGGCATATCGTCTGTTATTTCGTTTGCATATCCATCTGCTTCGCCTTCGTTATATACTCTTATTGTATATGTTACGATATCTCCTGTAATTACTTCTACAGGGTCTTTTGAGTGTTTATATGTTAATTTGTCTTTTTCCTCATCATAAGAAACTTGTGGATATCTTGTATTTATTTTTAAATTGCCAACTTGTGTTATGAATTTTCTTAAAGCTAAGTCAAAATCTGGTTTTACTACTACTTTTTCATAGTCGTCGTCATCTTCTTGTCCTGGTACATAAGGTTTATTTTCTTCGTCTTCTTTATATTTTGGCTTTTCTTCTTCAGTTGGTTCTTTAAATTCTCCATCTGGAGTAGAATCTCTATCGTCTGGAACTTCATTTCCATTTTTGTCTGTTTGTTCTGTAATTTGAGCTAGGTTTGTTAAAATTCCATTTCCTATTGCTTTTTCGTCTATTTTGCATACTATTTGTACATCAATGTAGTCTAATTCTCCATTTCCGTCATAAGCAAGTAATAATTTTCCATTTTCTCTATCTTTATATACTTCTTCTCCTGCTTCACTATCTAGACTTGTAATTGTTGTTTTTACTTGTCTTGTTTGTTCATTATATGTCCAGCCATATTTTTTATTTATTTCATTGTCTGGTAAGTATATTAAGTAGTTTGGTAAATAGTCTGTTATTTCACTTGCTATAGCATCAAGTTCGCCTTCATTATATACTCTTATTGTATATGTTACTAGGCTTCCTTTCTTTACTTGCACTGGTTTCTTTGAGTGCTCATATTCTGATGTTGTATCTTGTCTTGAGTCTAATTTATCTGTTTTTACATTTGGCTCTCTTGTATTTTCAAGTTCTACACCATCTACTGCTGATATGAATTTTCTTAATGCTAAATCGTATTCTGGTTTTATTACTAAGACTTTTTCAAAATCGTCGTCGTCTTCTTGTCCTGGTACATAAGGTTTATTTGATTCATTGTCTTTGTAATTTGGTTTTTCTGTTTCACTTGGTTCTCTAAAGTTACCATTTGGTGTTGAATCTCTATCTTTTTCAACATTTTTTCCTGTTTCGTCTGTTTCTTTTGTTATTTGTGCTAAGTTTGTTAAGATTCCGTTTCCTACTGCTTGTTCGTCTACTTTGCAAACTATTTCTACATCAATGTAATCTAATGTTCCATCGCCTTTATAAGCATGTAATAATTTTTTATCTTTTCTATCTTTATATACTTCTTCTCCTGCTTCATTTTCCATGCTTGTAATTGTAGTTTTTACTTCTCTTGTTAGTTCGTCATATACCCAACCGTATTTTTTGTTTGTTTCATTATCAGGTAAATATATTAGATAATTTGGTAAATAGTCTGTTATTTCACTTACATATCCACTAAATTCACCTTCGTTATATACTCTTATTGTATATGTTACAAGTCCACCTTGTTTTACAGATACTGGATTCTTTGGATGATTATATTCTGCTGTTGTATTTACATTTTGATCTAGTTTACCAGTTTCTACATTTGGCTCTCTTGTGTTTTGAAGTGCTACACCATCTACTGCTGATATGAATTTTCTTAATGCTAAATCTAGCTCTGGCACTACAACTACAACTTTTTCGAAGTCGTCGTCATCTTCTTGTCCTGGTACATAAGGTTTATTTGTATCTTCGTCTTTATATCCTGGTAAATCCTTTGGAATTTCTACATCATCTGGTGTTGAATCTCTATCTTCTGGTATTTCTGTTCCATATTCGTCAGCTTGTTTTGTTATTTCTGCAATATTTGTAATCTTTGTTGTTGTATCTACTGGCAATACTTGACAATGTACTTCTATATCTATATAGCTTAACTCATCATTTTCTTTATCATAAGCTGGAATTATAGCTTCTCCAATATTTTTACCTACATATTGTGTATCTGTCTTTCCTCCAACTCCAGTAATTTTGCAGTTTTCTGTTGATGTTAATGTGTTATAATCTGTACCTGCTGTTTCAGTCCACCAATCTCCATTTTTGTCGTCTCCAAATGGTACATATTTTAAGTGTTTTGCTAGATAATCTTTAACTTGTGTTACTCTAGCATTTACATCGCCTTCATTATATATTCTTAATGTATATGTTACTACATCTCCTACTTCAACTTGTACTGGAACTTTGCTATGATTATATACTGCTGTATCTGCTCCTTTTTGTAATTCTTCTGTATTTACTTCAGGTGCTCTTTCATATTTAGTATCTCCAACTGCTGAAATAAACTTTCTTAATGCTAAGTCTATTTCTGGTGTTGGTACATATACTTTTTCGAAATCGTCGTCATCTTCTTGTCCTGGTACATAAGAATTGCTTGATTCATTATCTTTATAATTTGGTAATGTATCATCTGATGGAAGATTAAATTTTCCATCTGGAGTAGAATCTCTATCATTTTCTATTTCAGCATTATTTATGTCTTTCATTTCTGTAATTTGTGCTATATTAGTTATATTTGTAAAATAATGAGCTGTTGGCATTACTTTACATTTTATTTGTATATCTACATAACTTAAATCATAATCTTTATCTGTATTGTTATATTTTGCTTTTGGTAATAATACTGACTTTAATGGTTGACCTATTTTATCCTCTGTAATTTCTCCGCCAACACCTACTACTTTACAAAACTCTGTAGATATTGACTTTCTGCCTGATTCTTCTGCATCTGGTGTCCACCATGTTGTTTGTTCTCCATCATCATAAAATTCTAAGTATGGTGGTAAGTAGTCTGTTACTTCTGTAACATAAGCATCTACTTCTCCTTCATTATATATTCTTAATGTGTATGTAATAATGTCTCCTATTGATACTTTTAATGGTTGTTTTGTATGATTATATTCTGCTGTTGTTTGTAATTTGTTTCCTACATTTGTATTCAATTTACTTGTATCTACTTGTGGCTCTCTTGAATTATCGCCTTCTAGTTTTACTCCATTTACTTCTGAAATGAATTTTCTTAATGCAATATCTACTTCTTCTTTTTTCTTTTCTACTCTTACTACTGGTTGTTCTGTTGCTGCATTTGTTCCTGCTAAATATACTGTAATTTTTCTAGATGGTACATATTCTCCACTTTCTGTTTCACTTACTGCCTTTGTTATTAAATTTTCATATAATTTTGCTGCTGCATCTTGTCTTTGTTGCCCATATTGTTCATTAGCTTGTGGACCTTTTCCATTAAATAAATCCCCATAAGTTTTATAATCTTCATGTACATACTCTTGTTCTCCGCCTATAATTTTCATATATATTGTAGGTAATGTTTGATTATTATATGCTGCTTCGTCACTATTTGTAAAATACCATATTGCAAGTTGTTGAATTGCTTCTATATCTGCTCTTGTTAGTATATTTAATTGTTCGTCTGATTCAGAAAAATTCCTATCTTTATATTCTGCATACTCTTTTAGATATGCTTTAACTTCTGCATTTGTTGCATCTTCTAATAACATATTGTCCAATATCCACATTACTGCTTTAAAATTTTTTCTACTTTGTTCATCTTCTCCAAATATTTTAGTTTCTGAACTTAATGTTTTAAAGTATGTTACTAAGCTTTCATATTGTGACATCATTTCATAACTTTGGTTGTATTGAACAGCTCTATTATTTAAGTTTTCTGATGTAAAGCCTAAACCTGCTCTTAAGCAATAAAGATCTGGTATTTTATTACTTGATGGAGTTCCATTTTGGTCTGATGCAATTAACTTCCAAATATTTTTTGTTCCACTTACTTGCCCATTCCCTATTTGATGTTGATAAGTTACGTTTTCTACTTTCCTATCTTTGGTTATAGTTAAATAGCCCAAACTTTCAGCTTGAACTTCATTTGTAAAAATTGAAATTACCATTATTGCAATAAACATTAAAATGGTCACAAATACTCTTCTCGTTTTCATACTCTACCACCTTTTTTACATTTTTACTTATATTATATTTTATATATTTTCGCCATATTGTCAATAGCAAATTTTGCATTTTTTGAACATGAAAAAAATGCACTTAAAACCTCTTTACGGAAAGAGATTTTACGAGTTTTGCATTTTTATTTGACATTTCTATTACAATTATACAACAATTTTTACATAAAATCAATAAATTATGTAAAGAATTTCTTATAATTCCTATTTTCGTAAGATTTTTGGGATATTGCTTATTCGATATTTTTAATCGGGATTTTATAACATAAAATTTATGATATGAAGAATTGCATTATTCTAAAATGTAGAAAATAATTTTCTAGGTGCTTATTTTTATAAAAAATTATATTTTTCTATTGAAATATTTGAATAAAGTAGTTATAATAGATAATGATGCACTCATAGCTTAGCTGGATAGAGCGTTCGGCTACGAACCGGAAGGTCGGGGGTTCGAATCCCTCTGGGTGCACCATAGTTCTCAAGTATATTTGAGAACTTTTTTATTGTATAGGAAAAATCAGCTCTTATCTTGACCATATATAGGATTTTTCCGTATACAGGTTGGTATGTATCTTTTCATTTGTCATACATTTTGGGAAATCTTTAATATTTAATTTTGCACAATTGATAATTTGTTTTCATTATTAGAAAAAATGGTTTCTTCTATAATTTCTATGGCCTTAATTGTATCATTAAAACTTATGTCTTTTGAATATTCGTGGTTTTGAGAATAATCTATCATATAATCCACTTCATTACTATTTCTAATTGTTTAGTACATTTTAGTTTTTTTGCGTATTCATATATTTTGCTTATATCTGCTTTATTATTTTTAATGATGTTCCTAATAAATTTATTACTTTGCTCCTTGTCTATACCTGTATTTCTACCTTTTATAATATCACATATCGTTCTTTCAATATTGTAAGACTTAACATTAAATCCATGTGGAGTTTTTACTGTAATAACTCCCATATTAAGTAGTTCTTTTTTTATATAATGAACTCTAATATTGTCTGGAAATCTCTGTTTATTATATCCACTATATACAGTTACATCTATTTTATCTGGAGTTCTCTCAGTTTCTCCTAGAAAGTACATAGCTGTATTGTATGAAAAGATAGCATTACTATTTTTCATTTGAAATATATAAAATTCATCTTCTATCATATTACTCGAAATATAGATTCCCTTTTGTGCTCTTTCAATAATACCACTTTCTACAAATTGCTTTATATGTACTCTAGGAATACCAATTTCTTCAATTTGCTTTGTTGTAATTATTCCATTATTTTGTTTTAGAAGTTTTTTGATTTTTTCTTCCATAATATTACTCCTTTACTATTGTACTTATATTGTATCATATTTAAGTACTATTGTAAAGGCATTGTTTTTTTATAAAAGTATTTGCATAATTATTATAATGAAGTAATAGAGTTTTTTGTAAAATAAACATATTTTATTCTAATGATTACTAATAATTGTTCCATTAATATTTTTTTCAAAAGGTATTTTAATTAGTCCTAATTCTTCATTTTCAAATATAAAAATATATTTTCCTATTTCCAATTCATTAATTAAATTATCTGTATCAATATCTATTTCAATTTCATTATTTGATTCTTTTTTTAAAGAAATTTTAGTAGGTTCAATAGTTATCTTTTTCATGCTCTGTTCATTTTGAATTATACTACAGTTACCTGTCAAATAATCATTAGGAAATTTATCTATCAAATCTATTCCTAATGCTATATAATTTTTTTCAAATTGAAATTTAGTTATAACAAATTTATTATAGCTTAATTCTCCTTCTGATATATGACCATCTTTATTACTTTCTTTTACTTGTACAAGTTTAACACCACTTATTGATGGTGGATTAGTTGCTACCATCGATGCCATTTTCCTTCCTTCTCTACCATAAGTTGCAAATATTATGTCGCCTATATTTAAGTCTGAAATATTTATTTTTCTTCCATCAATGTCTTTAATTATTGGCTTTTTCCCTATGTTTAAAATATAACTTCGTTCTGTACTATCAACTGAATCCTTGAGAGTAATTGTTTTGTTATCTTTTGCTACAATTATTCCTTCTACTCTTGGCAATCGTGGAAGTATTATATTTTCATATGTGATATATATTACTACTATAATAAATACTATTATTAATATTATTTTTAAAGATTTCTTCATTTCTAATCCTCCATTTTTGTAATTATATCACACAATTAAATCTCGTTTCAATTTATTTTTTCTATCTTTTATTATTATAACCTTGTTACTCCGTAAAAATCTTGTGATTTTTCCGGAGCAATAAAAAAAGAACAAATGAACTTCGCCACTTGTTCTTTACAAATAAGTTTATTTTATTATTATACTAATTTTATTTCTAAATCATCTATTGCTGGTTCATATATTTGATTTCCTTTATAGTCGAATCTTGAACCATGGCATGGGCAATCCCATGTTTTTTCTAAGTCGTTCCATGATAATTCGCATCCTAAATGACTGCATACAGGCTTTACTGCGTATATTTTTCCTTCTTCTTCTTTATATACTCCTACTTTTTCTCCGTCTATTTCTATTATTTTGCCTTCATTTATTTTTACACTTTTTATTCCTTCTTCTGCATTTTTAAATTTATTTATTATTAGGGAATTAGTTGTTTCTTTTATCATTTCACCAACTTCCCATCTATTTTTTATAGGTTCTAATCTTGTTGCTTTATATATTTTTTCATATTTATTTTCTTTTTCAAGTATTTTGTCTGCTATAATATTTGCCGAAACGTTTGATGTTGTCATGCCCCATTTTTTATATCCTGTTGCAACATATACATTTTTCATTATATTTGAAAATTCTCCTACATAAGGAATTTTATCAAGCGTTATGCAGTCTTGCGTACTCCATTTATATAAAACTTTGCTATCTTCATATATTTCTTTTGCAATTCTTTCTAAATTATTAAAAGCATTGCTTAAATCTATTTTTGCACCTACTCTATGGTCCATACCACCTACTAAAACTATTTCTTTACCTTCATTGTCTTTTGCAGTTCTAAGTGATATTGTTGGCATTTCTGCATTTATATACATTCCATTAAATAATTTGTGTTTTGTCTCTATGCCAATTACATAAGAGGTTTCTTGATACATTTTTATAAAATAAAATCCAGGGATGTTTATTATTGGATAGTGTGTCGCAATTACAACATGGTCAGCTTTTACAGACGCATTTTTAGTAGTTACTTTATATCCTTTTAATTCTTTTTTTATTGAATATGCTATGGTATCTTCATATATTTCTCCACCATTTTCTAATATAACATCTACTAATCCTTTTAGATATTTTCTTGGATTAAACATTGCTTGATTTTTAAATTTTATGCCTCCGTAATACGTCTTTTATTGGTGGCTCGATTGTTTGAACAAATTCTGCATCTCCTCCTATTTCTTTTACCGCTTCCACTTCTTCTTTTATTTTGCTTAATTCTTTACTATCTCTTGTAAATACTATTGCATCTTGCCTTTCAAAGTCGCATGAAATGCCTTCTTTTTCTATTATTTTTGATATATTTTCGATTGCTTCTTGGTTTGCATTATAATAGTCTTTTGCATATTCTTTACTAAAATTGTCTATTAAATATTTGTAAAATAAGCCATGTTGTGAGGTTATTTTTGCTGTAGTATGTCCTGTTGTGCTATATGCAATTTTATCTCTATCTAATATTACTACTTTCTTTTTTGCTTTGCTTAGATAATAAGCCGTACTTATTCCTGTTATTCCTCCACCTATTATACATACATCTGCTTCTATCTCATTTTCAAGAGTTTTTTTCTTTTCTACTATTTCTTTTTGTGTTTTTATCCATAATGATTCCATAAAAAATACCTCCTTACTTTTAGTTTTACCTAATTTTAGGAGGTTATACTATATATTTACAATTTTGCTTGGCTCTAATCTGCTTGCTATTTTTAAGTCTATATCATTTTCTTTTATTTGATTTTTCATTAATTCATTTGCGACACTTTTATATGCAAGTTCTGGAAAGTTGCTTTCTTTACTTAAATGTCCTAGCATAACATTTTCTAATCCATTTTTTACCAAATCTGATATAGTTTGTCCAGCATCTCGATTAGAAAGATGCCCTTTATTTCCTGCTATTCGTTTCTTTACTGTATAAGGGTACGAACAGCATCTTAATACTTCTGGTTCATAGTTAGATTCTAATAATACAAATTTGCTTTTTTCTAAGTTTTTAGTAACTTCTTTTGTTACCTCGCCTAAATCTGTTGCTATACTTATCTTTTTTCCGTCATGTTCTATACTAAAGCCACATGAATCCATTGCGTCGTGTGATGTTGAAAATGGAGTAATTTTTAGTTCCCCTATTTCAAAATTTTCACCTATTTTAAAATAATTTTTTTCGTTTATATTTACAATTAATTTTTCATTTTCAATGCCATTCCATGTTCCTAAGGTTGCATATATTGGTATATTATATTTTTTCCATATTGTTCCTATACTTCTTATGTGATCTAGATGTTCATGTGTTACTAATATTGCATTTATCTCTTCTATATTTACGTTTAATGTTTCTAAGCTCTCTGTTATTTTTTTTGCGCTTACTCCTGCATCTACCAATATTTTTGTTTCGTTTCCTTGAACAAATAGGCTATTTCCTGTGCTTCCACTGAATAAACTGCAGAATTTCACTTTGTTTACCTCTCTTTATTCTTTAACTCTTGTAATTTTTGCTCCTAATTTTTTGAATTTTTCTTCTATATTTTCATATCCTCTATCTATATGTTCTACATTTAGTACCTCGGTTTTTCCTTCTGCCACTATTCCTGCAATTATTAGGGCTGCACCTGCTCTTAAATCAGTTGCAGATACTGGTGCTCCAACTAATTTGTCTACTCCTTCAAATATTGCAACTTTTCCTTGTGCCATTATTTTTGCTCCCATCCTGTTTAATTCTTCTGTATATTGAAATCTTGAATCCCATATACTTTCATTTATTACGCTTGTTCCTTTTGCAATCGACATAACTACTCCCATTTGTGGTTGTAAATCTGTTGGAAATCCTGGGTATGGTAATGTTTTTATATTGACCTTTGTTGGTCTACTATTAGCAGTTACTCTTATTGTGTCTCCGCCTATATCTTCTACGTTTGCACCCATTTCAATTATTTTTGCTGTTATTGATTCTAAGTGTTTTGTTATGCAATTTTTTATTGTTATATCTCCTCTTGTTGCAACTGCTGCAAGCATAAATGTTCCTGCTTCTATTTGGTCTGGTACAACTGAATATGTACCTTCCTTTTTTAATGCTTTAACACCTTGTATTCTTATTCTATCTGTTCCAGCTCCCATTATATTTGCACCCATTTTGTTTAAGAAATTAGCAAGGTCAACAATATGTGGTTCTTTTGCTGCATTTTCTATTGTAGTTGTTCCTTCTGCTAAAACAGAGGCAAGCATTGCATTTATTGTTGCACCTACAGATACAATGTCTAGATATATTGATGTTCCTTTTAGTTTACGTGCTTCGACTTCTATTTTTCCTTTTTCTATTTCAACATCTGCTCCTAATGCTTCAAATGCCTTAATGTGTTGATCCATAGGTCTTGCACCTAATTTGCATCCTCCTGGCATTCCTATAATTGCATGGTGGCATCTACCAAGTAATGCTCCTGCTAGATAATATGATGCTCTAAATTTGCTTGTTAAGTCAAGTGGAGCTTCTATACTGTTTATCTTGGTTGTATCGATTTCTAATGTATTTTTTGAAATTTTATTTATTTTTACACCAATTGTTTCTAATATTTTACAATATGCTTTTATGTCGCTTATGTCTGGAATATTTTCTATTGTGCATACACCATTTATTAAAATTGTTGCTGGAAGTATTGCTACTGCTGCATTTTTTGCGCCACTTATTGTTACTTCTCCTTTTAATCTACTTTTGCCTTCTATTATTATTTTTTCCAATGTAATTCCTCCATTATGTTTTATCCGAATTTTTCCAAAGATAATATACCATATTTTGTTTTTATTTACAATAGCTTATTTACATTTTACATTATTTAATGAACTATTGTAACTTTTTTTGCATATATTATCTTAAATATTTATATAATTGGAGGTTTTATGATATGGAAACTTTAAGGCTTGGTTCTATACGGTCCAATGGTTATGTTACTGCAAAGTACGCTTAAAAAAATTGGTTTTTATTCTGGTGAGGTTGATGGAATTTTTGGAAATATGACCTATAATGCTGTCGTAAATTTTCAAAAAAATTTTGGCTTAGTTCAAGATGGCATTGTTGGTTCTAATACTTGGAATGCTTTATACCCTTATATTTATGGCTATACTTCTTATGTTATAAAAAGAAATGATACTTTGTATTCAATTGCAATGAATTTTTCTACAACTGTTAATAGAATTCTTTCTGCTAATCCTAATATTAATCCTGATAATTTAAGTATTGGTTCTAGTATTATTGTTCCTTTTTCTTACATTGTTCCAACTGATTTGAATTATACTTATGATATTTTAAAAATGAATATTGCTAGTTTTATGACTGTTTATCCATTTATTGAAATTGGTTCTATTGGAAATACGGTTATGGGTAAAGATATACCTTATCTTAAAATTGGTACTGGCGAAAAGCAAGTTTTTTATAGTGCTGCAATCCATGCAAAGGAGTGAATAAAACAGTATCACTTGTCCTATATATATGTAAATTTTCAAAATTTATATTAGTTTATCAAAATTTACTTTAAGTCTAAATTCTAAATTTTTATTTCTGTAAATAATAATTTTATCTAAAATTTGTGTTAAAATTTCTTTTGATGGTGTTTCTGATTTAATAATTTCATCAAAATAATCTATTGATTGTTTAATCGTTTTTACTTTTTCGGTTTTATCTTCCATATTTTTTAGAGTTTCTGTTATTCCTATTATTTCATTTAATTTATATTGTGACATTTTTGAGTATGTTTCTTCAATAATATTTCGTTCTTCTTCTGTTTTTACTTTAATCATTTCTTTAATTTTTTGTGTTTGCATTTGTCTATATTCTTGTTTAATTCTATCTAACTTAGCTTCCAATTTTTCCTGATTATTTTGTGAATTTCTTTTAACGTTATCTATTCTGATGCCTTTTAAAAGTTCCTTATATTCTACTCTTACTATTTTTAAAAATTGTTTAAAATTTTCTAATATATACTGTTCTTCTATTGTATGGTAAGTGCATTTTAACTTTCTATATTTACTATAATTTAAGCATTGATAACATTTTTTTCCATTTCTCATATAGCCAGTTGCTGAAGCGCCACAGTCGCCACATTTTACAAAGCCACCAAATGTATAATAGTTTTTTCCTTTTTTATAAAGACTTGTACTTTCTGCTCTTTGCTTTAAAATATTTTGAACTCTATCAAATTGTTCCTTATCTATAATTGCCTCGTGATGATTTTCAAATCTATAATTTTCTTCTTTAGGTAAAGTTTTAACTTTTTTTCCATGTATTCCTTGTACTTCTTTTTTATGAGTGACCAATACTCCTATATATGTTTCATCTCTTAAAATTTTGCTAATCATATCTGTCTCCCAATATTCTCTTATATTTCTTTGTATATCTCGTCCTCTTGCTTTTTTAAATCTTTCTGCTTCTATAACAGATGGGTTTTTGAAGTCATATTCTTTATTTAATTTCATTGCTATTGCTGTCATTCCGTATCCTTGTTCATATAAATTAAATATTGTTTGTACTGCTTCTCTAACTTCTTCATTTATTATAAGTTTTCCTGCTTTTTCTTTAATATATCCATATTTTGGTCCTTGTATTATTGTTCCTGATTTCATTTTATTTTTTAATGAATCTCTTACTTTTCTTGATGTGTCTTTTACATATCTTTCATTAAACCATGTTTCTATACCAACTATATCGTCATCATCTTTTAATAAATTAAATATACTTCCTCTTTGTTTTACTAATATCAGTTCTACTTCTTCTATTTTCCATTTATTTAAAATCATTTGTGCAATTCCATTATTTCTCGAAAGTCTTGATAAATCTTTCATTAGGACGATAGGCTTTTCTTTGCTATCATTTACTATATTATATAGTTCATTGAACGCTGGTCTATCTTCTATTGCTAAATATCCTGAAATATTATCGTCTATAAATGTTTTTGTAATCGTCCAGCCTTGCTGTTTTGCATAATCTTTTAAAATATCTATTTGTGTTTCAATGCTTCCATAATTTTTCCTATCTTCGTCTCTACTTATTCTTACATATATATAAACGGCCTTAGTCACTTTATTTACTTGTTTACTCATATAGCTATCCTCTTTATCTTTTATTTGTTATGGCTTATACAAATATTAATCATTATTTGCTACTAGTTGTAACATTGTTTTCATTGATGATGTAATTTCATTTTGTCCATTTACAAACACAACAACTTTATCTTTTTTATTTGTTATTTTTTTAATTTCTTCTTGAATTTTTTTACTTTTTGATTCTTCATTGCCTATAAATACTTGCTTTATTGTTTCTTTTCCTATGGTAATATTGTATATTTTCATTTATAACACCTCACTAAAGGTTATGCTATAAGACTTCTAATATGATTAGGATAAAAAATACCTTCATTAAATTTTTACAATTAAATAAGCAGGAAACTTTAAAATGTTCCTGCTTTTAACTTATTTTAATTTTTCTCCTGTTATAATATACATATACAAATATTCATTAATAATTACGTATAATTCACTTTTTTCGTTTTCTATTACCTCATAATGAATTATATTACTATTATTTTGTTCAGCTACATCAATTAAGTCGTCTATACTATTAAGTTCCATTAATTTTAAATTACTAAAATTAGGTTCATTTGATATTGTAACTATTATATCTTTATAATAGTTTAATATATGCTTCATATTACTTTTATACATTTCTTTAGGTGATTTTTTTATAAATTTTTTCATTATTATAAATAATACTAATGCACTTATTATAAATATTACTGCAAGTATATAATATACTACTTTAGTTGCAGATATTTTTTCTGATATTTGTGGCATTATTTCTTCATTTGTAATATTTTGGTATTTTTCTTCTATGTTTGTTATTGTACTAGTTATAGGTATATCTAATTCAATATAATCATTTATTGTTTTATTGTTTTCAGCTACTCCCTGAAGATTTATATCGTACGATATATTAAAATATACTTTCAAAACAGCATTAATGCTAATTCCATATACTTCCTCATAGGAACGTGCTAAATTATTATAGTATTCATAATCTATATCTACTTTTTCATTTATTGAGAATTCCTTTTCTTTCGTATTTGAACTTGTATTATCTAAAATTATAAATTCTCTATTCCATACTTCTTTTCCTTTATAATCATTATTTGCGACTGTTGCTACCATATTAGCTATAATATTATAGTTATAGTTTATATCCGCTTCTTTGCTTCCATTAAAATCATACATATATTCTAATACAAATTTATCTATAGATTTTGAAGCATAATATAGTCCCTTTGGAAGGCTACTACTTGTATAAAATTCATTTGGTTTTAATAATGTTTCATAGTTATCGCTTTTTTTTGCCTCATAACTATATATATATTCACTTTTTTCTTCATATTCTAAGCCCATTGTTAAAAAGGCAATTCCTAATATTATACAAATTACGATTCCAAAAATGATAATATAATTTTTATTTTTTTCATGATATTTTCTATATTTCCTCTTTCGACGTATCATATTGTACCTCCTCTTTATTAAATGTTTACTCGTTATTTGTGAAAATACTCATATAACCAAACTGACGGAAATCCAATATATTTTATACGAAAAACGTACACTCCTTTTATTTGCTCTATTTGTACTAAATCTGTATCTGGTGCATTGTTACTATCTCCTTTAGTTTCATATAACACGTTTCCATCTGCTTTTATTGTATTTATAACTCTATGTGCAATGTTTTTGTCTTCTTTTGTGTATATAATTATTGCATCTTTAGGAATATTACTTAATTCGTAGTTATTAATTTTTTTAAAAATAACTATGTCTCCTCGATTATATGTTGGATTCATGCTGTTTGATAGTATACATATTGGTTCATATTTGAATAATCCTAACATAAAGCAAACTAACATAATAGCTAAAATAAATGTAACTACATAATTAAACTTTTCTAAGGAATTTTCTTTTTTCTTTCTTATATCATCTTTTTCTTTTAAAAATTTATATTTAAAAATTAAATACATAAAAATTGGCAATAATATACTAGTTGATCCCATTACATACCAATCAACATTGGGTAAAATTGGCATTAACAGTAAAAATAAATTTTCTAAAATTCTATAGCTAAGTGGAAATAAATACATATTTTTTAATATAAAATACGTATATATTATATTGCAAAATATTATTGAAATAATATTTGAACATATATACCTAAATAGCTCTTCTTTATTTGCATTTAGGTTCAATAATATATTATAGTTAATTTGTAAAAATATAATTAAAATTGTTGTTATTACAATTAATAATTTATTCTTTTTATTTTTTGCAACTATCGCTATCCTTAGTGTTTCTATTCCAATAATTGGAATTATTTGAATTAAGATATTTTTTATTATAGATATAATTTTGTAACTATATGGCGTTTTTGAAAATCCATATATATAGCCTAATATTATATATAGTAAAATAGTTATAAATACAATTATTATAAAATATATTAATTGTCTTTTATTTACATTAAATCTAATCTTTACATTTTTTATTAAATATAAAAAAACTATTCCCCAAAATATTGGATTAATTATGTTTGTGTAAAGTATAGCATCTTTTGTTATAAAATATATTGTTAAAATCAAATAAAATAAAATTATTATTAATCCCTTATTTTTAATATATTTCATGTTGTTCACCTATTTTCATTTATTATATTTCTGCTGCCAAAACTATATCTGGAATAAAGTTTTTATCATTTGCAATAATCATAATATAAATTGATGTTGTTGTATTTTTTGGTATTTGCATCCAAAAAGGTAATTCAAAGCTAGTATTAGTTTCGTTCATACACGTAATTTCACTTGGAGATACTTCTAACATTTTATTATCTTTTCCTAAATAAACATTTGCTCTAACTCTTATAAAATCATATTCTGTGTCGTTAGTTATATCTATAATATATTGTCTTTCATTTTCAATTTCTGTTTTATATGATGTATCAAGAGTTATGGAATAATTTGTTATTTGTATTTCAGATTTTTTTAACGATAGCATTGCTCCGCCATTTGTTATAATTTCTCCTTCTCTATTTGGTTCTGTTATGGTTCCTGATACCTTAATATAATTTTCAATAAAATATTGTGCATATTCTTCTATTGTCATTGTATCCTCTACGTCATAGCTTACTGTAAATATAATAGTTACTGTAACAGAGCCTCTAGGTTCAATCCTATTATCCCAATCAGTATTTTTTATAATTCTATATCCATCCCCTCTTTCTCCATATTCATACGATTGCGTTATATTTTTATCATCATATATCTTTATCTCCCAATTTTGACAAGTATTTTCCGTATTGTTATGAACAATAATGTCATAAAAAAAAATATTTCCCATCTGTTCAGTTTTTACAAACTCTACATCGGGTTTCCACAATTTTTCAGAACTACTTATTATAGAAGACGTACCTGTTATATTCAAAGCTGTATTTAAGATTGCGTAACCATTAGACATAAAGACAAATATTAATAAAATATTAAAGCATATTATTAATGTACTTTTTTTCTTTAAAAATTTTATTATTAATTTTTTTCTCATTTTGTCCTCCTTTTAATTGATTTTCCTCTATTTTGTTTTGCAAATATACATAGCAATTAACATTGCTATTTTAGAAAAAAGTTGCAACTTTTTCCATAGCAATAAAAAGGAGGAAAATCAATTAATTCTTAAGTGTTCATTTAGTCGTTTTGAACATATTCTATAACTCCTATAATTTTTTTGCTTTTTACAGATGGTACTTCCGTAGTTTCTTTGTTATATATAACTTTTACTTCACATGTGGTTTCCGTTCCAGCTTTTAATGACTGAGCAGGGTTTGTTATTTCATAGCTAATTGCTGGAGAACCGTTTTCATCATCTGGTATAAAATCTGCGCTACTTAAAACAGCATCAATTGTTCCAGCATTTTTAATTGTTATTATATATGTGATTGTGTCTCCTGGTTTTTGTAATTTTGCATCAAAAATAGCTTTGGTATTAGAATACTTTGGTGTTCCTGCATCACAGCCTGGACTAATATTTTCGGCACTAATTCCTGTAATTTTAATATTCCACTCGCCTATAATTTTACTTTGTCCATTTATATCTAATTGAGTAGCAAATGCAGAATACGCTACAGCCATAGCTGTAATTATTATTAAAATTATTATTACTATTATATTTCTATAATATCTCATAATTTTGCTCCTCCCTAGTTTTAAGCATATTATATTGTACTATATTATATGTTTTTATCTTATTTATGTTCACTACATCTTGATATTAATTAATAGTACAACTGATATATTCATACTAACGAGTGGATAACATCTCCGGTTATTATGAAATTTGCCGAAAACCTAGCTAGAGCCTATGTTAATGATACTTATATTTATGGTTATCCTGCTAAAAAGATTTTAGATTCTACTTCTATTTACATAGTGCCTATGTGTAATCCTGATGGAGTTGATTTAGTTACGGGGGCTTTATCTGAAGATTCTGATTATTACAAAAATGCTCAAAAAATTGCTGAGAATTACCCCAATATTACTTTTCCTACTCGGTTGGAAAGCAAATATCGAGGGTGTGGATTTAAAAATATACCAACCATTTTGCAAATTCTTGTAACTCTTTAATTACACGACTTTGCGTTTTTGATTGTTTTCATTTATTATTTCTTCAATTTTGATAAATTCATCTAGATTCTCATTAATAGAATTTAATTTTGAAAAGTTAAAATATATGTATACACTTTTGTCTTTATCAATCTCTATTTTATTGATTAAACGATATAAATATATTTTATCAATTTGCTCTAATTTCAAAAAA
>CANRAW010000007.1 GCA_947628715.1 uncultured Clostridia bacterium
AATATAAAAAAATTTAAAAGAAAGGGATTAATCAATTAAATAGATTAATATTTCTATATAATTGATTATACGAGTAATAATATGAAGAAATATAGTAAAATATTTGCTTTTGCTTTTGCATTTTTAGTTTTCTTATTAGCATCTAACTCTGTATTCGCAAGAGAAATGACAAAAGATACATTAGGCGCTGAAGCATTAAAATTAAATCCAGGCAAAGAAATAAATTATGTATATGTTATTGGACATTATGCTTTTACACAAGCACATAGCTTAACACAAGAAGACATCATGTTAGCAGCTCGTAGTATAGATGCTAAACCTGAAGATGGTTATACAAAAGATACAAACTTATACAAAAAAATGAATATACAAATGATAGAACCAGTTTATGATGATGATTGGAAAGTGACAAGTTGGCAAAATAGCAATAATACCGTAGGTACAACAAAATTAGGCGAAAAATTTGATATTCGTTATATTGATTATAATTTTATATATGAGGAAGTTAATACAGACGAACTATTAGAAAAATCAGTAGGCGAAATAGTAAGCAAAGATTATGGAGCAACATTTGCAAATAAAACGCTTACATATAACGTATATGATAAAAATGAGAAAAGCAGTAATGCAATACTACTTGGAACAATAAGAGATATTTTAAATACAGAAAATGTAAAAGAAGTAACAATTTCTTATGGTGGAACAAAAGTTACTTTTAACAGTAGTGACATGACAAACGACGAAGCAGGAGCAACTACAAAAGTACAAGATTTACTTAAAAAAGTAAGTGGAAAAGAGACAGGAGAAATTTTACAAGGTGACCTTGTAGGAAAGAAATTAAGCCTAACCATAACATTAGATGGGGAAAAAGCTAAATCACAAAATAATAAAGAATCAGAAGAGTATTCAATAGAATTTGCATATAATGAGAAAGCTACAATTGATGCACAAATTCCTGAAAAGGATATTAATGATTTAAAGGAAAATTTTAAATATACGCCAGAAACTACATATAGCATTACAAAAACAGCTGATGGACTTTATACAGTAGACGAAAAAAGCTATGTAACAAAGCAAGATGGTGTAAAAGGATTTGGAGAAAATCCAAAAGGATACTATTTTGCATATACATTAACATTAAATAATGAAGTAGATTTATCTAAAGCTACAGTAAAAATACCAAAATCAAGTAATCCTGAAGATGGATATAATGAAGGAACTTTTGATTCAGAAACGAGAAAATTAACAGTTTTAATGGAAGTTGAAGAAAACGAAGAAACAAAATATCGTGACATTATAATAGAAGTTGAAGGAGTTTCAACAGTAGTTAGAATTGACTTTAGCAAACTAGAATTAAGAACAATTTCAAAATTTAACGTAGAAGATGCTAAAAATGAAGAAAAATTACAACAAGCATATGGTTGGAAAATGCCAGAAAATTACGGTGTAAATTATGCAGCAGATGGAGAAAAAGTAAAAGTAACTGGTTTACTTCCAATATATAAAGGGGATAATACAAAAATTCCTTTTGACGAAGGACATAAAACTGGCTATTATATAGCTTTTGCAATTAAAACAAATACTAATAGTGGAGAAACAACAACTGTTGATATAACAGATGGAAGCGAAAAAATGACATGGGGAAAGAGCAATTTTGACAATGATAACACTATATACATTTTAAAACATTTACATAAAGACGCTGAGGAAAAAACATTTACTATAAAAGTTGATATGGACGGAGAAGGAACAGACACCTACGAACCATATACAATAACAGTAGACTGGAGTGAATTACATTTACAACAAGAAAGTAGCATGACAGAAGTAAGTGCAATTACTGATACGAAAGATTTAACTGATGTTGATAAAGACCAAATTACAACTCAATGGGGATATAGCTTCGAAAATGCAGGAAAAGACCTTGCTATTAAAAAAGAAAGTGATACTTATACATTAACTGGAAAAGTTAAAGAGCAAACAGTAAAAGAGGAAGCAGGATTTGACACAGAAAAAGGATATTATATTGTTCTTAAAATTAATGGACCAACTACTGATAACTTATCAAGCACACCTTATGTTGCAACAGATAAATGGACAGTTCAATTAAAAGATGCAAACGGAAGTTACAAGACAGCATATAAACCAAGTACAGAAGATTACGGAAAAGGATTTGTAACTGCATTAATTAAACTTAATAAGGATGCTGAAGACAAAAAGATTACTTATAAGATTGACTGGGACGGAGAAGGTAATGACTACTTACCTTATGAAGAAACAATAGATTATACTACTTTAGAATATTTAGCTTCACATACTATTACACTAAATGGTGAAACAAAAGAAAAAATTACAGTATGGGATGAGGATGTAGTAACAACAAGAATGCTTCCAGATCCAACAGTAAAAGAAGAAGAAAAAGATTATCGTAGTTTTGCTTATTGGGATAAAGGCGATGGAACAAAATATGAAAATGAAACAATAAGTGGAGATACTGGAGATATAACATTAGTTCCACATTGGAATCTATATTCAGATAAATTCATTAGCGATGTTCTTAACGATTTGAATAAAACAGAAGATTCTAAATCAGAAGACTTCAGCAAAGAATTTGTTATTGGAGAATATAAGGAAAATACTGGAGAAGTTAAAATTACAGTAATAGACCCTACAACATTATTATCAAGGATGAACGATACAAGTATTCCGGGTACAATTGCTTATATATTATTAAAAGACGAAATAAAAGGCATTACATTATCAATTAATGGTGAAGAAAAAACATTTACAAAAGGTGATGCGTCTGATAAAGATACATTAAAAGCAACAATCATAGACGAAGCACAAAAATTCTATTCAGAGATTTTAAAGAAACAATTTGCAGACAAAGACGAAAAAACAATAACTTTAAGTGATATTGCTCACAAGACAAATTATGATAGCTTTATATTGAAATTTGATCCAAGTCAAGTATCAAAAACAGTTACACTAACAAAAGCTCCAGCTCAAGAAGGAATTTCACGTGTAAGCGTTGTAGATGTTCCAACAAGTTACAAATTTATATTTGAATCACATGCTATAATAGTAAAAAGTGAAGCTGACTTAAATAGCGCATTAAGTAGTCAAGCAACAAAAATATTTATTGGTGATAACTTTACAGTAAAAAATACTGTAAACATTACAAGAGGCGTAACAATTGAAGGAAATAGCAAATATACAATAACAGCAGAAAGTGAAGATAAATCAATATTTGATGTAACATCTAGCGGTGTAACAATAAATAATATTAAATTAACAGGAGCAAAGACACCTATAACTGTTACAAGTGGAGAACTAACATCAAAAGGATTAACTGTTGAAGGTGCGAGTACAGAATCAGCTTTTGAAGTTAAAAATGGTGCAAAATTAACTGTATCAGAATTAACTTATGACGGAGAACATTACAATAAACCTGCTGTAAAAGCTGAAAAAGAAAATACAACAGTTAAATTTACAGACAGTGCATCAAAAGATGCAGTAAAACTTGAAACATTAGAAAAAATTATACATTATGAAGAGCAAGAAGAAGAAAAAAGCATCATGGGTGACAAAAAAGAAACTGTTGCTGATAATAAATACAATAATTATTATAATAAAGAAGAAAATTCAAAAGTATATGAAATTATTTTCCATAACCATGAAGGAAGAAGAATTGCGGAATTTGTTAGATATTACTACTATAACGAAGACATTAAAGAGCCAAGCAATGAAGATAGGTTTGTAGCACTAGGTGGAGGATTTAAGTATGATGGATATGATTATACTAAGATAGGTTATACAGAAAGTGGATACAAAACTGTATTCTTTGATAACACAGAAGATGGGGTTATTAAGGATTTAGGAAAGGCAACATCAAATAAATATTATTTTGTAGCATTTAAAGCAACATTAGATTCTAACGTAAAACACGTTACAGATGCAGATGGCTTGTATAATGCTCTAACAGATTCTACTACTAATGAGATATATATAGAAAATGATATTGATTTTAGTGATAAAGGTCCTATTACAATTAATAAAGAACTTTCAATAATTGGACCACCTAAGACTATAAAACTACAAGTTGCTGATGGAATCAAAATAACAGCAGATGATGTATTTATACATAGAATAAATCTCGAAGTAACTGCAAAAGAAGGAGATAAGGCATTAATAGATGTTACTACTTCCAATAATACTGAAAAAACGTTTAAGTTTATATTATGGCAATCAACATTAAAAAATGTTGGCGTTCCAGTAGAAAGTGCGATTAAACTTGATGGTACAGATAAAGTTGCTACTGATATTAGATGGAACACATTTAGAAAAGATAACATTACAAATACCTATATTGATATTCAGGATGCTTTAGCAGGAGTATCAGAAATTTGCAGTAATACATTTGAAAAGATAACTTCAAATGATAAAAAGATAAGTGATATAACTATAATTAGTTTCGACAAAAGTGCAAAAATGACTGACACTGACGAACCTATTAGAATGGAGTATAATACGTTTAATAATGATTATGCAGTTAAAATACTAAAAGATGCTAGTGGCAAAGAGGCTGATATATTATTATCAACATCAAGGAATATTACAATTGCTGTTGAGTGTACTACATCAGAAGACTTTAGTGGAATTAAATTTCATACTAAAGACTATAAAAATATTACTAGAAAATATATAGTTTCTGGTGAGGAAAAAGATAAACCAGAAGGTGTTAAAGAGTTTAGCATAGTGGTAGGAGCGGAAATTATTACAGAAAACCCTGAAAGTTAAAACTAAGGTGTGATGCTAAGCATCACACCTTAAATTTATTGTATACGGAAAAATCATATCTTGACAAATATATTTTTCATTATATAATATAAAAAGATATATTGGAGGATTAAAAAAAGAGTGAATAAGCAAGAATTTGAAAAACAGGACAAAGAAAATAAAGAAAAATTTTTTGGTAACATAGGAATTTCTATTGAAGATGCAAATAAATTAATTATGCTAATGACAAAAAATGCAAATAGACTTGGACAGACAAACGTTAATATTCCAAATTTTTGCATTACTTTAAATAATAAATTAGTAGAATTGTCACATGTGTTTGAAAGCGCGGGAGTATCAATGTTCACAAGAGAATTTGAAGAACAAGGCTTTTATGGAACTTCATTTTTAGGTGATGCAATAATAAAAGATTTTCTAGAAAGGGCAAAAGAAGCTGGTGATAGATTAGCAGATTATAGCAAAATAAAAAAGGATATTGCAAGTAGAAAGAATAAAGAAATCATTGCTTATAAAAATAAGGGACCAATAGAAAAATTCTTTTTAAAATTAAAAACTCTATTTACTAATAAAGGACCTATTGATTTATCATTAACAGAAGAAGAAAAAATGGCATTGGATAGCTCATTATATAAATATCAAGAATTAAATGACGAAACATGGAATTATAGATTAGATAAAGATTTAGTTGGAACTTTAGTAAGATATATAGCAGGACCTGAAAAAATAGGTAACTATAATATTCCTCATAGATATACTCCTTTTAGTGTTCCGGGATTAGTTAAGACATGTGTTGTACCTGAGTTAGAAGAATTAGGATTAGAAGGCTTACTTCCAGAATTACAAGAAAAATTAATTAAGGAATATGAAAAAGATTTACCTGTAGAAGATTTTAAACGTAAAGCAGTTGAAAGAGATTTCTTAGTTCCAGATTTTGAAAAAGAAAAAGGTGAGGTAGATCCTGAATTAATGGAACAACTACGCCAAAAAGAAGGCTGGGATTATAGAAGAAAAGAATTCGTACTTAGAGAAGAAAGAAAAAAAGGCGGATTGGAAGAAAGTGAAGATTTAGCTACAAGTACGCCTGAAGGAAATGATGCAAATACAAGCACACATGTTGATTTTAATAAAAGAGACGAAGATGGCGAAAGATAATTCAAATGTAGGAAGGGTTATTATTTCGGGCAAGATAAATGACGCTTATGCGTCTTTTATTTTTGCAAAAAAGCACAAAACAAATTTTTGCAAATTTTTTAAAAAATCTATTGACAAATAAAATAACTTGATATAAAATACAAACATGAATTCGGAAAACGGAGGTTTGAAATGATTAGTACATTACATATAAAAAATGTTGGAATTATTGATGATATAGTAGTCAATCTAAATGATGGACTTAATATATTAACTGGCGAAACAGGAGCAGGAAAAACTCTTATAATTGATTCATTACAGATAATCTCAGGGGGGAGATTTTCGAAAGAAATGATAAGGAAAGGACAAGATTTTTCTTATGTAGAGGCTTCTATATATTTAAAAGAAAATGCAGAGGATGCAGAAAATAATATAGTTGTATCAAGAGAAATTTATTCTAATGGAAGAAATACTTGTAAGATAAATGGTAGGCTTGTTTCTGTAAGTGAACTAAAAAATTTTATGAGAGATATTATTGATATACATGGGCAAAATGAAAACCAATCTTTATTAGACGTAAATACACATATAAGCTATTTAGATTCTTTTGCTGGAAACGATATAATAGGATTAAAAGAAAAATATAGCAAGTTATTTACAAGATACAATGAACTTAAAAGAGAAATAAATATTAACTTTGGAGACGATAAAGAAAAACAAAGAGAATTAGATTTACTTAAATATCAAAAAAATGAAATAGAAGATGCAAAATTAAAAGAAGGAGAAGAGGAAGAACTTGATGTATTAAGAAATAAAATATTAAATTCTGAGAAAATTGCAAATAACTTAAATGAAGTAGAAATGCAAATAAATAATGGAGCAATTGATGCAATTAGTTTAGCTGTTAGAGCATTAGAAAAAATAGAAGGAATAGATATTAAGTATCAAAATTCTTTAAATAGTTTGAAAAGCATATATTATGATATTCAAGAATTATCAAGAGATATTGAAGAATATAACAAGGATACAAATTTTGACGAAGACGAAAGAAATAGAGTTGAGGAAAGGCTCGATGTAATATATACACTAAAAAGAAAATATGGAAATAGTATTGAGGAAATTCTTAAATATGATGTAGAAGTTAATGAAAGAATAGAAATGATAGAAAATTCAGAGGAGTATGTAAACAAGCTAAAACAAGAATTAAAAGTTATAACAGAGGAGATGAGGAAAAATGCTAAAAAAATGAGTGAAATAAGAAGTAAATATGCAAAAGAACTTGAAAGCAGAATAAATCGGAGAACTAAAAGATTTAGAAATGAAAAATGCAAGATTTTCTATAGAGTTAGATTATAACGAAGATAGAGGTTTCGGGGGAAACGGTCTAGACAAGGTAGAATTTATGATTAGTACAAATATAGGAGAAGACGAAAAACCACTTGCAAAGATTGCATCTGGAGGCGAAATGTCTAGGATAATGCTTGCCATAAAAAATGTACTTGCAGATATAGATAAGGTTTCAACAATGGTATTTGACGAAATAGATACAGGTATTAGTGGAGGCGTTGCAAATAGTGTTAGTGAAAAATTAAAAGCAATATCTAAGAATCACCAAATATTGTGTGTTACACATTTAGCTAATATTGCTGCTAAGGGGGACTATAACTATTACATAAGTAAAACAGTAGAAGAAAACAGAACTAAAACAAGTATAAAGAAATTAAATGAAGAAGAAACAATTAAAGAAATCGCAAGAATTGCAAGTGGAGACATAAACGATATAACAATAGAACATGCAAAAAATTTGAGAAAAATAGCATAAGATATAGGCTAAGAGAAAGTAAGATTCTCTTGGTCTTTTTTAATTAAACTATTGCAAAATAATTATAGTTATGATATAAAATATAACTAGAGGAAGTGTAATTTAGAAAAAATATTTATGAAAAACATAAAAGACTATAATATCGAAGAATTAAAAGAAGAATTAAAAAAATTACGGAGAAAAACCATATAGAGCAGAACAAATATTTAAGTGGCTTTATAATGTAAATGTAACAAGTTTTGATGAAATGACTGACTTGTCACTTGAATTAAGAGAAAAACTAAAAAAAGAATTCGATTTATGTAATTATAAAATATTAGAAAAACAGGTATCTAGTGATGGTACAGTAAAATATTTATTTGACATATTAGATGGTAATGCTATTGAAACAGTTGTAATGGAGTACAAGCATGGTAGAACAATATGCGTTTCGTCGCAAGTAGGATGTAAAATGGGATGCAAGTTTTGTGCATCTACTGGAATAAATTTCGAAAGAAATTTAAGCGCTGGAGAAATAGTAGAAGAACTTCTCGCTGTGCAAAAAGATTTGAATATAAAAATCTCAAACGTAGTATTTATGGGAATAGGCGAACCTTTAGACAATTTCGATAATGTAATGAAGGCAATAGAAATAATAAATTATCCTAAGGGAATTGGAATTGGTGCAAGGCATATAAGTATTTCAACTTGTGGAATTGTTCCAAAAATATACGAAATTGCGGATAGAGATTTGCAATGTACTTTGTCAATTTCATTGCATCAGGCAACTGACGAAGGAAGAAGTGCATTAATGCCTATAAATAATGTGTATAATATAGAAGAACTAATGAAGGCTTGTAGATATTATATAGAAAAAACAAATAAAAGAATTTCATTTGAATATGCTCTCGCAAAAGATAATAACGATAATGAAGAATCAGCTAAGGAACTTGTAAAATTGTTAAAAGGGATGTTATGTCATGTAAATCTTATTCCTATTAATAAAATAAAAAATGGTATGTATGATAAAAGTTCAAATGAAAATATAATAAAATTCAGAGATTATTTGAACAGTAAAGGAATAGTTGCAACGATTAGGAGAGAATTAGGAGCAGATATAGATGCTGCATGTGGGCAACTAAGGAGAAAACGAGGTGAAGAGATAAAATAATGGAAATACGCGCGAAAACAGACCAAGGTAAAGTAAGAGAACAAAATGAAGATTATTATTATGTTTCTGACGATAATGAAAACTTGCAAGTATGTATGTTAGCAGATGGCATGGGACGGATACGAAGGCGGAGAAGTAGCAAGTAGACTGGCGATAGACGCTGCAAGAAGACATATTGAAACACATTTTGAACAAATTGAGCATGATAAAGAAAGCATACAAGAGTTGATAAGAGAAGCAATAGAGTATGCAAATACTGTGGTTTATGATATTGCAAAAGATTCTGAAGAACTTAAAAGTATGGGTACTACTTTGGAGGTATGTTTAATATATAATAATAGAGCATATATTGGACATATTGGAGATAGCAGAATATATCGCATTAGAAGACAATTTATAAGAAAACTTACAACAGACCATAGTTACGTAGAAACTTTAGTAAGGGATGGAACGATTACAAAAGAAGAAGCAAAACACCATCCGAAAAAAAATATGCTTATGAAGGCATTAGGTTGTTCAGAAATAATTGAACCAGATATAATGGTTAAGAACTTCGAAGTAGGAGATATAATAGTTATGACATCTGACGGATTGACTAATATGGTAGAAGAATCAAAGATATATGATGTTGTTACAAATAACTTTGATAACAGCGATAAAATATTAGTAGATATGGCAAATGATGCAGGGGGCTTTGATAATATCACTGTAGTTATTATAAAGAATTAGAGGAGTGGTGATAAGTTTATGAACTTAGAAGGAAGATTGTTAGGAAATAGATATGAAATCTTAGGTAAAATAGGAATACGGAGGCATGGCAACTGTTTATAGAGCTAAGTGCCATGTTTTAAATAGATTTGTTGCTGTAAAAGTTTTAAAAGACGAATTTACAACAGACGAAGAATTTATAAAAAGATTTAATACAGAAGCACAGGCTGTTGCAAGTTTAACTCATCCAAATATTGTATCAGTATATGATGTAGGACATGAAGGCGACTTGTATTATATTGTAATGGAACTAATTCAGGGAAAAACTCTAAAAGAGATAATAGTATCTGATGGTGCATTAAGTTGGAAATGGAGTGTAAATGTTGCAATACAAATAGCTTCTGCATTGGAAACGGCCCATAAAAATAACATAATACATAGAGACATAAAGCCACACAATATAATAATTACAGAAGATGGAATTGCAAAAGTTACAGATTTTGGTATTGCAAAGTCTGTATCAAACTCTACAATAACTGCGTTTGGAACAACATTAGGCTCAGTTCATTATTTCTCACCAGAGCACGCAAGAGGTGGCTTCACTGATGCAAAATCAGACCTATATTCATTAGGCGTTGTTTTGTATGAAATGCTAACAGGAAAAGTTCCTTTTGATGCAGATACACCTGTATCTGTTGCACTAAAACACATGCAGGAGACTCCAGTTGAGCCTATAGAAATAAACCCTAGTATACCTACAGCAGTAAATAAAATTGTCATGAAGGCAATGAGAAAAGACCCAAATCTTAGGTATCAAACTGCAACAGAAATGCTTAAAGATTTAACACTTGCACTTAAAAATCCTGATGGAAATTTTGTTGTAGCTTCACCTATTGAGGAAGATTTCCCAACTCAAGTTATTCCTACACTTGAGCAAAAGAAAATTGAGGATAAGATAAAGGAAAAAGATGTTGAAAATGCAAAAAAGAAGAAAAAACAAAACTTCTTTGAGAAACATAAGGCTTTTACAATTGGTTTAGTATTGATATTGCTATTTTGTATTAGCTTAGGAGCAACAATGCTAATATTTAATGCAAGTAAACCAAATGAAGTACCATTACCAAATTTAGTTAATATGAAAATCGAAGATGCAAAGGCTTCACTAGAAAAATTGAAATTAGAATATAATATAGAAGAAAGATATGACCCAGAGGTTGATGCAGGAATTGTAATTTCGCAAGAACCAGCATATCAAGAAAACTACAATATAAGAGACAATAGAAAAATAGATTTAGTTGTTAGCTTAGGACAAAAACTTACAACTGTGCCAAAAGTTGTTGGAGAAGAAAAAGCTAAGGCTTTAGAGATGCTAGAAGAGAAAGAACTAGAAGTAGTTGTAAATGAAGTATTTGATAAGGAAGTTGAAAAAGGAATAGTTACAAAACAAGATGTGGATCCAGATTCAGAAGTTGCAGCTGGAAGTACAGTAACTATTACTGTAAGTAAAGGAATAGAAGAAACTACAGTACCAAATGTAGTCGGAAAAACACAAGAAGAAGCAACAAAAATGATAACTGAAGCTGGTTTAAGCATAAGCACAGTTCTTACAGAAGAAGATAAAACAAAAGACGATGGAACTGTTTTGAAACAAAGTTTAGAAGCAGGCTCTCCAGTTGAAAAAGGTTCTAGTATGACAATTACTGTTAATAAAATACAACAGCTAATTTCAGGAACTGTTAAAGTTAATTTGAAATCACTTATAAAATATGAACAAAAATACAAAGAAGAAAAGGGAAATACAACAAATGAAGTAATAAGAGTTCCAATTGACCCAGAAACAGTAGAAGTAAGAATTACAGTTGATGGAGACGATATATATAAACAAAAACATAAAGAAAATGAAACAAATATAACTGCACAAATACCAGGTGCAGTAGGAACAGTTACTGTTAGAGTATATGTTGACGATGTTTTAAAAGATACAAAGAATCTTAACTTAAACAGCACAACACAAGTTGTATTTGAATAGAATACTAAACAATAAAACTCCTTGAATATTAAATTTAAGGAGTTTTATATTTAAAGAATTGGTGGTTATTTTGAAAAATATATTAATTGTAGAAGACGATATTGCAATACATAATTTAATAAAAGAGTTATTGATAAAAGAAAATTATAATGTGTTAAGTAGTTATTCTGGAACAGAGGCACTTTTTATAATTGAAAAAGAAAATGTAGACTTAATATTATTGGATTTAATGCTTCCCGGGTTAAATGGCGAAGAGGTTGTAAAAAAAGTAAATGGAATACCAATTATAGTTATTAGTGCTAAAATTGCTTATGAGGATAAAGTAAATGTTTTATTACAGGGCGCAAATGATTATATTACTAAGCCATTTTCTTCAGAAGAACTTTTGGCAAGGATTAAAGTACAATTAAGAATAAATGAAAAGGAAGGAAAAAATGGCAAGCTGAAATATAAAGAATTAGAACTAAATGAGGATAGCCATATTTTAAACATTGGAGAAAGCAAAGTGCATCTTACTAAAACAGAGTGTGCAATATTTAAGCAGTTATTACTTACACCTAAAAATGTAATAACAAAGACAAAATTGCTTGATTTAATAAGCGATTATACATTAGATTGTGATGAAAATTCTTTAAAAGTGCACATAAGCAATATAAGAAGAAAAATAAGAAAGGTAACAAATAAAGAATATATAGAATCAGTATGGGGGATAGGCTTTAAAATTTGTGAGTAAAATATTTACTAACTATTTATCTTTTCTTAACCGATTTCTTAACTTTTTTATAGTAGAATAATACATAAAGGAGGAAAAAGTAAGTATGGAGTATATTTTACAAACTAATAATCTTGAGAAAAGATATAAGAATTTTAAAGCATTAGATAACCTAAATATAAATGTTGAAAAAGGTGCAATATACGGACTTATTGGCAAAAATGGAGCAGGAAAAACAACTTTGATTAGGGTTATATGTGGTCTTCAAAGACCAACAAAACGGAACATATTCGATTTACGATATTGAAAATACCAATAAAAAAATTATTAATGCAAGAAAAAGAATAGGAGCTATTATTGAGACGCCATCTATTTATTTAAGTATGACAGCAAGAGAAAATTTAATGCAACAATATAAAATCGTCGGACTCCCAAGTTATGAAGGATTAGACGAATTATTAGAATTTGTTAATCTTAAAAAAACGGGGAAGAAAAAAGTAAAACAATTTTCACTTCGGCATGAGACAGAGATTAGGCATAGCTGTTGCATTAGTAGGTGAGCCAGATTTTTTAATTTTAGATGAGCCTATTAATGGATTAGACCCAGAAGGAATAATTGAAATTAGAGAACTTATTTTAAAGTTAAATAAGGAAAAAGGCATAACGGTACTTATTTCAAGTCATTATTTGGATGAACTTGCCAAAATTGCAACAGATTATGGATTTATGAATAGTGGAAAAATTATTAAAGAAATAAAAAGTAAGGAGTTAGAAAAAAACTGTAAAAAAAGAATAGAAATAACTGTAAGTAATGAAAAAGAGTGTGTGAAATTTTTAGAAGAAAATAATATGCAGTATGAGGTCATATCAGATAAAAAGATATATATATATGAGAAAATAAACATTTCAAAATTGGCGCTTGAACTTTCAAAACGAGATTGTATAATAAATGAATTTCATGAGATAGAAGAATCACTTGAAAGTTATTATATGAACTTAATTGGAGGTGGAGAAAATGTATAATTTATTAGTAGCAAATTTTTCAAGATTAAAGAAAAATATATTTTTTTGGGGTATGATTGTTATTAGTATCATAATTGGACTTTTATTAATCTTGAATAACACAACATGGGTTACGCCAGGGGTAGACACTTTACTTACTAGCAATATCATATATGTTGGCTTTTTTATATCAATATTTGTTAGCTTTTTCGTTGGGATAGAATATGCAGATGGAACAATTAGAAATAAGATAATAGCAGGTCATAAGAGAAGTCAAATCTATTTATCTAATTTAATAGTTAGTATAGTTGGTGCAATTATTATTGAACTAGCCTATTTATTTACGATATTATCTGTAGGAAGTATTGCTTTAAAACCACCAACGTTAGATTTTTCTACACTTATAATGGTTTTTGTTGATATATTTATGTTTATTATAGCTTATTCTGCCATTTTTAACTTTGTCACACTTGTTTGTTCTGATATAACAGTTTCAACAGTGATAAATATTATACTTATTATAGTAATGTTTGTAATTATTTTAATAATTGAAACACCTGCAGATGCTGAAAAAACAACTACAATATATAATGATGGAGAAGAAATAGAAGTATTAAATCCTAACTATCCAGGAGATAACATAAAAAATATTTGCAGAACAATTTTATATAGTTTGCCACTTGGACAATCCATGGAAATACAAAGCGCTATATCTGAGCTTTCATTAAAAGGTGAAAGCAATGTAAATATAAACGTTATGTATTTGTATTCATTAGTTGTAATAGTTACAGTAAGTTTAATTGGAATATATATTTTTGAGAGAAAAGATTTAAAATAGGAGGAAAAATTTACTTTGAGTATTTGGTTTTATGTAATTTTTAGTATTTTAATTATTATTATTTTACTTTTGATTTTAAAGATAATTACTATGAAAAAATCAATAGGTGAAATATATACAGAATTATTGGACATATTAAAATCAGATACAAACAAAATAATTACAACAACCTCTTTAGATAAAAATATAAGGAACTTAGCAAATGAATTAAATAAAGAAATTAAAGAATTAAGAAAGCAAAGATTGCAGTACCAAAATGGCAATCAGGAATTAAAAAAATCAATAACGAATATTTCACATGACATGAGAACGCCTCTTACTGCAATAAGTGGTTATATAGATTTACTTAAAAGCTGTAAAGAAGAGGAAAAAGAACGTGAATATTTGCAAATTATTGAACGAAAAACAGATGATTTAATAAGTTTAACACAACAGTTATTTGATTTTTCAAAAACTATGGACATGGCTGAAAAGGTAAAAAAGGAAAAATGCTTGATAAATCAAATATTAGAAGAAACGCTGGCAAACTTTTATAGCGTATTTAAGGAAAATGATATAACACCTCAAATAGATATAACAGACGAAAAGATATATAGAATTTTAGACAAAAATGCAATTGTTAGAGTATTTGAGAATATTATTTCAAATGTAATAAAGTATGGCAATGGAGATTTTAAAGTAATACTTGAAAAAAATGGCAAAATAACTTTTTCTAATAAGGCAACTTCTTTAGATGCAACAACTGTAAAAAAGATTTTTGATAGATACTATACTGTTGAAAATGCAAAAAAATCAACAGGCTTAGGACTTTCAATTGCAAAACAGTTAGTCGAATTAAATAATGGAGAAATATCGGCAAGATATATAAAAGGATATTTGCATATTGAAATTATGCTTAGATAAGTGTATTATATAAGATGTAGTAGTTGCAAAAAAAGGAGAAAAATTATGAATAAAAAAGTAATTATAGCCATTGGCATTGTACTTATATTTGCTATTATTGGTTTGTTTGCTTGGATGAAATGGGGCAAATCTAATTCTAATGTAGAAGTATCAGATGTAAATACTAATAAATTACAAGAAAATATATCAATAGAAGTGATAGAAGATAGCATAACAAGAGAATCAGTAGAAATTGTAATTACAGATAATATTAGAGAACATAGTGGTTGGGATGAAATATTTAACGTTCAAGAAAGAGTTAATGGAGAGTGGCAAGATGTAAAATGTATACAAAATGGGTGGACTCTAAGAGGAGCATATACAGGTGATGATAATAAACTAAATCAGAAATTAAATATAGAAGAACATTATGGAAAACTACTAGATGGAGTATATAGAATAGGAAAAAGAACGTATGATAGTGATATTGGCTACGTTTATATCTATTCAAATGAATTTGAAATTAAATAGATTGTAATAAAGCTAATGAAGTTTAATATACTCATTAGCTTTTTGCAATATAATAATGATAAATTTGTATACGTTTTATGCTATTTTATTAAGAATTACATTAATGACAAATTTTGGATTAGGCTGAAAATTTCCAAAATATTTATGCTTTACATCTTTAGGACAGTAATATCTCATATTTTCAGTTGCTCTTGTAATATTACATTTTATATTATGTACAGATTTTTGAAAAGCAATTGATAATATAGGGTATATTTCTTTCTTTAAATTTCCATCAAAAGAGTCTTGATGTAAGTATATTTCATAAATTGCTTCTGCCAAATATTGAGTTCCTTTATGGTTAATAT
This sequence comes from uncultured Clostridia bacterium, assembly GCA_947628715.1. Classification (GTDB taxonomy): domain Bacteria; phylum Bacillota; class Clostridia; order TANB77; family CAG-508; genus JAAWPK01. The sequence continues at coordinate 15,953 of CANRAW010000007.1, forward strand.
TATATCCCATACATTTTAATTCATTAATAATTTGACGTTTTTTAAAATCATTAGATTTTTTATCTAAAAGTTCATAAATACTTCTTATAATTTTATCATATTGACCAGGTCCTTTCATTACAAAGGAGTACATCATAGGATTTCCAATGACTTTATGTAGATATTCAGGCTCTCCTGTAACAATAATAATAGAGTTTTCATATTCCTTTTTCTTCTGATCAGATAGCATTGATAAAATGTCAACACCACTATAAATAGGCATTTTTAAGTCTAATAACACTATATCTATTGTTTGATTTTGCATTATTTCTAAAGTTTCTTTACCATCTGTAGCAATTTTTATAACTCGTAAATTATCCATTTTACCGACAATATCATTAACTAATAATTTAGCAAATGCAATATTGTCATCGGCGATTAAAATTGTATACATTATAGTATCTCCTCTCATATAAGTATTTAAATAATACAAAATCTTTTTTATTATAACATGAATTTATACAAAAATGACAAAAAAATAAAAAAGATACATTTTAATAATATTTTAATATAAACTTCATTAAAATTTCTTGACATGAATTTATAAATAATATATGCTTAATGTGTAAAATTTAATAAAAATAGGAGATAAATGTATGGCAATTACAACTAAATTAGCAATGAAGTATTTAATAAAAAATAAGAGAAGAAGCCTTATAACACTTATTGCAATAATTATAACGACAATACTTGTAACAACTGTACTAGCAGTTTTAGCAAGTTATCAAAAATATATGGTAAATGTTGAAAGAAGTGATAAAAACTGGGAAGCGGAATTTACTTACATACCATATTCTAAAGTAAAGGAAATTGCAAAGGATGAAAATATAAAAGAAGTATCAATTTACTATGATTTTGGTGAATCTGAAAATATATCAGAAGTAGCGATTTTACCTGTAATGATTCACTTAAGGGCATATAGTGAAAACGCATTAAAAAATGCAAATTTAAAATTACTAGAAGGAAGATTACCTCAAAATTCAAATGAAGTAATAGTATCTAATTATGCCATACAAGAAATACCAGATATAGGTACGGAAGAGGAACACATATTCAATGGCATAACTAAAAAGTATACAATTGTAGGAATCGTAGATGGAGAGATAGAAGAGGATAATCGCTCAATTGGCAATGGAAAAAATCTAACAAATGGTGCAATTACATATTTAGATGATGAATTACTTAATGAAGAAACAATAGTTAATGTTAGGGTTTTAGCATATAATGTTAAAAAAATCTACTCAACGACACAGTTATTGGTAGATAAGTTAAATTTAAAGGAAATTCCAAATATAAATAAAACACAAGCAGAGCAAAGTGAGTTAATATCTGAAATGATTAATTCAATCAATGAACAATTGGCAACAGAATTAAAAACTAATAGTGAAGATACTAATAATGAAAAAGTTGTGTATAATACGAATTTATTAAATTGTGAACTTGTTACTGAAGCGGATAGTTCATTTAGAACGGCATTATTTGTAATTGGTGGTTCTTTTATATTCATAATTGCCATTGCATCAATAACTGTAATTTATACAACGTTCAAAATAACTTATCAAGAAAGAATAAAAGAATTTGGTGTTTTTTCTTCAATTGGTATGGATAAAAAACAAAGAAGCAATATGCTTTTAAAAGAAGGTCTGATAATAGGAACAATTGGTATAATAATTGGTCTTATTCTAGGCATTATTTCTTCATATTTTATAGTTAAACTACTACAAATCTTAGTAAATAATATTGTTAATAGCTCAACATTTTTTGAAATTGGTAGTTATACACTTCGTATGAAAACAAACGAAAATGCAAAAATGTTTTTATCAATTCCAAATGGTATTGTTGTTTTAATAGTATTTATTATATATATAATTACATTAATATCGGCAATGTTACCTATGAGAAAAATAAACAAAATTAGTCCAATAGAAGCAATAAGAAATATTACAAAATTTAAAATAAAAAGCAAAGATGTAAAAAGTCCGAATGCAATTTTAAAATGTTTGGGGCAAGAAGGAGAATTAGCATATAAAAATATAAGGAGAGAAAAAACAAAATATAGAAGTATTGTAATTTCATTGACGGTAAGTATTATAATATTTTTAGTTAGTGGAAATTTTACTAAAAACTTATTTGCTGATGGAGATAATAAAATAAAGGAGAATAGGTATGAATATACTATAGATTGCAGTTTTAATGAAAAAGATGAAATTATAAATTTTTTAAACAAAGATAATTTGATAAAAGATTATTATATATATAGTGATGAAATTAGATTAGGAAATATAATTATCCCAGAAAACAAAATATCAGATGCAATGAAAGAAATTTTAAAGGGTGATTCAAGAAATGCAACGCTTAATTCAAAAATTTTAGAAGATGGAAGCCTAGAAATGGTTGCTAATACATTTATAGTTATGGGAGATGCATATAATGAAATATTAAAGAGGGTAGGAATATCTGAATTAAAGGAAGACGAAATTATTATAACAAATACAACAGTTAAAGAAAATTCAAAATATGGAGATGTTATAGATTATACAAAATTTAAAGTACGGAGATACAGTTACATTTCTAGCTTCAGATAATCAGGAGCGTACATTAAAAATAGTAGGCGTTGTAGATAATTTTGAGCCATATTTTAAGGATGAATCTATTATAAAAGTATTATTAAGTATAGATAAATTAGAAACATATAAGAAAGAGCTAGAAGGAACAGGATTAGAGTTTTTAGCAGATAGTTTTAAAATTTGTATAGATACAGATAAAGCAAATTTATTAGATGGAAAAATGAAGGAATTAAATATTATAAGAACACAAGAAGGTAAAATAGAATTGCGTACGGCAAATATATATGAATTTACAAATACTGATAAAGTAGAAGAATTAAGTAGAAGAGCAATGGTAAAAATTCCATTATATACGGTTGTACGGTTTACTTGCATTACTTAGTATCGTAAATATATTTAATACTGTATATTCAAGTGTATTATTAAAAAAACGTGAATTTGCAGTTTTAAAATCAATTGGTATGAGTAATCACCAGATAAATAAAATGTTATTTTTAGAAGGAATATTCTATGGTTTAGATTCACTAATATTTGGAATATTAATTAGTATGATTCTGATATATATTATATATTTATTTATGGTGGATATTGAATTTTATAAACTCTCAATGCCTTATGTAAATATAATAATCAGTATTGTAGCAGTATATATTATAATATTTTATTCTATTATATCTGCTAAGAAGAAGCTAGATAAGGAAAATAATAGCATTGTTGAAGTGATAAGAAATGAAAATATATAAAAACAAAGGCAGCCTGATTAAGACTGCCTCTGCAAGGTGAAAGAGAGTGGAACTAATCATGAAAAATTGGTGAAATTTTACATTAATTAACGTGCGATTTAACTGTTATTTAGTATAACATGCAACGAGGCTGACGGCATAGCCAGATGCTCCAGACGGTACTATATACTCAATAGAACAAGTGCCAGGTTGAATGTCAAAAAATCCACTATTAACAGTTTGATCGTTATAAGCTGATAAAGATTTTTGTGGACCCCAACCATAGAGATTCAATGTACCAGTAATGGCAACATTGTTAACGTTCATAGAAACCGCCGACAAAGTCCAAACAATCCGATTGCCTGAAATTTTGAAATTGCCACCGTAGTTAATTCCACTGTGAACTGCCATAGCATCTACAGTAACGGGAGTGCCATCGTTAGGAACTTCAATAGCCTGAATGGAAACACCAGAGTTGTCAGCATTATTGTCAAGAACATAGAACGTAAAGTCGTCCATCTCATCAGCTGAAATTCCTAATAGAGTTGCGGCTTGCTCGCGGGTAATAGATATGCTTTTAGCAACCTCATTGACAGAGGGGTCTATAGCACATACCGCAAAAGGAAGCGCAATAGCAAGTGACAACATCAAAGCTACCATAGTCAAAAAACGTTTTTTCATGAATGTTACCTCCGTATTTTATTTTTTTCTGACTAGTTCAAAAATCTCTTTCTCCTTTATTACAAAGATGCCAGCATAAAACCAACATCAGTGTAATTTAAGCTATGCAAAAAACACCATATAAAGTGTTGTTGCAATTATTATTATAGCATGTGTTTGACAGTTTTCTTCAAAAAGATATAAAAGATACATAAAATCTAAGTAGCTTTGCACAAAAATTCAAAATAATTTGAATATTAAAAAAGAAAAACTATATTAGCAAGTTGAAAAAATATAAAGGTTATTTAGAGATATTAATATTCCCATAACCAAAGAAAATAGCTTTAAAAGATTAAATAAGAAGAGAAAAAAGAATAAAAAATACGTACCATACAAAATGATTAATTTTAAGAAGCTAGAACATACTATTAAGAAGAAATAAAAGTAGCATAACATTGTAAAAATTTTTAAAATTAGTATGAAATGAATATGGCAATGCACATTAATAAAACATTAATAAAATTTGCCTTGACATAAATGTATAAATAATATATGCTTAATGTGTAAAATTTAATATAGAAGGGAGATAAATATGAGTATATTAAAAGTTGAAAACCTAAGTAAAATTTATGGAGAAAAAGAGATAAAAACAGTTGCATTAAATGATGTTTCTTTCGAAGTAGAAAAAGGAGAATTTGTTGCAATAGTCGGAGCAAGCGGAAGCGGAAAATCTACACTTTTACATATTATAGGAGGAGTAGACAAGCCTAGCTCTCGGAACAGTAACAATAGATGGAGTAAATGTTTATAGCTTAAGTGAATCAAAACAAGCAGAGTTTAGAAGAAGAGATGTAGCATTAATCTATCAGTTTTATAATTTAATTCCTGTTTTAAATGTAGAAGAAAATATGGAACTCCCAATAAGATTAGATAATCAAAAAGTAAATAAAGATAAATTAAATGAGCTTATATTTAATTTAGGCTTATCTGATAAGAGGAAAAATTTGCCAAACGAATTATCTCGGAGGACAACAACAAAGAGTAGCTATAGGAAGAAGTTTATTACAGGAGCCCAAAATACTATTAGCAGACGAACCAACAGGGAACTTAGACAGCCAAAATTCAAAGGAAATAATAGAATTATTAAAAAAATCAAATAAGGAATATAATCAAACAATAATACTTGTAACACATGACGAAAAAATTGCAAATGAAGCAGATAGAGTCCTTACAGTTGCAGATGGAAGAATAATAAAAGATGAAAAAATAAAGTAATAAAAGTGTTTTGGGATGGTATTTATGAAGATAACGAGCAAATTAACAATAGAATATCTTAAGAAAAATAAAAAAAGAACAATTGGAACTATTGTAGCTGTAATCATGATAACAATACTCTTAACAACTTTATTAACTATTCTTTCAAGTTATAAAAAATATAGAGAAAATATAGTAAGAGGCAACGGCAACTGGGAAGCGGAATTTTTATGTATAGAATATAATGATGCCTTAGAAATAAAAAAAGACAGTAATATAAAAGAAATTTCTATTTGGTATGATTATGGTATGTCAGAAGAAAATTTGATTGATTCTAAGACACAAGTTAATAGAATACATTTATTGCGGATATGACGAAAATAAAATAAAAAATAGTGGAATATATCTTAAAGAAGGCAGGATGCCAGAAAATGACGAGGAAATAGTAATTGACGAAAATTCTGCTTTATATAAGTTAGGCGATAAAAAAAGTTTAAATGATAAAATAAAAATGACATTTGAAGAAATAACAAAAGAATATACAATTGTTGGCATTGCTGAAAAAATAGAAGAAAAAACTCAAAACCATCATTTTTCAGATGGGAAAGATATAAGGATAGCTGCAATAACGCTTTTTGATTATAATGCGTTACAAGGACAGGAAATAGTCAATACCAGCGTACTTATGAAGAATACACGTAAAATTTATGATGCAACTACTAATCTAGTACAAAGATTAAAACTAGAAGAAATTCCAAATGTAAACAAAGTTGTAAGTGTTGATAGAGACAAACTTGAAAAAGTAGATTATGGAGGACTAGGTTCAAATATTGCTTCAGTAATGGAGTCTATGGGCTTAGGCGGAGGTCTTACAGTTGAACAGCAGGAAATTGCTATGCCTACAGAAAAAGTAATATATAACCAAGAATTACTTGAAATTCTAGGAGTTTCAAATGAAGAAAATACTTTATATAACATGTTTATTTTAATACGGATTTATTAGTATATTTATACTAGGAATTGCAGGTGCAATATTAGTTATTACATCGTTTACTATAACATATAGAGAACGTGTTAAAGAGTTTGAGATGCTATCGTCATTAGGCATGAGTAAATCTCAAGTAAGAAAGATGTGTTTAAAAGAGGCAGGCATTATATCGACAATTGGAATTGCCATTGGAGTTTTGTTTGGGTATATTTTGTCTTTATTTATAGTTAATATGCTTAGTAGTACAGTAAATTTTTATCAAAGGTATTTAACTTTAGAGACTATTCATGCAACGTTAATTGTAAATTTCCCACTTTATCTAATTTTGATAGTTGCAATAACTGTATATATAATTGTATTTATCTCAGCACTATTGCCATTAAGAAAAATGAAAAAGATAGATATAATTTCTGGGATAAAAGGAAAAAATAAAAAGGCAAAATATGGAAAAGTACCTTTTATTATAGACAAGTTTTTTAAGCAAGAAGGAATTTTATCATATAGGTATAGCAAGTTCCAAAAGGCAAGACATGGAAGTATGGTTATAACTATTACTATAAGTGTTGCAATATTCCTTATAATAAATGGGATAATAGCAAACTTTTTTAAAAATGCAAATAAAATGAATTATGACGACTATAAAATAAGTGCTTCGGTTGGTTCAGTAGATAAGATTATAAATTATTTAGAAGAAAATAAGTTAATAGATGGATACTTTGTACAAAATGATGCTCTATCATATTATTCAGATTTTCGTACAGAAGTTCCAAATGAAAAAATTTCAGATGTGATGTTAGAAATATTAGAAAAAAATAAAAACACTATTGGCGTTGTCCCAAGTACAGAGCAAAACAATACGCAATATAATGGAAATTCATATAGATATACAGTAATTCCATATTATTTTGACGAAGATGCTTATAATAATATTTTAAAGATGGCTGGAATTAGTGAATTAAAGGAAAACGAGTGTATATTGGTAAATACCCAAGAAGTTGAAAATTCAGTATATGGTAATTCTTTTGAATTAACAAAATATGAAGCACGGAGATAGTATAGATATTTCTGGAACGCATAGTCTTTCATTATATGATGTGTGCAAATTAAAAATAGCTGGTGTCGTTGACAGCATTTCACCATATACATCACATAATTATCAATTGCTAGATTATAACACAGCTATTATTGTAGTATTAAGTAAAGAAATGTATCAAAAAGAAATTGAAGATAAAACAATATCAAGGTCGGATATTTATATTTCGACTAAAAATCCTTATGAAATAGATAAAAAACTCACAGAATTATCTGATGCTGATATTACAAAAGAAAATTTATATGATGAAAGACTAGAAGAAGAAAGTACAAATAATCTTATATCATTTATGCTATATGCTTTTGAAATTATGATAAATGTATTTTGCTTAATGAATATCTTTTATATTGTTTTATCAAGTATGAATTTTAGAAGAAAAGATTTTGCTGTATTAAAATCTATTGGTATGAGTGATAAACAAGTTGATAAGATGTTAATATTAGAGTGCATACTATATGGGTTTAGTGGCATTATTTTTGGAACTATATTAAGTATTGGATTTTTATATTTACTAGGGAAATTTGTATTAGACGGAGACTTATATTTATTTAAACTCCCAATTATACATATATTGTATGTAACAATAATTGTTTATTTGGTAATATTTTTTGCTATGATTATAACTAGACAGAAAATAAAAAAAGGTAATATTATAGACGATGTTAGATTAGATAATGTATAATATAAAAAAGGATGCAATTGTTGATAAAACAAAGGAGATTAACTTATGAAAATTACCACTAAATTAGCGAAGGAATATATTTTAAAAAATAGAAAGAGAAGCATTGCAAGTGTAATACGGTATTGCAATAGCAACAATACTTATTGTGTCAATGTTTATAATTTTTGTAAGTTATCAATCATACATAATTAAAATTATAAGAGCAGAAAGAGATTATGAGGCAGAATTTTTAGATATAAAGTATTCAGATGCAAAAGAAATAAAAAAAGACGAGAATATAAAAGAAGTTTCTATAACATATAACATGGGAACAGCAATAGAAGATTTTGTAGAAATACCAGACAATTATTCAGAAACAATAAAAATGACAGCTTCTGTTAAAGTGAATTTAACGGCTTATGATAAAAATGCAATAAAAAATAACAAGATAAAGTTAATAGAAGGAAGATTTCCAGAAAATTCTAGTGAAATAGTAATAAGCGATTCAGTTAAACTTATGAAACATATTGCAATAGGAGAAGAAATAGAACTTACAATAAATGGAACAAAAAATAAATATCATGTAGTTGGAAGAGCGGAAAAATTAAACAATGATTATCAAGCACCACTTGATATTACTTTTAGAGTAATTGTAGGAGCACTTACATATTTTGACGAACAAGAAGTTCAAGATAATGCTAAGGTAGATATTTTAATAAATACAAACGATATAAGTAAAATATCTACAACTGTAAATAATTTAGTAAGCAAATTAGATTTATACGAAACTGAGCAAGAAAAGTCAGAAAAAGTAATATACAATAGAACACTTCTAAATTATAACCTTGTTAATTATGAAGGAAAAGAGAATAAACCTATAATTAGCAAAGAAAAAGGCAATTCAGAAGATTTTGAGGAAGATATTACAAAAATAGCAATATGTATGATTTCCATTATAAGTATATCGTCTATTGTTGTAATATACACATCATTTAAAATAACATATTGGCAAAGGATAAAAGAAATTGGTGTTCTTGCATCTATTGGTATGGATAAAAAACAAAGAAGAAATATGCTTTTAAAAGAAGGTATTATTTTAGGCAGTATTGGAATAGTTTTAGGTACTATAGCTGGAACAGTTATGTCAGCTTTTATAATACAAATAATAGATATAATTTTTAAGAAAATAGGGCTTAGCGTTCAAGGAGCTAGTATTTTAATTGATGCTAATATTAAATTTAGCATGATAATTCCATTTAAGTCAATTTTATTATCAAGCATTATAACGTATATAATAACAATCATTTCAAGCATTTTACCAATAAAAAGAATAAATAAAATGTCTCCGATAGAGGCAATAAGAGATGTAAAAAATAGAAAAATAAATATAAAACAAATGAAAACTCCTAAGATTGTAAAAATACTATTTAACCAAGAAGGAGAATTAGCATATAAAAATATAAGAAGAGAAAAGTCGAAATATAAAGCTATAGTTGTATCAATTGTAATTAGTATGGTATTGTTTATTTCAGTAAATGCTATGCTAGAAAATTACCTTGGCATATATGGGCAAAACATAGATATTTTTGAAAATAGAAAAGAATATAGCATTGATATTCCAAATAATGGGAATCAAGAAAAAATTGAGAAAGAATTACTTGCAAAATTAGAAAATGATAATTTGATAGATAACTATATAATTGTAAAGCAAATTAATAGAAATGGCACATCACAGGGACTTGAACTTATATCAACAGAGAAAGTAAGTAAAAAGGCTAAAGAAATATATAAACACATTAATTATAACTTAGAAGAAAATAAAAAAGTTGGAGTATTTATAGCAAAGGGAACAGAATATAATGAAATTTTAAAACAAGCAGGAGTAAATGAAATAGGCTTAGGAGAGTGCATTTTAATTGATACAATACAAGAAAAAACAAAATATGGAACGAATATAAGAACAACAGATTATAAAATGGGAGATATAATAAAAATTACAGATGTTGATTTGAATAAAAAAGTTGAACCAGAAGCAAATACTGTAATTGATACAGAAGAACAAGAATTTATGAATCAATTAACAAATAGTATTAATCAGGCTTTTTCACAAAAGGAATTAGATAAAACAGAGGAGAAAAATATAGAAAAAAGTGAAACAATAAATCAATATAAATTAAAAGTTGCAGGTATAGCTAACAATATTGGACAGATTATAGGACTTAAATATAATATTTTAAATGGTATTTGTAATGTCATAATAACAGAGGAAACAGCAAAGCAATGGGGAATAGAAGAAAATGAAATTTCATATAATTTATATATAGATACAAATAATGTAAATGAAATAGAGGAAATAATTGGGCAAATGAATTTAGAACTAGATATAAATGAACGATTATTTGGAATTAATTGGTATGCAAATTATTCGAAAAATATATATCAAGGACTATTAAAAAAAGTAATGGTGTATTCATTTATAATATTAATTGCCTTTTTAACTGTTTGGAACATTTTTAATACTATAACATCTAGTATAAGTTTAAGAAAAAGGGAATTAGCCGAGCTTAAATCTCTAGGTATGAGCAATAAACAGATAAATAAAATGTTAAATTTAGAAGGATTTTTTTACGGATTAGATGCAATTATATATGGAATATTAATAAGTCTTGTAATTTTATATTTAATATATATATTTGTTATAGATGTAGAAGTTAATATAAAGCCATTTCCGTTCAAATTTGCAGATTATGCAATAAGCGTATTTTCTGTATATGTTATAATATTTTTTGCAATTATACATACAAGAAAGAAAATACAAAATCAAAACATAATTGATGAGATAAAAAATGAAAATATATAAGATAAGTTAGTTATAAAAACACGACACATTTGCTTGACTAAAGCGATGTGTCGTTTATCATTATATAGTGGTAACCACATTTCTGCGGTTGCTTATTTCCTGTATTTATTATACAATAATATTTACTTAAAAGTCAATACAATTGAAAATTTTACCAAAGTATATAAATTTTTTAATTATCATATTGCTTTTTAAAATGTGTTATGATATATATATTATTAAGATATAAATTAAGGAGATGGAGAATTTATGCTAGTGTTAAAAAATGTATCAAAATCATTTGGAACAAAAAAAGCAGTTGATAATATTTCTTTAACCTTAGACAAACCAGGAGTTTATGGACTTCTTGGAACTAATGGAGCAGGTAAAACAACTACAATAAGGATGATTTTAGGAATATTAAAAAAAGATGAAGGAGAAATTAATTGGGATGGCAAACAAGTTGATAGAAAAAGCGTAAATTTTGGATATTTGCCAGAAGAAAGAGGAATATATCCAAAAACTAAGATATATGACCAATTAATGTATTTTGCAGAATTAAAGGGTATTAATAAAAATGAAGCAGATGCTTCAATAAAAAAATGGGCAAAAGATTTAAAAGTAGAAGAATATTTGCCAATGAAAGCAGAGAAACTTTCTAAAGGAAATCAGCAAAAAATACAGTTTATGATTGCAGTAATACATAACCCAGAACTTGTAATTTTAGACGAACCATTTAGTGGTTTAGACCCTGTAAATACAGAATTATTGAAAAATATTATAATTGATTTAGTAAAAAAAGGAAAATATATAATAATGTCTGCACATCAAATGCTTACTATAGAGGAATTTTGCAGTGATATACTTATTTTGAACAGAGGAAAGACTGTATTACAAGGCAATTTAAAGGAAATAAAAGAAACATATCCAGCCAATAGATTACAAATAAATGTGGATAGAAAAATAGAAAACTATATTAATGAGCTAGGACTAGAAATAGAAAATGAAAAAAACAATGAATACACAATAAAAATAAACAATGAAAATGTAGCTCATAATCTTTTAAGCAGAGTTGTACAAGATGGCGTCATAGTTAGTAAATTTGAAATTATGAAGCCTACACTTAATGAGATATTTATTGAAAAGGTTGGTGAGTAAAATGAGAGATATATTTGTTGTTGCAAAATTTACTATGAAAGAAATGGTAAAAAAGACGTCATATATACTACTTACGTTGTTTATGCTATTAGCAATTATTGTGGGATTTAATATACCTAAGTTGATAAATGCCGTAGGGGGAAGTGGTGAAGATGAGCTTTTGATTGTAGATCGTGACAATGTTTTTGAGGGAAAAATTGGTATGCTAAACATGGCAGATTCTGGTTATAACGCAAGAATCGGCAATGAAAGCTATGAAGAAATAAAACAAATGATAAATGATGAAGAAATATCTGCTGCAATTATTATTGAAAAAGGTGAGGATAAACCAAAAGTTAGATATATTCTTGATAATATAACAATGATGTATGGTGTTCCAGAAGGACTTATAAATGCTTTTAATTCTTTATACCAAAATATCCAACTAGAAAAATTAGAGTTAACTGAAGCAGAGTGGCAATCAATTACACCTGATTTTGATTTTACATTAGAACAGGTTGAAGAGGAAGAAGTACATGGAAATATATTAGTTATGATGATTATGTCTTTAGTATTGTTTGAAGCAATATATGTTAGTGCGACACAGGTTGCTGTTGCAATAACAACAGAAAAAACTTCTAAAATAGTTGAAACACTTGCAACTTCTGCAAATCCTAAAGCAATCGTTTTAGGAAAAACGTTAGGAATAGGGTTAGTAGGATTAGCTCAAACTTTGCTAATTATAATTACTGCTTTAATTAGTGCAAAATGTTTCTTAGACCCAGAGTTATTAAATCAAGCATTAGATATGTCTAATATAACATTAGGATTAGGAATAATAACAATTATATATTTCATACTTGGTTATAGCTTATATAGTTTATTATATGCTTTATTAGGTTCAACAATAAGTAGGCAAGAGGATATTCAGTCAGTTCAGACACCTGCAACTTTATTAACTATTTTTGCATTTTACCTTGCATATTTTTCAATGATGAATCCTACAAGTAATGTAAACGTTTTTGCATCATTATTGCCTTTTTCATCACCATTTTGTATGCCATTTAGAATAATGATGGGAATTAGTAGTACAAGTGATGTAATACTATCAATTGTTATTTTAGTTATAACTACTTTAGTAATATCAAAAGTAGCAATAAAAATTTATTCAAAGGCAATTTTAAACTATAGCGGAAAATTAAGTATTAAAGATATGATAGAATTGTATAAAAGTAAAAATTAAAAATAGAAGAGCTAGTATGGAAGAATATTAGCTCTAATTTAATTATATAAGGAGATGGTATTTTATGGAAACAATTGTAGGCTCTATTATTTTAAAAGAAAATAAAATATTAATGGTTAAGGAATCAAAAAAGGCATGTTATGGAAAATGGGCATTTCCAGCTGGCCATTTAGAAAAAAATGAAACAATTGCAGAAGGTGCAAAAAGAGAAACGTTAGAGGAAACAGGATGCAAAGTTGAATTAGAGAAAGTATTTCCTGTTTTCATAATAAATACGGAAGATGTAAATGTTGTTATGATTCACTTTTTAGCTAATCTAATAGAAGAAGATGCAGAATATAAAACTGATGAAATTTTAGAGAGAAAATGGATAAGCATTGAAGAAATGAAAAGTATGGAAAAAAATGAATTTAGAAGTTATGCAGTTGTAAAAAATATATTAGAGAGTATAGAAAAAAATGAGTTTTATAAAGCAGATATTATTAAAGAAATATAATATGCAAGGACAAGGCAAAAATTTGCTATTTAAGAAAAATTATAGCAAAAAGTATAATTATGTGATATAATAAACATATTAAATAATAAATATGAAGGGAGAAAATATATATGAAGGAAACAATTATAAAAGTAAATGGGATGGTATGCAATGGTTGTGAAAATAGAGTACAAAACGCTTTGAAGACTATTGATGGCATTGAAAATGTTGTCGCAGACCATAATAAAGGAATAGTAACAGTTACATCAAGAGAAGATGTATCAAAAAGCGTTATGGAAGAAAAAATCGAAGATATAGGATTCGATGTTATAAAAGACTAAAAACAATACAAAACGTATTTTTTAAGTTAGGTTAGAATAGGTGTGATTATGAAAAAAATAATTTTATCTATAGATGGTATGACGTGCTCTGCTTGTTCAAATGGGCTTGAAAAATATTTAAACAAACAAGCAGGCATTAATAATGCCAGTGTTAATTTAGTAATGGCAAATGCGACTATTGAATATGACGATAAGATATTAAATCAGGCTAAAATAGAAGAATTTGTAAAACAGGCAGGCTTTAAAAGCCTAGGTGAATTTAAAGAAATAAAAATTGAGAATAAAAGCAGGAAAGAAAAAATAAAATTTATTATTTTTACTTTTCTTGCTATTGTTTTAATGTATGTTTCTATGGGACAGATGGCAGGATTACCTTCACTGGAAATAATAGACCCACACAAAAATTCTTTAAATTATGCAGCTGTTTTACTTATACTTACAATAGCATTTATGGCTTATGGGTTTGATATTTTAAAAAATGGATATAAAAATTTAATACACAAGACACCTAATATGGACACATTAGTTGGTATTGGAGTAATTAGTAGCTTTTTATATAGTTTATTTGGTATGTATATGATTATACAAGGAAATCATAGTTATACAATGAATTTATATTTTGAATCAGCTGCTATTGTTATATATTTTATCAAGCTAGGAAGATATATAGACGGAATTAGTAAAGATAAGACGAAAGAAGCAATAAGCAAACTTGTGAAAATAACTCCAGAAACGGCTGTTATAAAAAGAGATGGAATAGAAAAAGAGGTAACACTTGACGAAGTGCAAAAAGGCGACATAGTTATTTCAAAGCCGGGAGAGAAAATTGCTGTAGATGGCGAAGTTATAACTGGAAAAGCACATTTAGACGAATCATTTATAACAGGAGAAAGCAAGCCTGTAACAAAAGATGTAGGAGACAAAGTAATTGCAGGAAGTATGAATTATGATGGGTATATAGAATATAGGGCAGAAAAAATAGGAAAAGAATCAACTATATCAGAAATTGTAAAATTAGTTGTAGAAGCAAGCAATACAAAGGCGCCAATAGCAAAAGTTGCAGACAAGGTTTCAGGATATTTTGTACCAGCTGTAATTATAATTGCAATACTTACATTTATTGTATATTTAATTGGTGGAAGCGGATTTAATGAAGCACTTAGCACGTTTGTTACAATTTTAGTTGTTGCTTGTCCTTGTAGTTTAGGTCTCGCAACTCCGCTTGCTATAGTTGTAAGTGAGGGGCTTTGTGCTAGCAATAATATTTTAGTAAAGAAAAGTGAAATTTTGGAAAATGCGCAAAAGGTAAATACAATAGTGTTTGATAAAACAGGAACACTTACTTATGGAAAGCTAAAAATTTCAGAAGTATTAAATTTTAGTAATATAGCTGATAAAGAATTGTTGCAATTAGTAGGAAGCATAGAAAGCAAGGCTTCTCATCCAATTGGCAATGCTTTTACAGATTATTTAGAAGAAAATAAAATGAAAATATTGGAAGTAGAGAATTTTGAAAACGTTGCTGGATTGGGAATTGTTGCCAATATAGAAAATGAACAATATATTATAGGAAATGCTAAGATACTTGATAAATACAATATAGAAAATACGCACATAGAAGAAGAAAGAAAATTGGCAGAAAAAGGAAATAGTATAGTATATATTGCCAAAGCAAATGAAATAATTGCAATTGTTGGTGTAAATGATATTGTAAGGGAAGATGCGAAAAGCGTTATAGATTATTTCAATAAACACCAAATTGAAACAATTATGCTAACTGGAGATAATAAAGAAACGGCTGAAAAAATTGCTAAAGAAATAGGAATTACTAAAGTTATTTCTAATGTTTTACCTTCGGAAAAAGCAAATGTAGTAAAGAAGTTAAAGGCAGAAAATAAATTTGTAATGATGTGCGGAGATGGAATAAATGATAGCCCAGCACTTGCAAGTTCAGATATTGGCGTTAGTGTAAATAGCGGAACAGATATTGCAATGGATTCTTCAGAGGTTATATTGACTAGAAATAATTTAAACAGCATTGTGAATTTAATTAATATAAGTAAAAAAACAATAAGAAATATTAAACAAAATCTATTTTGGGCATTTTTCTATAATTGCCTAATGATACCAATTGCAATGGGAATATTAAAACCTATACAAATATCAATAAACCCAATGATTGCAAGTATCGCTATGGTGTTCAGTAGCATAACCGTAATACTAAATGCGTCAAGATTGAGAAATGTAAAAATTGTGAACTTAAAGTAATAATTATATTAAATTGTGAAAGAAGTGATAAATGTGGATAATACGGATTTAATCGAATATTGGATTAAAAGTGCTGAAAAAGATTATGAAACAATGAAAGTGTTATTTGAAAACAACAAAAATACATGGTGCTTATTTTTAGGACATCTAGTAATAGAAAAATTATTAAAAGGATTATATGCTAGAAATAATCCAGAAAATCCAATAGCACCTAAAATTCATAATTTAATATTGCTCTCACAAAGAGCTAATTTAAAAGTTCCAAATGAAATAAGAGAAAAAATACAAGTTATAAATACATTTAATATAAGTGCTAGATATGATGATTATAAAAATAGTTTTGAAGAAAAATGTACAAATGAATATACTGCCGAACAAGTAAGAAATATTGAGGAGGTACGAAAATGGTTAAAAGAACAATAAATAAAGATATTTTAAATATTATAAATGCGTATATAAACGAAATAAAGAAGCATTATAATATTACAGATATAATATTATTTGGCTCTTATGCTAAGGGAACAGAAAATGCAGATAGCGACATAGACATTGCAATTGTTTCAGATGACTTTGATGATATTTATGATTGTATGGCAGTGCTTATGGGGATGACATGGGACATAGATGCTAGAATTGAACCACATCCAATAAAGAAAAAAGATTATGATGAAGTATCTGACTTTTTTGTAAAAGAAGTTATAGACACAGGAATAAAAGTAGCTTAAATGACTTTAATATAAATGAAAAATTTATACAATGGAGATACAATAAAAATGTATCTCCATATTTTTTAGTAAAATACAAAAAATGCCTTGACAAAGTATAAATAATGTAATAATCTAGTATAGCAAACTAGATTATTACATTAAAATTAATTGAAAGGATTGTGAAAACAAATGAAAGGTATAAAATTAGGCGATAAAGAATCCAAATATCCTATAATTCAAGGTGGTATGGGAGTTGGAGTATCACTTCATAGACTTGCAGGAAACGTAAGTAAAGAAGGAGGAATAGGCATCATATCTACAGCTGATATTGGCTATCAAGAAGAAGACTTTGCGAATAATCCAAATGAAGCCAATTTAAGAGCAATTGGAAAAGAAATAAAAAAAGCAAGAGAAATAGCAGGAGAAGATAAAATATTAGGCGTAAATGTTATGGTTGCTTTAAAAAACTACGCTGATATTGTTAAAGAGTGTGTAAAACAAAAAATAGACTTAATTATTTCAGGAGCTGGAATTCCAAAGAATTTGCCAGAATATGTAAAAGGAACAAATACCAAAATTGCACCAATAGTATCTTCTTTAAGATGCTGTCAGTTAATTGTAAAACATTGGATGACAAAATATGGCTATGTACCTGATATGATTGTAATAGAAGGACCAGAAGCAGGAGGACATCTAGGATTTAGCAGGGAAGAATTACAAGAAGAAAACAAGCCTAAATTAGAAGACATAACAGCTCAGGTTGTTAAATACATAAAAGAAATAGAAAAAGATACAGGAAAAGAAATACCAGTAATTTCAGCTGGAGGAATATGGGATAAAAACGATATAAAGAAGTTTTTAGATTTAGGCGCATCAGGTGTTCAGATGGCAACAAGATTTGTCGCTACTTATGAGTGTGATGCTTCAGAAGAATTTAAGGATGCTTATATAAATGCAAAAAAAGAAGATATAAAAATTATAAAAAGTCCAGTGGGAATGCCCGGAAGAGCAATTAATAACGAATTTATAAAAAAAGCAGAAAATGAAAATTGCAATATTGACAGATGTTATAACTGCATAAAAACATGTGATGTTAAAAATTCGCCATATTGCATTACAAAAGCTCTAATAAATGCTGTAAAAGGAAATATGAAAGATGCACTTATTTTTTGTGGAAGTAATGTAAGCAAAATAAAAGAAATTGTATCAGTACGAGAACTAATGGGCGAATTAACTGTAGGCTTATAAGAACAAATAATATAAAAAACATACTCATATGTAGAAAAAAGATTAACAACAATAAGAAAATGGTATTGATATTGTATGTAATTAATATTAGTTACATCAAGTTTGATAAATATAAAGATAAAAAAAGATAAAATAAATGAGGTTGACATGAAATTTTATTTTTATATAATATATATAGGACTAGAATGAAAGGATTGATATATAATATGAGTATTGTAAGTGTAAGAAATTTGAGCAAAATATATGGAGGAAAAAATACACGAACTGTGGCAGTTGACAATATTTCTTTTAATATAGATGAGGGTGAATTTGTAGCCATAGTAGGAAGGTCGGGAAGTGGAAAATCTACTTTGTTACATATAATTGGTGGAGTAGATAAACCAAGTTTGCGGAACAGTAACAATAGATGGAACAAACATTTATGAACTAACTGAAAGAAAGCAAGCAGAATTTAGAAGAAGAGATGTTGCTTTAATATATCAATTTTATAATTTAATTCCAGTTTTAAATGTGGAAGAAAACATGACACTTCCAATAAAACTTGATAATCAAATAGTAAATCAAGAGCAGTTAAACGCATTAATAGAAAAATTAGGACTATCAGAGAGAAGAAAAAATTTACCTAATGAATTATCTCGGAGGTCAACAGCAAAGAGTAGCAATAGGAAGAAGTTTACTACAAAGACCTAAAATTTTATTAGCAGACGAGCCAACTGGAAATTTAGATAGTCAAAATTCTAATGAAATAATTGAATTATTGAAGAAATCAAATAAAGAATATAACCAAACAATAATACTTGTAACACATGACGAAAAAATTGCAAAGGAAGCAACAAGGATAATTACAATTAAGGATGGGAAAATAGTAGGAGATAGTAAATAAAAGATTATTACATGTTAAAGTTTAATTATAAGATTTGGTGAAATAATGGAAGATTTAGTAATTAGAGCAAAAGATGGAGATAAAGAAGCATATAATATGCTTGTATTAAGTTTAAAAGAAGAATTATATCGAATTGCAAAAGCTAAAATAAATGAACCAGAAGATATAAAAGATATATTGCAAGATACATTTTTGTTAGGCTACTTAAATATAAGCCAATTAAAAAATAATAAAAATTTTAAACAATGGCTAATAAAGATACTAATAAACCAGTGCAACAATTTCTATAAAAATAATAATAGAAATAAAGAATTAAATAATAAATATTTAAGTAGTTTATTTAATGAAAACGAATATTATAGTCAAGAATATAATGGTGAATTTGATAATCTTTTAGACGTCCTAGATATAATAGAACAAGAAATTTTTAAATTATATTACGAAGAAAAATATACTGTTAGTGAAATTTCAGAAAAGTTAAGAATTAATAAGAATACTATAAAAAGTAAGTTAAGCAGAGGAAGAAAAAAGATAAAACATAAGTATTACAGTGCTATGATTGGCATTTTAATAATATTTGTTATTGCAGGTGGGGTTGTATTTGGAAAAGACTTAATTAATTATTTAAAAAGTATTTTTGATCTATCAGATTTTGGTGATAATAATGAAGGAGTATTAACAGCAATAGAACAAAAAAATTGGGTACAAAACATTGATTTACCTTATATTCAAGTGAATGAGAATGAAAGTCTAAGGATAAGTTATCTTTTAATGGATGACATTAATATGTATATTGTATTTGATTTAAAATCCAAACAAGACCTAGGAAAATATGACCGATTTACTATAAATGATTTAAAAATAACATTAAAAAATGGTGAAATTTTATATTATAATGCTAATATGAGTCTTTCACAAATGTCTTATACAGGAAGTTGGAAAAAAGTTAAAGATAGTTCTAATCAACATTTAAGAGAATTATTAATTATTACATGTGAGGATTTTTCAGAATTTGCAGATATGAATATAAGTTTTTCAGAAATTATATTGTATAATAATAATAATCCAAGTAAATATGCTAATAAAATTATTACAGAAAGCAAAAATGCTCATATAGATATTGAAGAAAAATTTATTAATAGAGATACAACTAAATATGTATCAAAAAATTCAGATATTCAAAAAGCAGTTATAACTGAAACTGGATTTTATACTATAATTAAAAGTAATAATATAAAAATTAATGCTAAATTATATGCAGAAGACAAAAAATATAAATGCAATATTAATGTTGTAAAATTTGATACTCAAACGCTAGAAACATATTTTTTAATATATGCAGATATTGATTTAACAAAAAGTTATGATAAATTTTTATTAGAAGTGAAAAATGAAAAAATTGAATTATATAAAGAATAGGCTTTTGTAGCCTATTCTTTATAGTTTATAATTATATCTTATATCCTGTTAAATCTGGCTTC
Organism: uncultured Clostridia bacterium; assembly: GCA_947628715.1. Classification (GTDB taxonomy): domain Bacteria; phylum Bacillota; class Clostridia; order TANB77; family CAG-508; genus JAAWPK01. The sequence continues at coordinate 36,559 of CANRAW010000007.1, forward strand.
TCTACATCTTTATCAGTTACATCATTCATTGTATATTCGCACAATAAATGATATTGCTTATCAGCACCTTTCGAAAAATATGTTAGGTTAAATCCAGTATTAATACTAATTTCTCTTTTATTTAATACACCATGGTAACTTTTTATACTATAGCATTTTTCTCCATTAATTGTTTCATAAGTTATAAAATGTGATAATGAAAAATTTATTTTATCATTTATATTATAATTATTATAAGGAAATGGTTCTAAAAATTCTCTGCTGTCTTCAGTGTAATTGCTAACAGTTGCTGTCTTATCAATCATAGATAAAGAGATTTCTTCATTTGTTGTTTCATTATGCCATATTTCTCCATAAGTAACTTCATTTTCTTTAAGTATTATTTTGCCTAAGTCGCCTTTATGATAAACTTCCATTTTTGTTCCATCAGGCATAAGCCTAGTAAATGAATAATTCTTTGAATTAGCAATAGTTGTTTGTTTATTTGAAATTTTGTTTATAATATAATAATTTCTTATAAAATTGGCAATACATAAAACGATAATTAATAATACAATAATTAATATAATTTTTAATACTTTTTTCATAATAAAAATTTCCCCTTCTTTTGTTATTTAACTATATAATAACATTATATATGTAAATTAAATATAATGTCAAGAAATTTTAAAATAAGAAAAGTTTTGATGTTGACAATATTTACGCAATAAAAGAAGAAAAACAATTAGTATAATAAACGTATGTATAAATATTATTACCAACTATATGTCTTTAATTTAACACTAATGTTTTCAGAAGCATCACATGTGCAATAAATTGTTACATTACTTGAGGCTGATAAACCGATATAAATATAATCATATTTTTGGGTAGAACCATTGCTAGGAAGAATATAAGTTTTTTCTTTACCAATACTATGAATTATAACATGAATTGTTACGTCATACGTTTTACCAGATGAAGATGTTGCACTTGCTTCAATAGCCATGAATGTACCATCATACTTTTCTACATTAGAATTGCTTGTACCTTTAAAAGTAAAAGTTGGAATATCATAATAAGAGCAAGTTTGAAATATAGTGTTGGCTTCAACAGGATACATACTAAATATTGAAAATATAATTAAATATATAACTAACGCACATATACAATATTTTTTCATATTAAAATATCACCTCTTTTCATATAAATATCAAATAATTTTACCAATATATTAAAAAAAAACAAAAAAAGATAAAAAAAGATAAAAAAAGGTAAAAATTATGCAACCAAGATAATAATTAATATTGTCTTATATTGTTATAAGGCAAAAAGGTTGCAAAATAATTACAATTTTGAAAAAATCATATTTTACGTAAAAGTAGTAAGTCTCGCAAACGTATGAAGTCTTTTAGTCAGAATGTATTTATTTAATAAATATATGCCTTTGGAAGGAATGAAATATAAAATGGTTAATATGTTGATTGCAAGTAAAGAAATATTCAAAGATGCAAAAATATTCAATAATATCTCAAAATGCAGTGAAAATATGAGAATTGTAGCAGTATGTTTTGATAAAAAAGAAACCATAGAAATTTTAAATAAAGGAAATATCGATATTGCATGGATAGATTTATCTGACGTTAGTGAAATGGATTTATTAAATTATGTAAATGAAAAACAAAGACATAAATATGAACGCTCTATTTTAATGACAATTGATTCATTTAATAAAAATGATAAAAGAAATAAAATGATATATGACTATATAATCAAAGGTAATACGGATGAAGAATTTATATATAAGATTAAATCAATGATAGAGAATAAGGACATGGACGTGAAAAGAAATAAAGTCGAAAATGAATTACGATATATAGGATATAATCAAAAATATGTTGGAACTAATTATTTAATAGAAACAATACTTGAATTATATAAAGCTAGAAAATTAATGCTAGATAATTTACAAAGAGACATTTATCCGATAATTGCAAGAAAATATAATAAATCAGTAAATAATATAAAATGTAACATTAGAAGAGCAACAGAGTGTATGTATTATGAATGTGAGAGCAATATATTACAAAAATATTTTGGATTTTATTATGACACAAAACCGAATGCAAAAACAGTGGCATTAACTGTGCTACATAAAATTATTTAGTTAATAATGAGATATTCAAATAAAATATTTATAAATTATTTATCTTTTTATAACTTTTTGTTGATTTTTGTAATTATGTTTTATAATAAAAGGAGAGTGCATATAAGTGCTAGACTAAACGTAAAATTTAGGAGGCATAAGTATGAAAAAACGCTTTTTGACCATGCTGATGGCAGTGATAATGCTAATTACAGTTTCATTGCCTTCGGTAGTATCTGCGGTTGCAGATGACGCTATTACGGCAGATGAAATCTGTACATCGCGTGAGAAATTGGCAGAGATGCTAAACATTCCGGCAGAAGATCTCGACAATGTGACGTTCTATACAATGGCATACAACCCAGGCACTCCTGAGATTTCTCCACTTGCTATTACTATTCCAAGTGATGGCTCTAGCGTAACGGTTGATACAGGCTGGGTAAATGGTGGAGCAACTGCTTATGGCAATCAATTTACCATAACGGGTGACCGGTTTGTATGGGCCATGTCGGTAACAGGACTGACCAATACTAGTGTTAGCATTATGGGCTCACTCTATGCCCTTGGTGGCGCAGGCTTACAGAAGACACTTTATGTAGGAGAAGATCAGACAGTAAACAGCGGATTCATGAACGCAACACGTAATACGACGTTCCAAATCCAGTATTACTGTCCATCTGGTGTAAAAGGTGTTGTAATAAGCATCGTCGCTTGCTATAATTCTAGCAGATAAGAGATTATCTCGTTCCGAAAAATTAAACATCCATAGCTAGTTTCTTATGGCACTTTCAACTTGCGGGGGCATTTCTTTGTAAGAAATGTCCCTTGTTTTTTTAATATACCTTGCTTAGATATTATGTAAAAAAATATATATGATAGGGGGATAGTATATGAGTATTACATCAAAATTAAGTTTACAATACATAAAAGTGAATAAAAAAAGAGAATCTATAATTGCTATTGGAGTTATTATTGCTACGGTATTAATAACAACTGTATTATCAATATTCACAAGTTTTAGACAATATATGGTAAATATTGAAAGAAATGATAGAAATTGGGAGGCAGAGTTTAAAGAGATTCTATATTGTGATGCGTTAAAAATAAAAGAAGATAAAAATATAAAGGAAATATCTTTATATTATGATTATGGAGTATCAGAAAATGTTTTTACAATAGGAGATTTAAAATACAAAATACATTTAGTGGCTTATGACCAAAATGCAATAAAAAATTCTAGTTTAAAGGTAACTGACGGTAGACTGCCTAATAATTCCAATGAAATTGCTATTTCTAGCTTTTTTAAAAGTGTCCTTAATTATCAGGTTGGTGATATAATAGAACATGTCTTTGAAAAGCAAGTAAAAAAATACAAAGTTGTGGGTATTGTAGAAGAATTAGACGAAGACGATAGAAACATTAATAACGAGCGACTAGGTGCAATAACATATCTTGAAAGTAGTAGTTTGCAATCAAACACAATTATTAATGTTAGAATTTTAACTAAAAAAATTAAGAACATAAAGAAAACTACAGAAGATTTAGTTAATAATTTAAGTTTAATTAAACATAGTAAGATAAGTAGCCAAGAAGAAAATAAAATAGAAGAAATAGGAGTTATTGGTGAAATACAACAATCTATACAACAAGCTATAGAGGAAGATTCTGGTAAAAAATATGATGAACTAAAAAAAGAACAAGAAAAGCAAGACAATCTTTTAATCTATAATACAAATTTGCTAAAGTATGAGTTAGTTACTGATGTTGATAGTAGTTTTGGAAAAAGTTTTTTTATAGCATTTATAATTATAATATTAGTTATTTCAATGGCAACAATAATTATTATATATACAGCATTTAAAATGGTATATATAGGACGAATAAAAGAATTTGGAGCATTGGAAAGTATTCGGTATGACTAATAGGCAAAGATTAATTATGATTTTGAAAGAGGCTTTATTGGTAGGTACTATAGGTTTTATAATAGGGATTATTGTAGGAATAATATTTTCAATGCTAATTATCAATATAATACAAAAATATATATTGACATCAATTAATAATTCAAATTTGGGATTTTATTTTGGCGATAATATTTTTTATATGGGTGTAACTGAAAATATAAAATTACATTATGTTATGCCTGTAATGAATTTTTTTATAATTGGCGTTACTGTTTATACAATTATTTTGATATCATGTTTATTACCTATAAAAAATTTAAATAAATTGACACTCATAGAAACTATTAAGGGAAAAGAGATAAATAAAATTGATAAAAAACGTTTAAAAACATCAAAAACAATATCGAAAATATTTGGAATATCTGGAGAAATAGCATACAAAAATATACGAAAAGAAAAATCAAATTATAAAACTATAGTAATTTCTATAACCATTAGCATTATAATATTTTTGGTAGCAGATGGATTTGCAAAAAATTTATTTTATGAAACTAATGATATGCTAAATTATAATCAGAATAGAAATTATACATACAATATAACGGATATAAATAAATCAGAATTGGAGCAAGTAATAAATTATCTTAAAAAAGATAATTTGGTTCAAAGCTATGGAGCTTATAGAATTGGATTAATGGGAATGAGCGAAAGAGCAACTGATATATTAATACCAGCTGATAAAATTTCGGATTCAATAAAAAAATCTATTGAGAATAATGTTAATTTAACTTTTTCTTCTAATTTTTTAGAAGATGGCAGTATGGTAATGAATAGTTGTTTTGCATATTATATATTGGGCAATGAATATGATCACATATTAAATAAAGTAGGAATAAGCTCTCTTGCAAAAAATGAAGTAATTATATCTAATACGACGAGAAAAGAAGAATCTAAATATGGCGATTTAATAGAATACACAAAATATAATGTTCGGAGATACATTAAGATATGTTATAAATAATGGAAATGGGTATAAGACAGTATCAGAATTTAAGATAGTGGGAATTGTCGATAATTTTGAGCCTTTAATAAATGATAATTCTCGCATAAATGTTTTATTAAGTAAAGACAGAATTAATACAGAGGATGCAGAATTGGATGAATACGGAATGTCAGCGTTGGAAAACTATAATGTATGGATAGAATCTAATAATTCTGAAAAAATGGATATAAAAATATCAGAATATAATAACTTAATGATTTTACAAGGAAAGCCAATAATTAATGGCAAAAATAATATGGAGACTTCAGAATATTCGTGGAAAATAGAGGAAGTAAGTAGAAGAATGCTTGTAAAAATTCCTATATATATATTTGTCGGGATGGTAACATTATTGAGTGTATTAAATATCTTCAATACAATACATAATAGTATTATTTTAAGAAAAAGAGAATTTGCAGAACTAAAATCTTTAGGAATGAGTAATGCACAATTAAATAAGATGCTATTTTTAGAATGTATTTTTTATGGAATAGACAGTATAATTTATGGCGTATTAATTAGTATGGTAATATTGTATGTTATGTATATAGCTATGGTGGATACAGAAATATATATTTTTGATATACACTTGAAACAAATTGCAATATGTATTATTATTACTTATTTTACAATATTTTCTGCAATGTATATAGCAAAAAAGAAAGTAAGTAATGGAAACATAATAGAAGAAATAAAAAATGAAAATATATAGTAATTGCCATTTCATAAATTTTTTACAACAAAAAAACAAACCAGATAGCTTTTTTGCTATCTGGTTTGCCATAGATTTTGTATTAGTCACCAATTTCAATATATTTTTTCTCTGGAATAGCTTTCTTTTCTTCCTTTTTAGGAATTTCTATTCTTAATGTTCCATTTTTGAAAGATGCCTTAATGTCTGTTTCTGTTATATCGTCTCCAACATAGAAACTTCTTGAACACTCGCCGTAATATCTTTCTTTTCTTACATATTTTCCTTCTTCTTTGTCTTCATTTTCAGAATTTGTCTTAGCTTCAACGTTTAAATATCCATCTTCAATGTGAATCTTTATATCTTCTTTTTCATATCCAGGTAAATCAACGTCAATAATATATTTGTCTTTGCTTTCCTTTATGTCTGTTTTCATTATTTTGTTTCCTTCTTCTGAGAAAAATGGATCAATTTTAAACATATCCTCCAATAAATCAAATTCATTTTTTCTTCTAGGTATCATCATCATATAAATCTACTTCCTTTCTTTTTATGAGACTATACCATAATGTGTATTAAATATTATACACATTATTCTTTTGTAAAGCTCTTTTTCTCTTTACATAAGTTATTATAGCACAATAATTAGCAAAGTCAATACAAGAGTGCTAAAATTCACAAAATGTTCACAAAATTATGCAAATATTCATGAAATTAGCAAAATTGTTTGATTATTTTCAATAATAGTATATAATAAAAGTAATATTTTATACTATAAATAATAATATAAAAATTAAAAAGGAGATAAAATACAATGAGTGTAAAACAATTTTTTCAAAAAGATATAGAAGAAATGAAAATAAATATTGATAAAGAAAAATTGAAAATATTTTTAATAGTAGTAGTAACATCTGTAATAGTACATTTTCAGCTATATTCATTAATACTAACAGGTCCAGATACACTGATAAATAGTATGTACCACCAAGCAAACGTATGGGAAGTAATGTTACTAAGATTTGGCTTATGTGTTGTTCAAGCATTAAAAGGGAGCATAGTTTCTCCATTATTGTCAACTCTTATTTCTAGTATATTACTGGGAATAACTGTAATTGTTGTAACAGATTTATTGCAAATAAAGAATAAATATTTTAAAATTATAACTGCTATTGTCTTTGCAGTTGCACCAAATTTTTCAGCAACTCTTACATTTTTTTATTGCTCAGACGCATACATATTAGGGATGTTACTTTCATGCTTAGCAGTGTTCTTAATAAGAAAATATGAAAATAAAAAATCAATGGTAATTTTTTCAGGCTTGCTGATTACCATGTCTATAAGTTTATATCAGACTTATTTAGCAGTTACAATGGTTTTATGTGTTGCAACATTGATAATAGATTTATTAAATAATGCAGAGAGAAAGCAAATACTAAAAAATCTTATTAGATATATCCTAATGGGAATAATTGGAATAATCGTATTTTACGGAGTTGCACATTTAATACTATATTTGGCAAAATTACCAGTAAGTAATTATAGCGGAGCAAATAAAATAGGATTAGAAACTCTAAAAAGTTTGCCTACGCTAATTCCAGAATCATACCAAAGTTTCTTTAATTATTATTTTAATGACAAAATGATACCAAACACAGTATGGCACACGAATATATTGTATATTATAATATTTGCAGTTATGCTAATTTCAACAATAACAATTATTGTAAAAAATAAAGTATACAAAAATATTGTCAATATGATTAGTTTATTAATTTTATTTATAATAGCGCCAATATGCTTTGGAGTAGTAGAAATAATTGCACCAGATGTAGATATTCATATTCTTATGGCTTGTGCAATGATATTTGTATTTCCAATTTTTTTCAAAATATTGGAAATGTTACCTAAGACAATTAATTCTAATGTTTTAAAAAATATAATGCTTATATGTTCAATTGGAATAATTTGGATATACATTTGGCAAGATAATGCTTCATATATTGCAATGAATACTATGCAAAATCAGGCAGTTCAAACAGCAGAAAGGATATTAACTAGAATAGAAGAGCTTGATGGCTTTAATAGTGATATGCCAATACTATTTTTAGGCGGACTTAAAGATAATAGTTATTTAAATAGAGATAATACGCCAATGGAAACTAAAAGGGTATTTGATAAATCATGGGGATTTGTTGCTAAAGAGCCAACTGTTTGGTGGGGCAATTTGGACAGCTGGATAAAGCTATATTATGAGCATATAGGAGTTAACTTAAATCTAGTGAGCGAGTGGGTAAGCGGAGATATATTTGAGACTGAAGAATATAAAAATATGACATATTATCCAGAAAATGACAGCATAAAAATAATAAAAGACACTGTTGTTGTAAAGTTAAGTGATTAAGATTAATAAAAGATTAATAAATTTTTTTATTAATCTTTTTTAATGTCACTTACTTGTCACTTTGAGTGTAATATAATTAAATCATGAAAAAAGAAGGGAGAAATCTTTATGGAAATATTAAGAGTAGAAAATTTGAGTAAAATCTATGGAAAAGGTACAACAGCAGTTACGGCACTTGATAATGTTTCTTTTAGCGTAGAAAAAGGAGAATTCGTTGCGATAGTTGGTGCATCTCGGTAGTGGAAAATCAACACTTTTACATTTAATTGGAGGAGTAGACAGACCAACGAGTGGAAAAGTATTTATAGGAGGAAAAGATATATATAAATTTGATGACGACGGTCTTGCTATTTTCAGAAGAAGACAAGTTGGCTTAATATATCAATTTTATAACTTAATACCAATTTTAAATGTAGAAGAAAACATAACATTACCATTAAAGCTAGATAATAGAGAAGTAAACAAAGATAAGCTAAATGAAATGATAAAACTTTTAGGCTTGGAAGATAGGAGAAAACATTTGCCAAGTGAATTATCTGGAGGACAGCAACAAAGAACATCAATAGGAAGAGCTTTGATTACAAATCCTGCAATAATTTTAGCAGACGAGCCAACTCGGAAATTTGGATTCAAAGTCTAGTGACGAAATAGTCGCATTACTTAAAAAATCAAATAAAGATTATAAACAGACAATTATTATGATTACACATAATACTGAAATTGCCGAGATAGCAGATAGAATAATTAAAATTGAGGATGGCAAAATAGTTAAGGAGGTATAGGTAATGGGGATTCTTCGGCAGATTATCAATTATAAATTTAAAGTTAAATAAAAAAAGAACAATAAGTACAATAATTGGAATTATATTGTCTTGCAGTTTAATATGTGCAGTTGGGGCAATGGTTACAAGTTTTAAAGAAACACTTGTGCAAAATGCAATAAATGAATCAGGATATTATCATTTACAGTTAGAAGGAGCAGACGATAAAGAGCTTCAAACTCTAAAAAATAATAGAGATATAAAAAATATTCATACTATATATGATAATGGATATGGAATATTAGAAAATTGCCAGAATAAAGATAAGCCTTATGTTAGCCTTTATTCTATGGACAGTGAAACTTTTGAATTCCTTAAATTTAACTTGATAGAAGGAACTTTTCCAAAAAATGAAAATGAAGTAATTATCAGTAAGCACATTATAGAAAATGGAAAAGTAGATTTAAAGTTAAATGACAAAATAAGTTTTGACATAGGAAGTAGGCAAACTCTAGAAGGAGCAGAGTTAAAACATAGTAATCCATATAATAAAGACGAAGAAAAATTAGAAAATGTAATACATAGAGAATTTACAATTGTTGGAATAATAGAAAGACCAAGTTATGATTTTGAATCTTACAGTAGCCCAGGATACACAATAATTACGACAAATACAAACATTGGAAAACAAAATGCTTTTATTACATTAAAAAATGTTAAGGAATACCAAAGAGCCATCACAGGCATTATGGGAGCTACAGATTATGACAGTTTATGGAAAGATACAAATTGGATAACAAAGCACAAGTTTGAAAACTTTAGTATAAATAATGAATTATTAAGATGGGAAGCGTTTGCATTTAGCGACGAAACAGTTAGTATGCTTTATGCAGTTGTTGGAGTTGTTATATTTATAATAATGTTCACAAGTGTATTTTGCATAAGAAATTCTTTTGCAATAGCAACTTCAGAAAAAATGAAAATGTATGGTATGCTTGCAAGTGTTGGCGCAACCAAAAGGCAAATAAAGAAAAATGTTATATTTGAGTGCCTTATGCTTGGAATTGTAGCAATACCTTTGGGCATAATATCAGGTATATTTGCGACATTTGTATTAATAAAAATTGTAAATCTAATTGCTGGAGAATATATGCTAGGAAACATAGATGGAATAGTTGTAAAAGTTACAATGATGCCAGTTCTTATCTCAGTTATATTAGGAATTATAACAATATATTTATCAGCACTTTCTTCTGCAAAAAGAGCAAGCAAAGTTAGTCCTATTGAGCTATTAAGAAATTCAGAAAAAATAAAGATTAAGCCTAAAAAATTAAAGGCACCTAAAATAATATCGAAGTTATTTGGTGAAGGAGGAGAATTAGCTTATAAAAATTTAAAAAGAAGTAAGAAAAAATATAGAACAACTGTAATTTCAATATCTATAAGTATATTTATATTTATTGCAATGAACAGTTTCCTTGTAAATGCTTTTGACTTGTCTAATAATTATTATAAAGATTATGATTATAATTTGAGGATGAACATAAGAGAGATTTCAGAGGAAGATATAGAAAAAATAGTTAATGTAGATGGCGTAAATGAAAAATATATTTCTTATAAATGCTCAAAAGATTTGAAAATTTTTGATTTATCAAAAATAAATACAGAAGGCGGGATACTAGTAGTATCAGAAGATGCGCGTTACGACAAAGAAAAAGGTATTTCTGTAAAAACTGGAAAAGGCAAACGTGCATGTCTTGAAATTATTGGATTAGACAATGATTCATTTATAAAATATGCAAATAAAGTAGGTGTGGATGGTAAAAAGCTAAACGATTCAGGCATTTTGTTTGACAGTCATTTGTTTTACAATAATGATAAATTAATGGAAGCGAGAAGATACACATATCAAAAAGGAGACACGATTACAGGCGAGTTTGGCGATAGTGATTTGAGTATTAAAATAGGAGCAGTAACTGATGTTGCACCTTATGGTAAGGAAAATAGCAATTATATAGATGGATACTTAATATTAAACGCAGATAAATATAAAGATATAGAGTTTTTGCATAATGCTCTTTATATACAAGCTGATGATACATCTAAGGTAAGAGACGAACTAGAAAAATATGATTTTGCTAAAAGCGTAACATATACCGATTATGCAGAAAGGGCAAAAGAGGACAATGCAATGAATTTAATTATAAAAATATTTTTGTATGGATTTATTGCAATTATAACTTTAATTGGAGTTACAAATATTTTTAACACGATAACTTCTAACATGGAACTTAGGCAAAAGGAATTTGCAATGTTAAAAAGTGTCGGTATGACGAGCAAAGAGTTTAACAAAATGATTAATTTAGAGACTATATTTTATTCTGTTAAGGCGTTAATATATGGAATTATATTAGGGCTACTTGGAACGTTTGCTATATATATTGCTTTTTCTGTAAAAATAGAAAAAGGCATGTATATACCAATTAAACCTATTTTGATTTCAATTATTGCTGTGTTTATTTTGGTGTTTACTATAATGAGGTATTCAATAGCTAAAATCAACAAGCAAAATACAATTGAAACGATAAGAAATGAAAATATTTAGTTTAAGGATAACTCTTGTAACAGCATATTAATTTGTTATATAATGGCAAAAGGAGGATAGTTAGATGGAGCTTTTATTAGTTGAGGACAATTTAGATTTAGCAAAAGGCTTAATATATTCATTAGAGCAAAATGGATTCTATGTTGTTCATAAAGTAAACACCAAAGAAGCAATAGATTTTTTAAATAAATGTAAGCCAAATCTAATTATCCTAGACATATCACTTCCTGATGGAAATGGATTTACGTTATATGAAAGTCATATAAAGGAAAAAGGTATAGCAACAATTTTTCTAACAGCAAAGGACGAGGAAGACGATATTGTAAAAGGCTTAGAACTTGGAGCAGAGGATTATATAACTAAACCATTTTCAATAAAAGAATTGATAGCAAGGATTAACAGAGTTATCTTAAGAGAAAAGAAAAATTCAATTGTGTATGTAAAGGATATTGCTTTTGATTTAGATAAAATGGTTGCATATAAGAATAATGAGGAAGTTGTACTTACAAATTTAGAGCTTAGGATACTCAGCATGCTTTTTTCGAACTTAAATAAAGTTGTGTCGAGAAACGACATTATTGATAAAGTATGGGAGTGGACAGGAAATGATATAAATGACAATACAGTTACTGTTTATTTAAAGAGAATTAGGGAAAAACTGGGTACTGATATTATAGTTACGATTAAGGGGATAGGGTATAGAATTGATAGAGATGAAAAATAAAGTTGAATTAAAGAAGGCATTAGTAAAGAGTGCATTTGTTATAATTTTTACATTAATATTATTTGGCGTATATGAACTTTATGCTTACAAGACTTACACAAGAAATTTTAATAGCAAAGTTGCCAGCATTATAACGAATATAATAGAAAAGTACCCTGATATAGATAAAAATAAGTTAATAGAGGAAATCAACAGTGAAGCGGATATAAATGCTGATATATTTAGAAATTATGGCATAGATATAGAGGAAGAGGCAATTATTATAAAAAATGACAAGTGTTTTGAGATTTTTTTGATTATTAGTTTAGTAATGTTATTTGCTTTTTCAATCACGTTGTTAGTAATATTTTTAAGATATAATAGTAATAAGGATAAGGAGTTAAAGGAAATTACTAGATATATTGAGGATATTAATAACAAAAATTACAGGCTAGATATTTCAGATAACACTGAGGATGAGCTTTCTATATTAAAAAATGAGGTGTATAAAACGACGATTATGCTGAAGGAATCTGCAGAAAATTCTATAAAGGATAAGGTAAATCTAAAAGATTCTCTATCAGATATTTCGCACCAGTTAAAAACGCCTTTGGCAGGAATAACTGTTATGATTGACGATATTTTAGAGAATCCCGATATGGATGAAAATACAAGAAATGATTTTATTAAAAATATAAAAAGGCAGATTGTCAATATTAATTTTTTGATAAATTCTTTATTGAAGTTATCTAAGTTAGATGTAAATGCTATTGATTTCATAAACAGAGAGGAAACGTTAAAAAATCTTATTAATAAAAGCGTTGAGAAGGTTTCGATTTTATGCGAGTTAAAGGGCATAAAGATTAATGTGTATGGAAATAGCGAAAACAAGATATATTGTGATGCAAAATGGCAAATTGAGGCAATTACCAATATTTTGAAAAATGCTATTGAGCACTCTAATCAAAAGTCAAGTATTGATGTTTATTTTGAGCAAAGCAAAATGTATTCTAAAATTGTTATTAAGGATTATGGAGTTGGCATTGCGAAAGAGGATTTGCCTCATATTTTTGAAAGATTTTATAAAGGGAAAAATTCTTCAAGCGACAGCATAGGCATTGGACTTGCCCTTGCGAAGTCTATTATTGAAAAGAATAATGGAAGCATAGATGTAGTTTCTGAGGAAAACAAGGGAACGCAATTTATTATAAAGTATTTTGTGTAAAGGTATAGAAAAAATATGTTGGTTGTGATATATTAAAGTAAAAATATGAAAAGGAGTAGAGAGTGTATGAAAAATGAGTTAGTTATTAAAAGATGTAAGTCATGTGGAGCAGTTGTAAAGGTAATAGAGGACTGCAATTGCAAAGGTTGTGGAATTGTGTGCTGTGAGGAGCCTATGGAGAAGCTAGTTCCAAATTCGGTTGATGCAGCAGTTGAGAAGCATGTTCCAACTTATGAAAAGGTAGGAAATGAGATAGTTGTTAAGGTTAATCATGTTATGGAGGATGAGCATTATATTGAGTGGGTATGCTTAGTTAGTGAGAACAGGGAGTGCATGGTTAAGTTTATGCCTAACCAAAAGGCTGAGGCGACTTTTCCTTATATTTCTGGCTCTGTTTTATATTCGTATTGCAACAAGCATGGATTATGGAAGGCTGATGTGGAGTAAAGGGGAAAAATTTTGCTAAAATTTTCATGTAAGTTTTTTTAAAAAATGTGTTGACATTAGTCGGATTATATTTTAAAATAAAAATTGTACAAACGGTAGATAATAAGTTTGAAAAAGAGGTAAAAAACGATGGATAAAATAAGACAAATCGCTGAAACCCTTGAGGCTGTACACACACACACACACACACACACACACATGTAGCTCTAGGGGATATTTAACATACAATAAAATAATAAGGAATAAATATAAAGACACAACTTCTTTATGTTTTGTTTTGCGTTGGT